>CAZMEA010000107.1:0-7541 GCA_964565135.1 uncultured Woeseiaceae bacterium
CTCGAGCGCGCCGTTATAACCCTTCTGGCAAGTCGCAACGTTGCATCAGAGTGCCGGGCAAACGCGCCCGGTGTTTACGTCGATGACCGAAAGATCGCCAGTGTGGGTCTCAGAGTCAGGAGAGGCGCCACCTATCACGGGATGGCCATGAATGTAGCGATGGACCTGGAGCCTTTCAGTCGCATCAATCCCTGCGGCTACCAAGGGCTGGAGGTTACGGATATGCGTGCTCTCGGTCTCGACTACTCGCTGTCGGAAGCGCGCGAGGCCCTGCTGCCGTTTTTACTCGCCGAGCTCGGACTGACGAACGCACCGTTGGAGTCGTCAGACCGACTGGCCTGATCGATTTAGGGCATCGAGGCGGTCAGGGGTTCCCACGTCAGCCCAGACGCCCGAATGAATCTCTCCCGTTAAACGACCGGCATCTGCGGCTTCGAATAACAGAGGCGCCAGCGAGAAGCGTTCGACCGGTCGATGGGCGACGAATTCGGGCCTGTAAACCGCCAGGCCAGCGAATGTTAGGGTCGGACTGTCGCCGCGTCGAACGCGTCCGTCCACCAGATTGAAATCGCCGCTTGGACGGTAATCGGGGGTCGGCACCAGAATAAGGTGACCCAGAGTCTCGTCGTCGAGCTCAACATCGCGGAGTTCGAAATCGGTGAGGATGTCACCGTTCAGCACCCAGAAGGGATCCTCGCCGAGCATTGGCAAGGCGCGTCGCACACCGCCACCGGTCTCAAGGATTCCATCGTATTCGGGACTGTAAACGACGTCGACGTCGAACTCATTGCCTGAGCCAACCCGCTCTGCAATCTTCTCACCGTGCCAGCCGAGATTAATGACGACCCGGCGGTAACCGGCACGCGCAACTCTGTGCAGGTGCCGTTCCAGCAGGCTCGTCCCCTGCACCTCCACCAGTGGCTTCGGGACGGTGTCAGTGATCGGGCGAAGCCGATCCCCACGACCGGCCGACAGGATCATGACGTTCAAGTACTGCGCTCCAGCTCAGGAAGGCATTTCTGAACGATAAACTGTGCGAGGAACCCGAGCTCCGGATAGCGTGGCGCAATGTCGACGATGTACCGTAGCGCCAGGGGTACATCCGCCATGTATCTGTCCTTCCCGTCACGGTGTAGCAACCGGGCGAAGATTCCGGCCGCCTTGAGGTGGCGCTGCACACCCGTGAGATCGAAGAAGCGCATGAACGCAGACGTGTCCATGTCCCTGGTCAATGAATCCTGCAGATCGAGATAGAAGCGTCGGGCAAACGAGTCCAGGTGTTCCTGATCGAGGCGGTAGTAACAGTCCTTCAACAGCGACACGAGATCGTAAGTCAGAGGCCCTTCGACGGCGTCCTGAAAATCGATGACGCCCGGATTGTCCGACTTGGTCAGCATGAGGTTGCGCGAGTGATAGTCGCGATGCACGAACACGCGCGGTTGCTGCAGCGAGTTCCGGACGAGCAGATTGCACACGGTTTGCCATTGCTGCTCTTCCTCGACCGAAAACTCGAGGCCGAGGTGGCGCTCGCAAAGCCAGTCGTGGAACAGGGCGAGCTCTGTGCGCAACAGCGCTTCGTCGTACGGTGGCAACTGCGTCTGATAGTCACCACCGCCACTTTGCATGCGCAGCAACGTGTCGATGGCGTCGGCGTAGAGTCTCTCCGTCCGCGACGGTTCGCGCGCCAGCTCATCGAGCATCGTGACGGCGCCGAAATCCGTCATTAACAGAAAGCCACGCTCGAGATCGGCAGCCTCAATCGTCGGACCATTCACCGACATGTCTCCCAGGAATCCGGCGACCTGAACGAACGGCCGACAGTCTTCCATAGGTGGCGGTGCATCCATGGCGATCAACGTCTGGTTACCGGATCTCACCCGGAAGTACCGACGGAAACTGGCGTCGTCCGAGGCCGGCTCGAGGTCTGCTGCTTCAAACCCCGGAAGGCTCTGTACCCATTGCGTCAGCGCCGCGAGTCGGTGATCGTTGTCGGCGCCGCCTGATTGTTGTTCGCTTGCCAATTCTTGCTCTTTGTCGCGCCACATTGCCGGGCGCAGAATTGTGTGCGAAGGTAGCAAATCAGGTACCCGATAACACCTTTTCGGCATAACAACCTGAAAAGTTTCAGGAACACCCGAGTCCCTTGCTCCGTCACACGTCCCTGCTTGCACGTCCTGCGATCCTCGGCACGTCCGTCGTTGCATGCGTCATTTTCTGCGCCCCGGCCGCTCTGGCCCAATCGTCGAACGTCTGCCGCGCGCCCGAACTCTCCGGCATCAGTGAAGGTGCATTGTTTGACGCCGGTGCGGATGCGGACGATCAGAGCATCGTTCTTGAGGCAGGCAGCATTGAGGCCATCGTCGGCGACGAACCTCGCGCGTCGATGTCCGGCGGAGTGCTGCTTCGACGCGGATTGCGGCTCGCCGGCGCGGAGTCGGCAACGTACGATCCGGAGTCGCTGGCGGTAACGTTGACCGGTGACGTCCGTTACCGGGACCCGGCCAGCGAGATCCGCAGCGACACGGCGCAGTTCTCCTATTCGACGGGGCGCATCGTTTTCGAGGGCGCCGAGTTTCAGCTGGGTCAGGGTGGCGCGCGTGGCGCTGCTGACGCCATTGATATCTCTCGCGACGGCACTCTCCGGCTTGGGAAGGTCGAATACACGACCTGCCCGCCAGGGTCGAACGACTGGCTGCTCAAGGCAGACGACATCAGTCTGGATACGAACACCGGCATTGGTACGGCCAAAAACGTCGCGCTCCGCTTTCAGGGAGTTCCCTTCCTCTACGCCCCACGTCTGTCGTTTCCACTGGGCGATGCCCGCAAGACCGGCTTCCTCGCGCCCGAGATCGGCAGCGCACGGCGTACGGGAACCGAGATTCGCGCTCCTTATTACTGGAACATTGCACCGAACTACGACGCCACCATAACGCCCCGTATCCTGAGCGATCGCGGCTTCCAGTTCGCCGGCGAGTTCCGGTACCTGCTGGACGACAACGACGGCACGATCGAGGTCGAGTATCTGCCCAACGACGACGTCTTTGGCGATACGCGCAGCTTCGTCGATTTCAAACACAGAACGCTTTTCGACAACGGCATGCGTGGCGTTGTCGACTTCAGCGAAGCCTCCGACGGTCGCTACTTCGAGGATCTTCGCGGCAGCCTGAGTGCCGCCACGATCACGCACCTGAATCGGAGCTTTGTGTTCGACTTCTACGGTGACTACTGGTCCTTCTTCGGACGAGTACAGGATTACCAGGTGATTGATGAGGCCATCATCCCTGACGACGAGCCTTACCGGCGGCTGCCACAGCTGCGTCTCTCGGCCACCTCGCCGTTTCGGCCGCTCGGACTCGAAGCCGGTTTCGACGGTGAGATCGTCAACTTCGATCGCGACACCGGGGTTACCGGCTGGCGCATGGACCTGCAGCCCCGACTCACCTGGGGCCTGGAGCGTGCAGGCTGGTTCGTCAAACCAGAGGTTGTCCTGCAGCATACGCAGTACGATCTCGATAACCTCGAACCAGGGCAAACGGACGACCCGTCACGAACGCTGCCCATCTCGAGTCTCGATCTCGGCTTTAACTTCGAGCGGCGTACCGGCAAGGACTCGCGGTGGATTCAGACGCTGGAGCCGCGACTTCTGTACGTTCACGTGCCGTATCGGGACCAGGACAACCTGCCGGTGTTTGACACCATTCTGCCCGACAACAATCTCGTACAGCTGTTTCGCAAGAATCGGTTCCTGGGTATTGACCGAATCACGGATACCGACCAGCTGAGCTTTGGCGTGACCACGCGTCTGCTGAACGGCTCGAGCGGAGACGAGATCGTGTTCGCGACCATCGGGCAGACGCGATACCTGAGTGAGCAGGGAGTGACCCTGCCAAACAATCCGTTCGCGACAACGTCATCCTCCGATTACGTTGCTGAAATCCGCTTCCTGCTGTTCAAGAATTTCAACTTTGACATTGGCCACCAGTGGGGCGATGGCGACCGGGGCACGACGAAGTCGGAAGCGCGGCTGCAGTACCGGCCCTCCGATAACAAGGTCCTGAACCTGGCCTATCGGTTCCGTCAGGACTCTCTCGAGCAGGGCGATATCTCCTGGTCGTGGCCCGTCACCGAGCGGTGGAACTTCGTCGGACGATACAACTACTCGCTGCGCGATGACGAAGTCCTGGAACAATTCTTCGGGCTTGAGTACGAGAGCTGCTGCTGGGGGCTGCGCCTCGTTTCGCGGCGCTATGTGTCAACCCGGGAAGGAACTCAGGATTCATCCTTTGGTCTGCAGTTGGTACTGAAGGGAATGGCGAGCGTCGGCACCAGCGCTGACCGCATCCTGGAACGTGGTATTCTTGGCTACACTCGTAATCTTCAATAAAGAATTATGATTAAACTCAAAGGCTTAACTGCCGGTCTGGCGTTATCGGTCGCGCTGTCCGCAAGCGCCGAAGAGCTGTCCGAAACCGGCGAATTCATTGACGGCATTGCCGCGATTGTCAACGAAGGCGTGGTGCTGAAGAGCCGCGTATACGAGCAGATTGACGCGATCACGGAACGCGCCCGCCAACAGGGCATGCAGCTTCCGCCTCGCGAGGTCCTGGTTGATCAGGTTCTGGAATCGCTGATCGTCGAGGAAATTCAGATGCAGCGCGCGGACCGCATCGGCATCCAGATCTCGGATCAGGTCTTGAATTCGGCGCTCGCCAATCTCGGCCAGCAGAACGGAATTCCCTTCGAGCAGCTTCCGCAAACCCTTGCCGCTGAAGGCATCGATTACGGTTTGTACCGTCGGGAAATGCGTACCCAGCTCACTCTGGACCAGCTGCGCCAGATCGACGTCGTCCGACGGATCTCCGTGTCGCCGCGCGAAGTCGAGATGTGCATCGCGGACCTCGAGGGGAACGTCGTCGGTAACTCTGATTACAAACTGTCCCACATCCTGATTTCCGTGCCCGATTCAGCAACCGCCGAAGAGTTTGCCGACGCCCAGCAAGAGGCCGAGGAAGTCTACAACCGGATCATGGAAGGAGCTGAGTTCGCGTCGATGGCAATCCAGCACTCGGACAGCCAGACGGCACTTGAGGGCGGTGCATTGGAGTGGCGCAAGGGCGACCAGCTGCCGACGCTGTTCGCCGATGTCGTCGGCGACATGTCGACAGGCGACGTGTCCGAGCCGATCCGTGCGGTGAGTGGCTATCACATCGTCAAGGTTGACGACATGCGCGGCGTGAATCAGAAGAGTGAAGTTGACCAGGTTCATGTTCGGCACATCCTGGTCACTCCGAACGAGATCATCGACATCGAGACGGCGAAGACACGCGTCGAAGGGGCAAGGGAGCGCATTTTGAACGGAGAGGACTTCGGCGAAGTGGCCAAACTCCTGTCCGACGATCCGGGTTCCGCAAATTCCGGCGGCGAGATGGACTGGACCGAATCGAGCATCTTCGTGCCCGAGTTCAAAGACATGGCGGACACCCTCGAAGTCGGTGTCATATCTGAACCTTTCCAGACACAGTTTGGCTGGCACATTCTCGAAGTGATGGGTCGACGGACCTACGACAACACCGAGGAAATGAAGCAGCAAAACTGCGTCGCGCGTATTCGCAACGGCAAACTTGCCAATGAATCCGAGCTCTGGGTGCGCCGCATTCGTGACGACGCGTACGTCGAGAAACGAATCTAACCCGGCGGGCCACGCGCGGTGAGCGTTACCGCAGAGCACAAGCCTCTTGCACTGACGGCGGGCGAACCGGCCGGGGTCGGGCCGGAGCTGTGTCTCAGCCTCGCGGAAACCGCGTTGGCCGACCGGCTCGTGGTGGTCGGAGATCCTGATCTTCTGGCCGCTCGGGCGAAGGCAATCGGCAAGGCCATCGACCTGGTCCCGGTCGACGAGGCGTCACTCAATCACGCTGCGCCGGACGGCCCGGCACTGCGAGTTATGCCGCAATCGTTCCCCAATCCGGATGTCCTTGGCACGCCGGACCCGGTCAATGCGCAGACCCTGCTGGATGGACTCACGCTGGCGGTGAAGGGCTGTCTCGACGGTCACTTCGCCGGCATGGTCACCGCCCCGCTGCAGAAGAGCGTCATCAACGAGGCTGGCATCCCATTTACCGGACACACCGAGTTTCTTGCCTCGCTGTGCAATGCGGAATTGCCGGTCATGCTGCTGGTCGGTGGCGATCTGCGGGTCGCGCTGGCAAGCACCCACATGCCGTTGTCAGCAGTGGCCTCGTACGTCACGCGCGAACGGCTTGCAGCAGTCCTTCGTGTGCTGCACGCAGACCTGAAACGGCGGTTTCGCATCGCCGACCCGGACATCCTGGTGCTCGGCCTGAATCCGCATGCCGGTGAAGGCGGACATCTCGGCACCGAGGAGATTGAGACGATTACCCCGGTGATACAACAACTGCAGGAAGAGGGCTTGCGCTTGCGCGGTCCCCTGCCCGCAGACACGGCGTTTACGCCCGCTGGAGGTGCAGCGGATGCGGTGCTGGCTATGTATCACGACCAGGGGCTGCCCGTATTGAAGTATGCGAGCTTCGGCCACGCGGTTAACGTTACGCTGGGACTGCCGATCGTCCGTACCTCTGTCGATCATGGCACGGCGCTCGACCTTGCAGGAAGCGGCAGAGCCGACCCCGGCAGCCTGCTCGCAGCCGTCGAGCTCGCGCTCGAGATGAGTCAGGCGTGACGGTCAGATGACCGGCGGCCACAGGGCGCGAAAGCGCTTCGGTCAGCATTTCCTGCTCGACTCTGGCGTCATCGATGACATCGTCTCGTCAATTGGCGCGACGAAGGACGATACACTGGTCGAGATCGGGCCAGGCCAGGGAGCCATTACCGAGCCATTGCTAAAAAGTGGCGCGCGACTGCACGCAATCGAACTGGATCGCGATCTCGCGGCGGCGCTCCGCAGGCGCCACGCGTCCGCGGAGAACTTCATATTGCATGAAGCGGACGCGCTGGCCTTTGATTTCGCGAAGCTTGGCCAGGACCTGCGACTGATCGGCAACCTGCCCTACAACATTTCCACCCCGCTCCTCTTCCACCTTGTCGATGCATTGTCCGCGATACGCGATATGCACTTCATGCTGCAGAAGGAAGTCGTTGATCGCATGGCTGCCGAACCGGGCAGTAAACGTTACGGTCGGCTGACTATCATGCTCGGTTGCTACGCAACCGTGGAGCCGCTGTTCGACGTGCCACCTGAAGCGTTCTCACCGCCGCCGAAAGTTTGGTCCGCCGTTGTCCGCATCGAACCGCGACGAACTGACACGTTCGACATTCAGGATGCCAACTTGTTGTCACGGCTCGTCGCGCAGGGCTTTTCGCAACGGCGCAAGACTCTTCGTAATGCGCTTCGGGACGTCGCACCCGAGTCGGCACTGAAGGCCGTCGGCATCGATCCCGGCGCGCGCGCCGAGTCAGTTGCCATCGCCGACTGGGTGGAACTCAGCAACCATATGTCGAACGGGTAACTAGCCGCCCGGCTCTCTTTTCGCGCCGTAAGACAGCGCGCATTCCAACGGCAA
>CAZMEA010000108.1:0-7519 GCA_964565135.1 uncultured Woeseiaceae bacterium
TTCGTAGGCAGATTGCCGCTGACGCGTAGATCATTGATTCGGACGACTAAACGTCTCTCCCGATGGGAAATAAAACTCTGTGAACCCGGCGACAAGCTGCTGATTTGACGTTACTCTGATGACAGATATTACCCACGCGGCGTTGACCCTGGGCTCGAAACCGCGGTGCGCGGCGATGCTGGCGTTAGCCAGTCACGGATCGTCTGATACCAAGCCTGCGACCAGCGCGTGATGGCCAATCCGCGCGGGCGACACGGCTATTCAAATTCACCTGCACTTCGTCAGGGAATGGACAGCTTCTTCGGCTGTGTAGATTCACGTTCATGGCGAGACACTCGTTGGTCGCAACAAGGGTATCGGTCTCGTCCTGGAACATCTCGTGATAGTAGTGAACCCGCTTGGCATCGCGATCGAGCAAAGTAGATTCAATACGCAGCGCATCGCCCTCGAAAACCTCGCCCAGATAATCGACGTTCATACCGAGCGTGAATACAGAGCAACCGGACTTACTCGGGTAATCCAGTCCAAGGCCCCAGTCTTCGTAAACGTCATCGGTCGCTTCATCAAATGCGACCACAAAGTAGGCAACATTCATATGCCCGTTGTGATCTATCCACTGTGGCCTGGCCACCGTACGGTACGTTGCAACCTCGGACATAGCGTTCTCCTACGTTGTCAGTACGTTGCGAGGTACGCTACTGTGCCGTCCAGCCGCCGTCGACCAGCAGGCTATGCCCGGTGATCATCCGCGCGTCCGGCGATGCCAGATATAGCGCCGCATCGACAACATCATCAATCGATGCCAGACGTTTCAGCGGAATTCGATTCATCACGAAGTCCTCGAAGTCCGGGTCTTCGAGCATCGGTTTCGTCATGGGCGTCTCCACGAACGTCGGCGCCACCGCGTTTACGCGAATGCCCGACGGCGCCAGCTCAACGGCCATGGACTTGGTGAGGCCTTCAATGGCGTGCTTGGTCATGCAATACACAGTTCGGTTTGGCGAACCGACGTGCCCCATTTGCGACGACATGTGCACGATGGACCCGCTGATCGCTTGCCGCGTCATGACCCTGACCGCCGCCTGGGAAATGCGAAACGCGGCCCTCACGTTCAGACCAAGCATGAAATCCAATGCATCCACGTCAACATCAACAAACGCCTGTGGTCGATTCCCACCGGCGTTATTGACGAGGATGCTCAAGCCCTCAACAGCGCCAATGCGTTCAAGAATCTCGTCACCGGTCGCATCAAGCTGCCAGGCTTCGATTCGGCCCGGAAACTGCGACGCCAGCTCTTCTATGTCGTCGCCCGAACGGGCGACGGCGATCACTTTTGCGCCGCGCGATGCCAGCGCCTCAGCGCAGCCTCGACCTATGCCTCGTCCGGCCCCTGTGACCAGTGCTACCTGGTCGCTAAAGTCGTGTGACACTCAATGATCTCCGGCTAGTGACAAACGGGATTGATGATGCTGCGATACCGCTCAACACCCGCCCTACTGTGATAAAATTATGGATTATCATACGCTTACAAAGACGCGGACGAATAACATGAAGGTCACCCTGGACGATGTCGCGCAGAAAGCGGGGGTCAGCCGAGCAACGGTTGATCGCGTCCTTAACGAACGCGGCAACGTCAAGCAAAGCACCGCAGAGCGCGTCTACCGCGCGGTCTTTAACACCAATTACTTCATTGGCCCACTTGCCGAGCGTGACGGCAAGATAATCTACAAATTTGATTTTGTCTTTCCGATTCTGAAGACGGGCTACTTCGACAGCTTTACGAAGGAGATTGAAAACTCCCGGCTCGCGTTCGCACGGCTCAACTCGCGAGTTCAGTCGCACATGGTCGATGAGCTCGAGCCTGAAATCCTCGCAGAAAAGCTGATCGAAGTCGGCGCCGATACGGATGGCATTGCCTTTGTGGCATTGGATCATCCCATCGTTCGTGAAGCTGTCGACACCCTGTCCAGAAACGGCGTGGGCGTCGTCAGCCTGGTGTCGGATCTGTCCCGGTCCAGCCGCCTCGGCTACGTTGGCCTCGATAACCGCGCCGCCGGGCGAACCGCCGCCCTGTTGATGGGCCGCTTTCTCGGCGACAAGACCGGTGGTTCGATCGCGCTGTTCCCCGGGCGCCCCAGCTACCGGGGCCATGAGGAGCGGGAAGCCGGATTCAAGAGCATGATTCGTGAGCGCTTCTCGCGATTCAATGTGATCGATCTGCCGGGTCCCAAGTTCGACAACGAAGTGTCGTTTGTGGAAGCTGAAAAGGCCTTGCTTGAGCAACACGATCTCGTCAGCATCTACAACACGGCGGGCGCTACGGATGGCATCGCGCGCGCTCTCAAAAAGCATGGTCGTGAATGCGATATCGTATTCATCGCGCATGAGCTGAGTGAACTGACGCGCAGCTACCTGATTGACAATACGATTGACGTCATTATCAACCAGGACATCCGCCATGAGATCTACTCCGCGGTCGAATTGCTGGTACGCCACAAGAAGAGTGAGGCCATCGAGCTCAGCGTGCGGCAACCCAGAGTTGAGATCTACCTTTCCGAGAACGTCTACTAGCCGTCCACGACGTCGTTGCCGAGCTGCTCGCGAAAGCGGCTAACGACAGAATCCGCCTGCGCGGCCAACGTTAGACCGTCCTGCATCAGAATCAACCATTGATAGCCGCGCTCATAACAGGCCTTGGCCTTCGCCCAGTCAGTCGCGATGGTGCCGAGGAACTTGTCAGATGCCAGCACCTTGGATTCAATCTCTGCGATCGCGGCTTTGACCTGACCACACGTAACGTCCTTGTGGCCCATACTTACCGAAAGATCCATCGGGCCGATGAAGATGCCGTCAATTCCCTGGACGGCCAGAATCTCGTCCAGATTCTGCATCGCGTCCTGCGTTTCGATGCTGACGATCACGACGTTGTCATGATTCGCCTGGGCGAAGTACTCCGTGGTACTTGTGCCGTAGAGTGCTGCGCGCGGACTCAAGGCTGCGCCTCGCGTTCCGATCGGCGGGAACTTGCACGCGGCGACAGCTGCTTCAGCCTCTGCCCGAGTGTTTACATAGGGGATAACGATGCCCTGGGCACCGGTATCCAGAATTCGTTTGATGGCAACAGGGTCATTCCAGGGTGCGCGGACGAAGGGCACGCAGGCTTTGGAATTACCGATTGCCTGGAGCTGGCAAAGTAGCGAGTCGAGTTCGACAGGTGCGTGCTCCATGTCGACGATCAACCAGTCAAATCCAGCCCTCGACAAAATCTCCGCCGAGATATTGCTGTTCAACTGCAGGAACGCACCGCACGTCGCCTGCCCTGACTTGAGCTTTTTCTTTACCGCGTTTGTGTATGCCGCTTTGGTCACTGGCTTCTTCCGGCCGAGGCTTCTCGCGCGTTCCGTATTCTATGCAGTTTCGGAAGAGTCCGCCCCGGCAATAGTGCCGGGGCGGGATCAGCGCCGGGATGTCCCGGCGCGAGAGGGGATCAAAAGAAATCGAACTGCGCAGATACGATGTAGGTGGCGCCTACGATCGGTCGCGCGTAGCCCAGCTGCAGCAGGTTCTGCGCAACTGTCGCCCTCGGGTTGCCTTCCGTGTAGCAGACCTCGTCAGTGATGTTCTTGCCCTTGATCTGGAACGTCAGCTGGTCCGTCGGCGTGTAGGCTGCGCCGAGACCGAGGTTACCGCAGGAATCAAAGGCGACGACGTTGTCGTTTGCGCCGAACCGATCACCCAGCCAGTGGTAGTCCGCGAAGATCGTGATCTGGTCCGTCGCAAACACATTGCCAATAAAGCGGAACTGCTCGTCCGGCGTACGTGCAACCTGGTTGCCGTTGAACGCGGCGCCCGCAGGTGTATTGAAGTTGTCCAGCTCGCCGTCCTGGAACACACCGGCGAACTGAACGGATGCCCAGTCGACGGGCTGCCACGTGAAGTCGAATTCCACGCCGACAACGTCGAGTTCAGCCTGGTTCAGAACCTGCGTGCCACCCTGGTCGAAGCCGAAACCACCGGTCAGAAGGCTCGGGAACTGCGTCGAATAGAGCGTAGCCGATGCCGAAATCGTTTCGCCGGAGTAGCGAATACCGAGTTCGCCCAGTTCGACTTCCTGCAGCGGTGCGTCAACCGGCCCGTTCGGCGTATTCAGAATGATGTCGCCAAGTCGGTCTGCGCGCGGCGTCTGGTAACCCTCGGCGTAGCGGCCGTAGATCGCCAGGTCGTCGTTCAGCAGGTAGTTGAAACCGATGGTCCACGATACTTCGTCGTATTCGACCGTTCGCCGTGACGTGCCGCCGTTGCCTTTCAGACGGTTGGCGAAGTTGTTCGCCGTGATGTTGTCGACGTCATTGCCGTTGACATCGAGCGCACCGGCAACCGGTACACGGTCGCCAAGTCCGGTCAACGATACGGCCTGGTATTCGATGTCTTCCCAGCGCAGGCCGACGTCGACGCGCAGCCGATCCGAGAACTGGAACTCATCGTTGATGTACAGCGACATCGAACTGACCTGCACGTCATCATCACCTCGCCACTGGCCGTGCTTGACCACGCCGCCATCGCTGAGGAAGGACTGCACATTGCCGGAGACCGGGTCGACAGCGACGATGTCGAGGACCTGCGGGTTGTTCGACGTGACTTCGCTCATGAACAGGCTGGATGCCAGCTGCCGATTGTGATCAAGGTCGATCAGCATGGCACCGACTGACAGGCTGTTGCGGTCCGTCTCCCACGTCAGGCGCGTATCGCTGATAAACTGGCGACGCTCGATCGGCTCACGAAGCGAGTTCAGAATCTGCGCCAGACCATTGCCATTCAGGTTCTGCAGTGCGGGATCGCCGGCGCATAGCAGCTCGCCGCTCGTCACGTACTGGAAGCATCGATCGGCACCGGGATTGGCAGCATAAAAGTCGCCCACCGTGCCGTAGCCTGCACCCACGAAATCGATGGTGTCGTCTGTCAGGTAGAGCTCGGCGGGCAGGATGCTGATGCTCCCGGCCGAACCGGTGAAGTGCGCATTGAACAGGCGCGACAGGTCGCTAACACGGCTCTGGTGCTTCAGGAAAATGTCATTCTCGAAGTCCCAGTCGAATCCGATCGTAAACACGTCGGCCTCCGCATCCGCGCCGTCCACGGTGTTCTGTTCGAGAACTTCACCGTTGCCGAAGAGGATTCGCGTACGGGAGTTGTCGAATCCGGTGACGTTGCCGTGGTTCAAATCGAAGCCCGGAATTTCACGTAGTTTTCCTGAGTTCGGGTCACGGGAGACGGGCAGCGGCAGTACAAACGAGTTTCGCTCATCAACCTTCTTGTACGTCAGGTTGAGTTCACCGTTGGACAGCTCACGCGTCAGGTTGACGCGGAACTCACCGCCGCGCTCACCGTTGAAGCCGTTCTCGCGAGGCGTATCGCCGTACATGTAGTAGCCACTGACCGCCATCTTCCATTCTTCAGAAAGCGGGCCGCCGTAGAAGAAGTCGGTACGCGTGTTGCCGAAGTCGGTCAGGGACAATCGCAAGGTGCCTTCCGGATTGTCGGTGCCCTTGCGGTAGATGTAGTTGATGATCGCGCCTGCGCCGTTGGGCGCCAGCACACCGGAGGTGCCGCCGCGCGTCGCTTCGACGCGTTCGATACCGATGCTGTAGCGCTGTACCGCGTCAACGGTGTAGCGCTCATAGTTAACCGGCAAACCGTCTTCCTGAACGCTGATGAAGGCGAGCTGTGCCGTCGAGGGCAGACCGCGTACACCGATGCTGTTGGAAGTCTGGCCGCCGGACTCCTGCACGAACAATCCGGGCACAGCCTTGAGCGTGTCGACCAGGCCGAACGGCACGTCTCGCTCCATGTCCTCCGCGCTGATGGCCGTCACGGCAACAGAGGACTCGAGTACGGTCACGCCCTGGCGCGTCGTACCGGTCACGATGATCTCCTCGAGTTCTCGAGGCTGGTTCTCAGACTGCTGCGCAGATGCGTTCCCTGCAAACAGCGAGAGTGCCGAAACGATCGCGGCAGCACCCATCATGGGTATCGACTTGTGTTTCATTGCTTATGCCCCCCCTTCCTGGACATACGGACTTGAGTGAAACGCGGCTTCTCTCCGGGCTTTATCCTTCGGTATCCGCGTAAAAGTTGAGCTCCAACGTCACGCCGTTCGGGTCGTCGACGAACAGCTGCGTCACGGCCAGGTCCGGCACCACCTCTTTCGTGTACGGAATTCCGAATTCGTCGAGCCGCGCCGTCATCGCATCGAGATCGTGGGCTTTCACAGCCACATGATGGATGGGCCCGGTCGGTGGCGGATTCACGGTTGGTCGCACCACGAGATGCACGATCGGATAGTCATTGGCGTACACCCATGCACCCGGCACATCGAAGGCAGGTCGCCAGCCGATGTGAAGTCCGAGGACGGTCTCGTAAAAGTGCACACTGCTATCCAGATCCCTCGTCTCAATGTTGATGTGGTCCAGCCCACCGATCATCCCGGCGTCTCCAGCGCCTTCCCGGCGCCTTGATTGTTTTTCGCTCAAGAACCTTACACCTCGCTGATCATTTGTGTCAATTATTCTGAGGTTTTATGCGGTATTACCTGATTGCATATCACTCAGCATTTGATGTTTCTTAAAGAGTCATATCTTTCAATAGGTTAAAGGCGGACAAAGCCACCACAGATCGACACTGCCGACTCAAAGCGAACTTTGAAATGATCTAAATACATCATTTTTTTGAGTCAAATCTGTATACGGCGATGCTCACCGGCGCTATACTGCCGCCCTTTTACTGTGCGAAGTTACGTCGCGCCATCCGGTGTCGACTGGGACAACGTCTCCGTCAGCATGGGTTCAACAGCATGCTTCGCCCGTTAACAATACAAACACGCCGATATCCCGGGGGAAACAACTCGTGGCGACTACGCTCAAAGCCGGTGTCAGCCGGCAACAGAAACATGACGATCAGGTGCGCGTGCGCAAAGCTGTTGAAGACATCCTCTCAGCAGTCGTTCGCGATGGTGACAAGGCTGTGCGCGAATTCTCCAGAAAGTTCGATGGCTGGGCTCCCGAGTCCTTTCGCCTGACGGACGACGAGATCGCGGCCTGCGTCGACGCTCTGAATCCGTCCGATGTCGATGACATCCGCTTTGCCCAGGAGCAGGTCCGCAAATTCGCCGAAGCGCAGAAGTCCGCCCTCCGTGACATCGAGGTCGAGACGCGCCCGGGCGTTTTTCTGGGCCACAAGAATCTGCCGGTCGACTCTGTAGGCTGTTACGTACCCGGTGGCAAGTATCCGCTGGTTGCGTCGGCGCACATGGGTGTAGTGACCGCGAAGGTTGCCGGGGTGAAACGAGTCATTGCGGCTTCACCGCCGTTTAACGGCAAGCCGAACGCCGCGGTCGTCGCCGCCATGCATTTGGGCGGCGCCGACGAGATTTACTCGCTCGGCGGTGTCCAGGCGATCGCCGCGATGGCGATTGGCACAGAGTCGATAGCACCAGTCGATATGCTCGTTGGTCCGGGCAACGAGT
>CAZMEA010000109.1:0-7496 GCA_964565135.1 uncultured Woeseiaceae bacterium
CGCCGCTTGTGGGAATTTCGCGGACTAGCTCACGCCCGGCAGTGCCAACAGCCGCTCGGTCGCAGTGTCGCGCTCGGCGACAGAGTCGGAAACGGCCGTAATATGCGCGAGTTTTCGCCCTGGCCGCGGCGATTTGCCGTAGTCATGCAGCACGTAGCCCTGGTCTTGAGCGGCGTCGAGCCCACTCGGCATTGTTCCGATCAAATTAACCATAACCGAGTGGCCAAGCGGCGCGGTGTCACCGAGCGGCAGATCGAGCACGGCGCGAAGATGGTTCTCGAACTGACTGGTTGCGGCTCCCTCGATTGTCCAGTGCCCGGAATTGTGTACGCGGGGGGCGAATTCATTCGCGACGAGCCGGTCGCCGACAACGAACATTTCAAGGGCCATCGTGCCGACATAGTCCAGGTGTTCGAGCATCCGTTTGTGATAGTCGGCGCCAGCCGAAAGCAGGGAAGCGTCATCGTACGGGGCCAGCGAGACGCGCAGGATTCCGCCGGCGTGACGATTCTCGGTTAACGGCCAGGTCGAGAATTCGCCGTTCACGCGGCGACTGCCTATGACAGACACTTCACGGTCGAAGTTGACGAACTGCTCGGCTATTAGTGGCACCGCACCCAGGGTCGACCACAAATCATCCAGTTCGTCCGCCTTCCGCACGACTGCCTGACCTTTGCCGTCGTAACCCAGGCGCCGCGTCTTGAAAACCAGCGGCAGTCCGAGTTCTTCGGCCGCGGCAAGAACATCTTCAGAGGATTCAATGTTGCGAAACGGCGAGGTTGGAATGTCGAGTTGTTCAAACAGGCGTTTTTCATGCAGCCGGTCCTGAGCGTTCCTCAGCGCCGTTGGTGGTGGGAACACGGGGACGGTGTCAGCAATGGCCTCCACGGCAGCAACCGGAACATTTTCGAACTCATAGGTAATGACGTCGGCCCAGTTGGCAAGCGCGGCCAGTGCCTCTGCGTCATCGTATGCGTGTTTAACGACATGGCCGACTCGACCGGCCGGCGGGTTGTCCGCGGGGTCGAGAAAGCGACATTCGGCGCCAATCGCTGCTGCGGCCTCGCCAAGCATTAGCCCCAGCTGCCCGGCGCCGACTATGCCGACCTTCTTCACGAGTTTCGCGGATCGGTCTGACTGAGGACTCTGTCCGTCTGCGCCTTGCGCCAGGCGTCGAGCGCTGTGGCGACTTCCGGGTCCGACACGGCGAGCACCGCAGCGGCAAGCAGCGCCGCATTGATCGCGCCCGGCTTACCGATGGCGAGCGTCCCTACGGGAACGCCCCCGGGCATCTGCGCGATTGACAGGAGGGAATCGATACCCTTCAGCGACTTTGACTGAACCGGCACCCCCAGGACCGGAAGTCGGGTCTTTGCAGCGGTCATGCCCGGCAGGTGCGCCGCGCCACCCGCGCCGGCAATGATCACCTTCAGGCCCCGATCGACCGCTGTCTCGGCGTACTCGAACAGGAGGTCGGGTGTGCGGTGCGCGGACACGATTCGCACTTCATGAGCGACGCCGAGCGACGTCAGCGTTTCGCTGGCGTGTTCCATGGTGTCCCAGTCTGACTGCGACCCCATGATGATCCCTACCTGTGGCTGCATGCGTCGTTCCGTGGCCGTTGGCCGATGTCGAGGAGCCGGCCATTCTACCGTCAGGTGCTGTCGGACTGCATCCCCAGGTCCATCAGCGTATGCAACGCTCGGAAAATCTGCTTGGCGACGCGACGCTTCGCGGCATCGTCGTGGCAGCGTGCCAACGACCGGGTCAAATTGCGGAGCTCGTCGTCCTCAATGCCGGTCGCGCCAGTAAACGCGTCGTACCCTTCAGGGCCCTCAATGACAAGACGGTCTCGCCAGCTCTCGACCTCGCGGAACAGGCTTTTTTGCTCGCGCGCCGATTGGGTTGCTCTCGCATAGGCAGCGCGAATGTCTTCGGCATTGTCGACGCGCGACATCAGCTTGCCGATGAGTTGGCGTTGTCGGCGCTGGGCGCTGCGGGAGGTGATCCGCTTCGCCTGCAGAACTGCCGCGAGCAGGTCGTCGTTCAGGGGAATGTCCCGGAGTTTGGATTCCGGTAAGTCGATCAGTTTTTCGCCCAGCGCCTGAAGGGCGTGATGTTCGCGCTTGCGCGCACTCTTGCTCGGCTTGTCGGCCATCGGGTCGGTCGTGGTTGCCGCCGTGTTCGGCGCGTTGAATCGCGATATTATCACCGCCATGACAGAACCAGCGATCAAGCAGTCCGGACTGCAATCCGAGCCAGACGAGGAACAGCTCAGGGGAATAGTGCGCGATGTCCTCGACTACGCGGCCCAACGTGGAGCCGAGCAGGCGGAGGCAGCCGCCAGTCACAACCTTGGACTGAGTGCCACCGCGCGCCTCGGCGATGTCGAAAGCCTCGAGTACACCAATGACAGAGGCGTGGGGGTCACCGTCTACGTCGGCAAACGCAAGGGCAGTGCCAGCACGTCCGACTTTTCCGCCATGGCCCTGCGCGAAGCCGTCGACAAGGCGCTGAGTTTCGCCCGCTTCACGGGCGCCGATGATTGCGCCGGGCTGGCGGACGCAGACCGAATGGCGGGTGACGACCTTCCCGATCTCGATCTGTACCACCGCTGGGACCTCGCTGCCGATCAGGCGATCGATATGGCCATTGCCTGCGAAAATGCCGCGAGATCTCTGGACAAGAGGATCACCAATTCGGAGGGCGCGAATGTGTCCACCGGCGGTGGCGCGCGCGCGTACGGCAATTCGCACGGCTTCCTGCGCAGCCTCGCCAGATCGAGCCACAGCCTAAGCTGCACCGTCGTTGGTGAGCAGGATGGCGACATGCAGCGCGACTATTGGTACGACGTCGCTCGCAGCCCATCTGCCCTGATGGATGTCGAATCTGTCGGTCGACGAGCGGCTCAGCGCACCGTCGATCGACTGGGCGCACGCAAGATCGAAACGCAAAATGCCCCGGTTGTCTTCGTTCCCGAGCTTGCTCGTGGTTTCGTCGGGCACGTTGTGGCGGCGATTGCTGGCGGCGCGCAGTACAGGCGTTCGTCGTTCTTGCTGGACGCTGCCGGTGAGACGATTTTCCCGGCATTCTTTCAGCTGCAGGAACGACCCCACATACCCGGTGCGATGGCGAGTGCCGCTTACGATAACGAGGGGGTTGCGACGGCCGATCGGGATATCGTGGTCAACGGCGAGCTGCAGGGTTACGTGCTGAGTTCCTATTCCGCGCGACGGCTGGGTCTTGCAACCACCGGTAACGCTGGCGGTACACACAACCTCCTCGTGCCCGGAACGCACGACGACCTGTCAGCGCTGCTGGCTGAGATGGGTCGCGGGCTCCTCGTCCAGGAGCTGATCGGTCAGGGTGTCAACGGCGTGACGGGTGACTATTCGAGAGGTGCCGTCGGCTATTGGGTCGAGAATGGCGAACTTGCCTATCCGGTACACGAAGTAACGATCGCGGGAAATCTCCGCGAGTTGTACAAACGAATTGCGGCGGTTGGCCGCGATCAGGATCTGCGCGGCGGAATTCGCTGCGGTTCGCTACTCGTCGAAGAGATGAAAATCGCGGGAGCCTGAGCGCGCTCAATCGTGACCGTCAGTTTCGGTCGCGTCGACCAGATCGGCGAGCGTGCGTTCGCCCAGCACTTCACTGAGCGCGGTATCCAGCTCGCGACCCAGTTGATCGATGCCACTGCTCCAGGCGGGCTCGTGTTCTGAGCCCGTTTCGCCCCCTGCTCGGACGACATCCACGATGTCCGAGAGCCGCATGCGGGACATTTCCCGTCCCGGCAGAATCGCCTGTCGTTCGGTGGTGACCAGAAGTCCGGCTTTTTCGAGCGCGTTGACGATGGGGGTCAGCGCGAGCGACGGGATCCCTAGGGACTTGGTAATGTCATTGAACTCGAGCTTCCGGTTGCTTTCGCGAAACGCAGTGCCTACCAGGAGCATAATGTTCAGCGCGACGCGTTCGCGCGTCGCGTTTGACAGTTTTGGTTCCCGCCGGCCCATGCGCAGGAACGCCGGCCGTTGGTGATAGAAGGCGA
Organism: uncultured Woeseiaceae bacterium; assembly: GCA_964565135.1. Taxonomy (GTDB): domain Bacteria; phylum Pseudomonadota; class Gammaproteobacteria; order Steroidobacterales; family Woeseiaceae; genus JBFGFX01. Next base: position 4,049 of record CAZMEA010000109.1, read on the forward strand.
TCTGAGCTCCGATAAGCAGGATCAGCCAGTTCAGGTACAGCCAGATCAGCGTCGTAATGGCGACCGCGAAACCGGCGTAGATCTGCAGCGTGCGCGTCGAATACAGGATGAAGGTTGCGACGGCAGCCCCGAGGGTCGCCCACATGATACCGCCGGACACGCCGCCAATCAGTGCGGACACAAAGTGGACGCGCGTGTTCGGCATGAACATGTAGAGGAATGTGAAGACCGTTGAGATAATCAGATAGGGCATCGTCTTGCCCGCAAGCACAAAGAGCGGACCGAGCTGCGGGTTGTTCATCAGGTACTGCACGAAGGTGTTGCTCTGAATGCTTGTCAGCATGCCGATCGCAGCAACCATCAGCATCGGACCGACGAGCAGCACAACCAGGTACTCCGAGAATCGACGGGCGAGGCTCCGGGGCGTTGATACGTACCAGACGTAGTTGAACGCTTCTTCCACCTTCTGGATGGTGGAGATCGCGGTGTACAGAAAAAACACGAAACCGATACCGCCGAGCACGGAACCGCGGACGTTGTTCACCAGGGTAAGGATCTGTTCGGTGATTTCCTCTCCCTGTGCGCCGAGTGGAGCCAGCAGACCGCTCAGGTACGGCTCTAGCTGATCGAACACGCCGAGACCCTTCAGGATAGCGAAGCTGAAGGCGAGTAGCGGTACAACGGATAGCAAGGTGGTGTAGACGAGGCTCATAGAGCGCATCGTCAGTTGTCCCGATACGACGTCTCTGACCAGCGCGTAGACGTAGCGCAGCAGCACGCTCGCGGTTCGGCCCAGAGGGCCTCGGCGGTACAGCTTGCTGCTCCAGATGAAACGCTCGATGTCGCGCTGAATGCTGATGACAGGACCCAATGATGCTGGAGGGACAGCAGCGTAGCACTGTAGAGTTGCCGTGGTCGACGATATGCGTCTCATCAAAACACTGCCTGTGAGCCTTTATCCCGAACGGATCGTCTGTCTGACTGAGGAAACAACTGAAACGCTTTATGCCCTCGGTGAGGAAGACCGTATTGTCGGCATCTCCGGTTTCACCGTTCGACCGGCCCGCGCCCGCCGGGAGAAGCCGAAAGTCTCTGCGTTCACGAGCGCGAAAATCGATCGCATTCTCGAGCTGAAGCCGGACCTGGTGCTCGGCTTCTCGGACTTGCAGGCGGATATTGCCGCGGAACTGATTCGTCACGGCGTGACCGTGCATGTTTTCAACCAGCGCTCTGTCGATGAAATTCTCGGGATGATCCGTTCGCTTGGCGGCATGCTCGGCTGCCAGGCCAAAACCGAAGCCTATGTTGCTGCGCTACTCGAGAACATCGATGCCGTGGCGGCACGCGCGCAGCGCTTTTCGCATCGGCCACGGGTCTACTTCGAGGAGTGGGATGATCCGCCGATCAGCGGCATTCGCTGGGTCAGCGAACTCATCAGCATTGCCGGCGGCGAGGACTGCTTTCCGGAGCTCGCAGCCCAGCCGCTAGGGCGCGACCGTATCATCGCTGATCCGATGACGATCGTCGGCCGAGCTCCCGACATCATCATCGGTTCGTGGTGCGGCAAGAAGTTCAGGCCCGAGCGAGTCTGTGAACGCGACGGTTGGCAAGATGTGCCAGCGGTTCGCCAGAATCAGATATTCGAAGTGAAGTCGCCGCTGATCCTGCAGCCAGGGCCCGCGGCGCTGACCGACGGGCTTGCGGCTATCGAGGCGATCATCAGTCGCTGGCGGGACCGGTGATTCGCTGCAGCGCTTCTGAGTACTTGTCCCGCGTTTGCGTAATCACATCAGCAGGCAGGACCGGCCCCGGAGGTTCATGGTTCCAGTCGAGGGTGTCGAGGTAGTCGCGCACGTACTGCTTGTCATAGCTCGGTGGGCTGGTACCTGCTCGGTACTGGTCGAGCGGCCAGAAGCGGGATGAATCCGGTGTCAGCATCTCGTCAATGATGTAGAGACGATCGCTCTCGTCGAGCCCGAATTCGAATTTGGTGTCTGCGATGATGATGCCGCGTTTGATGGCGTGGGCAGCGGCCCGTTCGTAGATCTGAACGGACAGGTCACGGACCTGTTCTGCAAGTTCAGGACCGATCAGTTCGGCTGTGCGCTCGTAGCTGATGTTCTCGTCGTGATCGCCGACGGCTGCCTTCGTCGCGGGTGTGTAGAGAAGATCCGGCAGCCGCTCTCCCTGCATCAGCCCGGCTGGCAATGGCAGTCCGCAAACCTGTCCGGTCGATTGGTAGTCCCGCCACCCGGAACCGATCAGGTAGCCGCGAACGACGGCCTCGATAGGAAGCGGCCGCAACCGCCTGACGATCAGGGCCCGATTCTCGAGCAACTCGCACAGGGCCGGATCGTCGATACACGATGCAAGGGATAATCCGGTCAGGTGGTTCGGCGCGAGGTCCTCCATCATGTCGAACCAGAAGTTCGACATCCGCGTCAGTATCTCCCCTTTACCCGGCACCGGGTCCGGCATGACGACATCGTAGGCTGAAAGGCGGTCTGTCGTGACGATCAACAGATGCTCGGCGTCGACCGCGTAGATGTCGCGCACTTTCCCGCGGGCGACAAGCTCGAGGCCTGGGATGTTGGATTCGAACAAGGTGGTTTCGGTCATGTCAGTCTGCGGGGCTCGTTCTGGCGTGGACATTCGGAGCCGATGATCACGGTTACGGAATCCTGCCGCAAGCGGCGTGTAGGAAATGCGTCCCGCTGACGTTAGCATTGCGGTCATGCCCAGTACGACGAGATATCGCGCCCAGTGACGACACCGTTCTGGGGCAAAGTGGTTGGCGCCGCGGCCGGATTGGCAACCGGACGGCCATGGATTGCTCTCATTGGCCTGGTGCTCGGTCACCAGTTTGATCGCGGCTTCGCTGAACGTGCCAATGACTACCCGACGGGCGCCAGCGAAGACGCGCGCGTCCAGCTGCCTGATTATTTCCTCAAGGCGCTCTTTCAGACCATGGGTCACCTCGCCAAGGCCGATGGCCGAGTAACCGAAGCCGAAATCCGCGCCGCACGGTCACTCATGCATCGCCTCAACCTGGGCCCTGGTCAGATTCGCCAGTCCATCGACTGGTTCGACGCCGGCAAGGCCCGGACGTTTCCCGTCCTTGCGACCGTGCGCGCATTGAACCGGGAGATTGCGAAGCAGCCCAGACTAAGGACCGTATTCGTGCGCCTGCTTACTGAAGTGTCGCTGGCAAAGACGACGATCTCGGTCAGCGAGCGATCGTTGCTATGGGCGGTCAGTAAGGAGCTGGGCGTCGGCAGGGTAGAGCTGGCTCAGCTCGAAGCTATGCTGCGTGCGCAGCGGGCCTTTCGGAAGTCGCCGGAAGGCGAGGTTGATGCGGCCAGGGTGTCCAGCGCTTACGCGACGCTTGGGGTTGATCGGGCGTCGACAAACGACGATATCAAGAAAGCCTATCGCCGTTTGATGAATC
>CAZMEA010000110.1:0-1291 GCA_964565135.1 uncultured Woeseiaceae bacterium
GCTGCCGTTGACGCGCTTGCCGGTCGCTAGCCCGTTGCGACCTATCGAGACGTCGATCTCGACACGCTACGACTCCGGGAGCACTTCTCTCAGACGTCCGCATGCGAGTTCGGGTGTGATGTCGCGCTGGGGTTCCGCAAGCATCTCGAAGCCGACCATGAACTTTCGGATCTCGGCTGACCGCAGCAGGGGCGGATAGAAGTGCGCGTGCAGGCGCCACTCGTTGCTCGACACACCGCGGGGTGCGTTGTGCCATCCGAACGTGTAAGGAAACGGCACTGAGAACAGTCGGTCGTAGGCCGTTACCAGCGACTTCAGTGCCTTGGCCAGCGCCCTGCGGCCGTTGCCTCTGAGCTCGCCCAGATGAGCAACAGGATCCTTGGCGATCACCAGCGTCTCGAACGGCCAGGCGGCCCAGAACGGAACGACGACGAGCCAGTGGTCGTTCTCGATGAGCGTTCGTTCACCGCGTTCGATCTCGGAGGCCCGATAGTCGTCAAGTAAATTGCTACCGTGCGTCTGGTGGTAGTTCCGTTGCGCGTCGAGCTCACGGCGTGCCTCGGTCGGCAGATCACTGATCGCCCAGATCTGCCCGTGCGGGTGCGGGTTTGAGCAACCCATCGTCTCGCCCCGATTCTCGAAGATCTGCACCCACTCATGCGAATCGATGAGTGCGCCATATTCCGCAGCCCAGGTCTCGATCACCCGGTTAATCTGGTCGGTCGACAGGTCACCGAGACCGAGATTGTGTCTGGGGCTGTAGCAGATCACGCGGCAACGACCCGCGACGGGCTTGGCACGCAGTAACTCGTAATTTGTGTCTGCACTGTCTTCGACATCGGGCAGAAGCGCCGGGAAATCATTGTCGAAGACAAACACGCCGTCGTAGTCCGGATTACGGTGTCCACCCTCGCGGTCGTTGCCCGGACAGAGATAGCAGGTCGAATCGTACGGTTCGCCGGTTCCGGCTGCGTTCTTCTCGAGTTTGCCTTGCCACGGTCGTTGCGTCCGATGCGGCGACACCAGCACCCAGGAATTCGTCAGTGCGTTGTACCGTCTGTGCGGGCCGGAGGACATCAATGGCAACCTGTCATCATGCGTCAATGTGGACCTGCATCGCACCGGCAACCGGAGAAACCGAGGCAGGTTCTGTCGTTAACCCCGTGGCTGACCAGTAGCCGCGCTGAATCGCGACGCTTGCTGTCTCTGCCTGATCGCGCCGGACCAGAGCGACCACCGAGCCGCCGAATCCACCGCCCGTCATACGGGCGCCGAAAATCCCGCTGGTTGA
>CAZMEA010000110.1:1391-7491 GCA_964565135.1 uncultured Woeseiaceae bacterium
ACACCGACATCGTCAGTCCGAATATCCACAGAAACGGACGATACATCGCGGCAGTCCAGCATCATGAGTTTGGCGTCCTGCGCCATGCAGACGCTGTACTGATCGAGAATGCCGCACGGCATCCCGGTGTACAGGTTCTCCGCCGACTGGCAAACGCGCACCTTTTCGATCGGGTCGATCGCCAGGCCGCTTGCGGCTTCAAGCAATGTGGCCAGCGCCAGTTCGAGAGACGCGCTGCTCGATAGCCCCCGTCCGATTGGCACGTTGCCGTGCAGGGTAATGCACAACCCGGCGTGACTTACACCGGTTTGCCGCATCAACGCGACGACCCCGCGAACGTAGTCATGCCAGGACCCGCTGGGTGCCGGTTCGGCAACCCGATCGGTGTCAATGTCAATCTGCTCTGCAACAGACGTTGCGTATATGGCGTGCTGGCCGGACGGACCCGGGCTCGCAAGCGCAACGGTGAACCGGTCAACAGCAAAGGGCATCGCAAAGCCGCCGGTGTAATCGGTGTGATCGCCGATGAGGTTGACCCGGCCGGGCGCGACAGCCGCCCAGGTCGGTTCGATACCGAATCGCTCGCAGTGAATCGTTCGTGCTTTCTGAATCAGTTCGGTGCTGTTCATCGAGACGGTCTGGCTTCCAGTGGTCAGCGCGGCGTGTTCATCCGGCTTCGGGTACAGACGGGCTTCTGCCGCCCACCAGGCTTGCGCGTCTGCCAAACACAACGCGGTTGACGGTCAGTGCGAGCAGGATGCAGAAAACCAGCGTGATGAACATGCAGTGAATGTAGTGAAAGGGCTTCAGCACAAGGGTCAGGTAGCCATACAGGCCGACTCCGGCGATAACTCCGACAATGGCGGCCCGCGCGTCCACATTGCGAAAGGCGAGGCCAACGATGAAGGCCGACAGTATGGGCATCGACAACAAGCCGTAGCGCTCCTGCAGAATGTTGATCAGGCTGACCTCCGCCTGGTACACCGGAACGAGGACGATCGCCAGCACAGTCATTGAGATCGATACGATGGCGCTCAGCACCGGCACCTTCGCCTTCTTGTTGATGTACGCCTCGTGAATGTCGCACACGTACAACGCCGCCGACGCATTCAGGATGCTGTTGAACGTTGTCAGCACGGCAGCGGCCATTGCTGCGGCAAAGGCACCCGAAAGCCATGCCGGCAGAATGTCGCCGACAATCTGGCCGTAGGTCGCGTCATTCAGATCGCCGTAAAGCTTGAACGCGACGACGCCGGGCACGGTGACGATGACGGGCACGATCAGCAGTCGAATGCCCGCGGCCGCCAATACGCCCTTCTGCGCTTCCTTGATATTGGGTGCAGCCATGGCCCGCTGGGTGATGGTCTGGTTCGTGCTCCAGTAGAACGTCTGGATGAATATCATGCCCGTGAGCAACGTGTGCCAGGGTATGGGTGAGTCATTGTTTCCGATCAGTGTGAGGCGCTCGCGCGGTATTCCCGAGAAATCAAAGTTGATCGCCGACAGTGACAGGAACACGACGAGCAGGGCCAGCGACAGGATCAGTACGCCACTGTAGGTGTCTGAAACCGCCACGGCCCGCAATCCGCCGAGAATGGCGTACGCGGCTCCGACGACAGCGAACGTTATTGCGATCGCCATAAGCGGGATGTCCAGGCCGAACATCGACTGCAGAAACAGCGAGCCGCCGTACAGAACGATGGGCAGAAAGATGAACAGGTTGCCCATCAGGAAAAGGAACGATATCAACGCCCGGATGTGACGATCGCCATACTTCTTCTGCAGCAGCTCGGTCGTTGTCGTGCAGTCGTTGCGGTAATAGATGGGCAGGAACACAAAGGCCAGAATAAACAGGCCGCAAACGGCCGCGAGTTCCCACCACGCGAGCAACAGCATCTGGTTGCCGTTCATCCCGACGAGCTGGTCGGTCGAGAGATTGGTCAGCGTTATCGAGCCTGCGACGAAGTACCAGGTTAGACCACCATTCGCAAGAAAGTAGTCATTGCCGGAGCTTCGGTCGCCCGCAACGGCCTTGCGGCACTGCAGGTAGGTCAGCAGTCCAATCAGTGCCGTGATTCCAATAAATACCGAAACCTGAGTCGTGTTCAGCATGCGGCGGTTCGATGCTCGTAGTAGTGGTTGGTCACTCGTCGAGTGTACGTGTACATAGGTGGTTTGAAAGGCGAACGCCGCGGCCTCCACTGACCCGACGTCGATTGCTGTGTGATTTTGGTAGCCTTCCGATGGATCTGCGAACTTTGCCGGATACGGGTGGCTTGGTTCAAGGAGACAGCGGCTGTGTCAAACAAGGAAAGATACTGGTGACAGGTCCAAAGATCGTTTTGGCGGGTGCGGGTTCAACCGTCTTCGCAAAGAATCTCATCGGCGACATACTGCGTTATCCCGAGCTTCGGGACTGTCGTTTGACGCTGTTCGATATCGGCGCTGAACGTCTCAAGACGTCCGAGGTTGTCGCCAACAAGATCGCCGGTTCACTGGGCGTCGCACCCAACGTCGAGTCAACCACCGATCGCCGTCGCGCCTTTGACGGTGCCGACTTCATCATCAGCATGTTCCAGGTGGGTGGCTTCCGACCCAGTACGGTTGTCGACTTCGAGATTCCGAAGAAGTACGGCGTGCGACAGACGATTGCGGACACCCTCGGCGTGGGCGGCATCATGCGGGCGCTGCGCACTATTCCGGTGTTTTTCGACATGCTCGACGAGATGCAGGAACTGTGTCCGGACGTCACGCACTTGAACTACGTCAATCCAATGGTCTCAAACTGCTGGGCGATGAATCGGTACTCGGACATTCGCACGATCGGACTCTGTCACAGCGTTCAGCATACGGTGAGCGAGCTCGCTTCCGATATCGGCGTTCCGGTCGGGGAAATTAACTACCTGTGCGCCGGCATCAACCATATGGCCTTCTACCTGCGATTCGAACGCAACGGCGAGGATCTGTATCCGTTGATCCGGGAGGTCGGGCGCAGCGGCAACATACCGAGTCGCGGCGACGCCGAGCGGGCCGATGGAGGAATCGGCGGCCTGAGCGATGCGGTGCGTTACAAGGTACTCGAGAAGCTCGGCTACTTCGTCACCGAGTCCAGCGAGCACTTTGCCGAATATGTGCCCTGGTTCATCAAGCCAAATCGCGAGGACCTTATCGAGCAGTACAGCATCCCCCTCGATGAGTACATCTCGCGATGCGAGCATCAGCTGGCCGGCTGGCATCAACTGAAGTCAGAACTCGAAGACCCTGAGACGAAAATTGAGGCTGGACGGAGTGATGAGTACGCGGCCACGATCATTCACTCGATGCATACGGGTTCACCCAGCGTCATCTATGGCAACGTGCCCAATGAGCAGCATATTGACAATCTCCCCGAGGGCTGTGTCGTAGAGGTGCTCTGTCATATTCATAAGGATGGCTACAAGGCCGAGCAGATCGGCAGCCTGCCGCCCCAGTTGGCTGCGCTGATGCGAACCAATCTGAACGTCCACGAATTGACCGTCGAAGCAGCGCTGACTGGCAATCGAGACTACGTGTATCACGCCGCGATGCTCGATCCGCTGACGGCGTCGGTGCTCAGTATCGACGAGATATCGGCGCTCGTCGATGAGCTATTGGCAGCGCATGCGGATTTTCTGCCGGCATCGCTGACTCAGTCTCGCGCCGCCGGCTGAAGCAGGAAAGGACGGTCGTCCGGTCGTAGCGATCTGGGAGGACGAGACTGTCTGCGGCGAACTCTGAGCCTCAGTAATCGCTGCGCGGTTTGTTACCGCTACGTGCCGAGTATCGCCTCGGCTTCCATCTCGACGAGGTACTCGTCGCCGATCAGTTCGGCGCCCACCAGCGTGTTCGCCGGTTGAATATGTCCGAAACGCGCGCCGTGTACCCGCGAGACCGCTTCCCACTGATCCGGATTCCTCAAATAGATGCGCGTGCGGACGACGTCTTCGAGCCGACCGCCCAGTGACTGAATAGCCCCTTCAATCTTGTCGATGACAAACTGTGTCTGTGCCGCCGGATCCTGGCCGCCGATGCAACGATCTCCGTGCGTGGCTGTGGTCCCGGAGACCAGGATGCGTTCACCTTTTCGTACCGCGCGCGAGAATCCCGCAAGGTCTTCCCAGACGGTTCCGCTCAGTGCCTGGGTCCGACCGTCGTCGCGTTCAAGGCTTGGATACGGCGGCGGCAGACTGTCCAGGTGGTGGCTCAGGTCACCGGATGCGGTCAGGAACGGGGGTTTTCGATACTCGTCACCGCAGTCTCCAGGAATCGGTTCGAGCCTCTGCAGCGCAGCGTCGATCGTCTCCTTGTCTTCCGCGTCGAGACTGAATTCCAGCAGTCGACGGTTGTCCGCAATATGTTCGCTTTCGCCCAGCCGGGCGCCGATGATCACGGCGCCCACGGCCGGCTGCTCGAGGATGAATCGACTGGCGACGTTGGCCATTGTGACCCCGTGCCGGTCGGCGGCTGTCTTGACGGCCTTCAACACATTCTGAAACACCGTCCAGCCACCTGCCGTGTCGATGTATCGCTTGTACTTCATTTGCGACCAGGTACTCAGATCGCCGCTCCCGGGCTCCTGCTTGTCGAGCCAGCGTTCCGTCAGGAATCCGCCGGCGAGGGTCCCGAACGCCAGGAGTGTGACGCCCTTTCCCTCGCACAGCTGGCCCATGTGCTGACGCGCACGCTGATCCAGAAGGGAATAGCAAATCTGGTTCGATACGACGTCGATGCCCGTTTCCAGCAAAATCGTGAGGTGTGCCGTGTCGAAGTTGGTCAGACCGAGGTGCCGAATCAGTCCTTCTTCGCGTAACTCCTCCAGGTAGTACAAATCATCCAGATAGCTGGGGTCCGCGTAGTTCCAGGCGTGGTACTGCAGCAGGTCCAGGGAGTCTGACTGCAGGCGGTCCAGGGACCGCTGCACCGCCGTGCGAACCGTATCGCGAGATGAACCGCCGGGCTCTGGTACCCATTTCGTGAGCAACTGCACGTCGCCGTTTTCCGCGTAGCGTGTCCTGAAGATCCCTGCGATGTCCTCGGCCGAACCGTAGTGGTCCGCCATATCGAAAGTCGAGAGACCGGCCTGCGTGTAATCGCGCATGCGCCTGGCCGCAAGGTCGAGATCCAGCGACTGGTCGTCTCGCTCCATGTCGGCGATCTGCCAAAGGCCGGTGATGACCCGGGAGATGCGCAGATCGGGGGTAACTTCCGTATGCGTTTGTTGCGTGTTCATCAGCTCAGTGGAGTCTCGGTCGGAACGTTCAGTGACTTGCCGTTACGGTCATTCAGGTGGCAGCCGCTTGAACAGGCCATCCGTATCGACTCCGCTCCTTTTCAGCCTCGCGTGCTCGCGAAGGTAGATGGTCGATGCAATCACCATGACGATGAGCCAGACCGGGGTCGAATGGAAGTACCAGGCGTCGACGTCTGCACCCAGGTCCTTGATCACGTGAATGATCAGAAACCCGGTCAGCATGACGACGCCCGCGGTCGCGAGAAAAAGCTGCCAGGGTCGGGAGGTCAACACCCTGGTTTGACCCGCAAGCAACGGATTGCGTTTCGGCAGGCTGATAACGGTAAGGCACATCAGCAGGAAATTGACGAGCATCGACGTCACCATGATGTCGATGCCCAGAAAGAAGTCGCCGGCGAAGTGGCTGCCGAGAATACCAATGCTTGCCATGCCGCCGCTCAGAATCAGGGCGGTTTGCGGCGTATGCCGTTTGGCATTCACGCGCGCGATCCAGCGCGGAAAGATCCCGTCCTCCGCCCAGGCAAACATCAACCTGGAGACGGCGAGCAGCATTGCCGGCAGATCGTTGAACAGCGCGATTGCCGCACCGGCTACGATGGCAACGGCCCAGGCGTCCGGCAGCAGATAGCTGAACAGTCCGGGTGCTGTGATGTCGCGCGTCATTGCTTCCTCAGCAATGAACGTCCATGGCACCGCGTGATACACAGCGGCCGTGAACAGGAAGTAAAACGACCCGACCGTCATCACAGCGATGCCGATGGCGAGCGGCAGGTTCCTGCCAGGGTTTCTCGCCTCGCCGCCTGCCTGCGCAATGGCATCGAAGCCGATGAA
>CAZMEA010000111.1:0-7434 GCA_964565135.1 uncultured Woeseiaceae bacterium
TTTGAAAAAGCGCCCGCCGAAGAAGCCGGCGGCAACAGTCGCTACACGGCCGGCGCCATGCGATTCGCGTACGAAGGCCGTGAGGACATCCTGAGTCTTCTTGCCGGCTGCGACGACGAACGATTGGCGGAGACGGACTTCGGCACATACCCGAGAGACCGATTCGCGGAGGACATGCTGCGCTTCAATGGCGGTGACGCGCTGAATGAATTGCAGAGGACGTTGATCGATGAGAGCTACGGAACGGTCGAATGGCTCAAAGGGCACAACGTACTCTTCGATCCAATCTATTCAAGGCAGGCGTTTCGAAAGGACGGTCGCTTCGTCTTCTGGGGCGGGCTGACACTCGAGGCTCGTGGCGAAGGCGTTGGTCTCGTCGACGCCGAGCTCGCCGAATACGTCCGACTGGGAGGGGAGATCGAATACTCGGCCGATTGCTGCGACCTGCGGGTGACCGGCGATCGTGTCACCGGCGTGCGACTGCAAACCCCGGCGGGCGAAGTGACGCGGGCGTTCGATGCCGTGATTCTTGGTTGTGGCGGATTCGAAGCGAGTCGTGACATGCGCGTACAGCTGATGGGCGACGACTGGGGCAGAGCGAAGGTTCGCGGAACCCCGCACAACACAGGCGCGGGAATACGGATGGCACGGTCCATCGGCGCGCGGCTTCGTGGTCGACCCGACGGGTGCCACGCGACGCCAATGGATCGCGATATGCCGGACTTCGGTAATCCCGACATCCCGTTCATTGAACGCAAACATTATCGAAAGATCTGCTATTTCCTGGGTGCCATGCTGAATGCGCGTGGAGAGCGCTTCGTCGATGAAGGCGAGAATTTCCGCAACTATACCTACGCGCAATTCGGTCGAGCGATCCTCCAGCAGCCGGGAAACGTTGCCTGGCAATTCTTCGACAGCAAGGTCACCGACCTGTTGTACGCCGAGTATCGATTCCGGCATGCGACCTTTTATACGGCCGAGACGCTGGAGGATCTCGTTGGGCAGCTCGATGGCATCGACGGGTCACGAGCGTTACAGACGCTGCAGGATTTCAACCACGCCGTCGACGACTCGCGCGCATTCGACCCGACCGTGCTGGACGGTCGCCGCACCGTCGGGCTCGACCTGGACAAGACCAACTGGGCGAATGCTCTCGACACGCCGCCCTTTCTCGCCTATCCGGTTACCTGCGGCATCACCTTCACCTACGCCGGGCTGGACGTAAGCCTGTCGGCGGAGGTCCGGAGCGAGTCGGGGGTGCCGATCCCGGGCCTGTACGCCTGTGGCGAAATGATTGGCGGTATCTTTGTCGATGGCTATCCGGGCGGTTCCGGGCTGACGTCAGGTGCGGTGTTCGGTCGAATCGCCGGTCGATCGGCCGCGCTGGGGGATGGCCAGGCGTCTGTCTAGCATCCGGACACGGAAACCCCGATCTCGGGCGCCCGACCGTCTTCGTGATTGATGTAGTGCACACCGCACAGGTCGTTCCATCGGTAGCCCCGTGGCCAGACTTTGGCGGCCCGGCCGGGCGTGGTGATACGCCCCGAGTCTGTTTGGACAGCGCGCTGGTTACCGCGACCGCACCAGTCCCGCGTGCACACCTGGCTTCCGGACGAGAACGACGTCGTGTCCAGGTTCAGCATGAAACGGACAGTCCTGTTCCAGTGTGCCCGGGCATAACCCGAGTGAACCTGCAAGGTGCGTCCGTCGCCCATGTCGATGTTTGCCTGGCCCTGCGTGAGGCCGAGTGCGCGCGCCTTGGCGCTCACCAGGGTGCTGCCGGCACGGACGGCGCCTTCCATGGACAGGAGTACCGCGCGCTCCGCTTCGTCCTCGATATTGGCGAAACGCACCAATGCTGCAGAAGCAAGCACGCTGAGTATCGCGATCACTACGACGAGTTCGAGCAAGGTATGTCCGGCAGACCGTTTCATCGGCTTGGGTCTGTTCCTGTCAATTACAGCATTGCAGAGGTTATCGGCGGGATGGGCCGAATGCTTAGCGCTGCAATTCTCGTCGTGGGGGGTTAACCACCGGACGCGTGAATGTCAGAATGCCGCGACTTTCACTGTGGTACGACGCGGGGCTGTCGACGAATGCTGACCTCGGATGAAATCCGAACCTTTCACGACGTAGGCTGGATCCTTAAGCCCGCGTTGTTCGATGCGTCTGAAATCGCCGCGATGCGAGACTGCTTCAGCGATCTCGAACGCCTGGCGGCCGAACTCGACGGGACGGGGCCGCACCACGGCTCGCACTTCGTCCTTGGTGAACGTGACGGACAGCAGGTGATCAAGCGAGTCGTCTGGGCGGGCGGCTCGCAGCCGTTTCTGCTCGAGATCGGCAGCGACGATCGGCTCACGGTCCCGGCAGCGCAGTTGCTGGGTAGCGCCGATATGGATCAGCTTCTGAGCCAGGCGCATTTCAAGCGGCCCAACGACGGTGTCATCTTTGGTTGGCACCAGGACATTCAGCATCGGGACAAAGGCGGCGACACTTGGCGTGACGTTAACGGGCGCGGCAGTTTCGTGCAGACGCTGATCGCGATTGATGGCATGACCCCCGACAGCGGGCCACTGCACTTCATTCCGGGGAGTTCCGGGTGGGGTCGCGTCGATTTCGGCGACCATGACTACGACAACCCCGGGTATCCCGCAAAACGTCCGCCCGAGTTTCGCGAGGAGAACGTCGTCATCATCGAAGCGCAGCCCGGAGACACGCTGTTTTTTGGTCCGTACACCGCTCACGCGAGCTTCGAGAACACATCCGCAGACTATCGACGGGTGCTGATCAACGGCTACGCCTATCCCGGTGCGAATCGCCGCGAGTACCCGGGTGAAGGGTCCTGTCGGCGTCTGTCTGTAGCTCTCCCGGAATCCGCCACCGCGGAAGCCTGAACGCGTGTTTTCGGTTTGGGACTGGGCGGTCGTAGCGGCGTACATCGCCGGAACGACCTTGATCGGTCATCGCCTGAAGGGCGAACAGCAAACGACGCGCGATTTTTTTCTGGGCGGGCGTCGGTTGCCGTGGTACGCGGTCACCGCTTCAACGATCGCGACGACCATCAGCGCCGTCACGTTCATCGGCGTGCCCGCACTGGTATACGCGGCCGATGGCAACTTCGCGTACCTGCAGCTTGCGATCGGCGGCGTCATCGCACGCATTCTCGTTGCGCGATTACTGGTACCGCTGTACTACGAAAAGGAGTTCTACAGTCCGTACGACTACATGTCTGATCGACTCGGTCCGGTCGTCGGGCGCATCACTGCAGGCATGTTCTTTCTGGGTGGCATTCTCGGTCAGGGCGTGCGTGTCTACGCGACGGCGCTGGTGCTCGAGCTCGTTACCGGTTGGTCGCTGGGCCAGAGCATCGTCATCATCGGTGTGTTTTCGGTGCTCTGGACCTGGATGGGCGGCATCGCGGCCGTCATATGGACCGATTTCGTGCAGTTCTTTGTCCTCGTGGCGGGTGGAATTGCGGCGCTTGTCTATGTCATGGGCGCCTTGCCCGATGGCTGGACCAGCCTCGTTGCGGCCGGACAGGCTGCCGACAAGTTCGCGACCTTCGACTTTTCGACGGATCCGCGCATAGCGTTTACCTTCTGGGCCGCCTTGCTTGCGATGCCGTTCCAGAACGTCGCGGTGTACGGCACCGACCACCTTTTCGCGCAGCGCCTGCTGTGCTGCCGCAACGCGCGCGAAGCGCAGAAAGCGGTTCTCTGGAGCACGCTCGGTGAGCTCGTGCCTGCCCTGATGTTGACTGTTGGCGTCGGCCTGTTTGCGTTCTACCAGTTCAATCCGCTGTCGACCGAACTGGCGGACCTCGTTGCCGAACGAGGCGACCGGATCTTCCCGGCATTCATCATTTCCGAGATCCCGGTCGGTCTGAAAGGATTATTGATTGCCGGCATCCTCAGCGCCGCGATTTCCAGCCTCGATTCGATTCTTGCGGCGCTGTCGCAGATCTCGCTGACGATGTTCTACAGACCGTATGTCCGGCCGGAGGCTGATGAGACGCACCTGCTGCACGTCTCGCGCATTCTCGTTGTCGGGTGGGGTGTCGTGCTCTCGGCCATGGCATGGCAGTTCTCGGCAAGTCAGTTGGACCTGGTAACGCTGGCGTTCTCGATGACGACGTACACCTGGGGTCCGATGCTGGGTTTGTTTGTGCTCAGCATATTGTCGCTCCGCTATCGCGTCGCTCATGCCGGTCGAGCGGTTATCGGTAGCATCGTTGTCGTGCTGCTGATCAACGAGCCTGAAATCCTCAACCCGATGCTCGGCACATTGTTCTCCGGCCCGCTGCTGGCCTGGCCGTGGCTGTTCCCGATCGGCACCGCGGTGTGCGTCCTTGGCGGGCTGCGCGGGCGATTGGCGGAGCGCTAATCCAGGCGCGTTGGCCGGCCACGCCGACCCTTGAGCATCGCGAACATCGGGGTCATGCCCTGCGTCAGGTTTTCGGCCGGATTGCATCCACGGGCGTCAGTTTCGTGAAGAATTGCAAGTATCGTGCTGCAGTCGTGGGTGCCGATGCGGCAATCGGGTATCGTTGCCCCGGCAAGTTCGAAGGGAACCCTGACGACCGGTTCAGTATCGAAGTAAAGCGATGGCTACTCTTACGTCCACAACCTGCACGCGATCCGATCGGTCCGCTCCGACCCCGCTTGTTGCCATCGTTCTCCTGCTGCTTGCCGGCTGTGCGACGGAGAAGCCTGTACTGCTCGAGAACGTCCGATACTTTGACGGGCCCATGCCTGCGGACTTTAGCGGCTCCTGGGCGCGGGACTATGCGCGCGGTGACGATATCAACCAGGTCGTGCGTGATGCCTGGTTTGAGCTGAGTCGGCGAACGCGCGCAGACCTGCGTAGCGGTGGTGGTGCACTGGCGGATCGCGACATGGCGTATCTGATGCCGCTCGCCCGGTTGGCGGAGCTGATCACGCGACAGGACGAGCTGACGATCTCCCAGACCGACACCGAAATCCTCGTCGAGCGCCGTGACGACTTTGCGCTTTTCTGTGCCTTCTATGACGGTGTCGCGCAGACGACAGATAACCTGTTTGGCAAGGAATCCTGCGGCTGGGACCAGGATCGGCTCATCAACTATCTGGAACTGCCGGACGGCCTGCGCGTGCTGCATCGGTTCACCATCTCCGCCGACAGAAAACAACTGCGCGTTGTGACAACCGTGTCGTCGGACACGTCCAAGGTGCCCATTACCCTGGAACGCTACTTCTGGCGATTCGAAAAGATTGCACCGAAGTACAAGTGCATCGAGACGCTGAGTATGAAACGGGTGTGCAGCACGGGCGAGGTGTCTCCTTAGTGCGGGTATGGCGAGCCTTCCACGGCCGGGTGCTTTTGCCGGTGTTGATAGCATCGGCCGCGGGCATGGCGATGGCCGATGAGCCTCCCGCCGGAGATGCGGTAGCGCTCGGCATTACGATTCCCGTATTCGCGACCGGGGTGCCGGACGACGAGGCCGATTTTCGTCAGCTACAGATCTTTCCGCGCATCCGGGAGATCGAATCCCGCTTATTGCCCTTCGAGTTGCGCGACACCCTGGCCGAGAGCGGCGACTGGGGTCCTGTCCGGGTCGCCATGCAGCCGGACGAGGCAGCGGAGATCCAGCTCAACGGCACGATCATGAGGTCGGACGGTGACTATCTCGACCTGCGTATCCAGGTCATCGATGCGACGGGACGCGTCTGGTTCGACAAGCTTTTTCCCGGCGTTGCCGCCGATCAGGGCGACAGTTACGGCGCGGAGTTTCGAGCTTTGTTCGCCAGCATCGCCACCGAGCTGCGTGCCGCTCGAGATCTCCTCTCCGAGGCAGAGCAACGGGAGATTCAGGGCGTGTCCCAGATGCGCTACGCCTTTAATCTTGCGCCGGGCGTCTTTGGCGACTACCTGGAAGAGTCGTCAAGCGGGCGCTGGGGCCTGCTGCGGCTGCCAGCGCGAAACGACCCGATGCTCCGAAGGATCGAGATGATTCGAAGTACCGAGTTCCTGTTTACGGACACGATTGATAACAAGTTTCGTGAGCTGAGCGGCGAACTCGCCCGCACGTACCGGGTCTGGCGTGACTACCGGCGAAAATTCGTTCGCTACAATGCCGAGAATGTCAGGTTCGCCGAAGCCAATCGTGGCGATGCGCCGAGGGGCACCTGGGAGGCGATCAAGGATCAGTACGATGCCTGGAAGTACGATCGTGTGACGGCGCAGGAGCAGGATCGCCTCGCCGTGGCATTCGATACGGAAGTCACCCCGACGGTCGAGGCAATGGAAGAGCGAGTTGCCGAGCTCGAAGAGTGGGTGCGGCAACGAGCACTCGAATGGCGTTACCTGTTGAACGAGCTGGACGTCGTCGAGGAAGAACTGGGCCAGTAGCGCTGGCCCGCTACGCGTCGATTGGCGCGTGCAGACGGGTCTCGGCAGTCACGATGCCGCCGCGATTGCCGATTTCGATGGAACCGTAGCGCTCAGCAAAACACGGCGGTAGCTCCCGGTCGCCGGCCATCGACAGCCACAGCCGCAGCAGATGTCGCCGCTCTTTCGGGTCGTCGTAGTCGTCGAAGGCCGTCCGGTCGTGAAGCATGGCGTGGTTATAGACGAACTGCATGTCGCCCGGTTCGAGCTGCATACGCAGATGCATCGACGTTTCGTTCGCTATGCGATCGAACCGATCGAGCGCTTTGATCATCGTCTCGGTCAGCCGCGGCGCCTCGGCAAAACGCTGCGCGCTGTCGATGTACTGCCTCTGGTACATCACCGTGAGACGGTCCTCGTGCCAGCTGAATACCGGAATCGTGAACCATGGATTGCAGCCGTCCGGCGTTTCGCCGCGACGGTCTGTTGCGATGGGCTCGAAGAGACAGTCCAGCAGGTCCGGCGACTCCTCGCGCATCCGGTTGTAGATGGCTTCCGCGCTGACCAGCAGCGATTCGCCACCCTGTCTGGCTTTCCGCAGGCACAAAAGGCCCACCACGTCCGTCGAGTCGGTATGGAAGGTCTGTCGCTCAGCGGTCTGGTAGATCCGGGTGTTCACGTCGGCGGCGTCGGCGCCGACATTGCGGACGTGACCGAGTATGTGACCCGCAGCGTTCTGCGAACGGGCGCGGCCAAGATGCGCGCCGATGCCGCAGAAAATGGTTGCGGCGAACGCCTGTGAATAGCGTTCGACCGGCAGCCCGCGAATGACTTCGAAACCAATGCCATGAAGCAGCGTGTCCCGAAGCTGGCTCAGGTGGTCGGCAAACGATCCGAGCGGGAACGTCTCCCGGCTGATCTCGCCGACGTCCCTGCCGAGCTCCTGGAAACACGCCGCTGCACGTTCCAGCTCGTCGACTTCTGCAGCCGACAGGGCGAAGACCCAGTCGCTCTGCCTCGATCGCAGTTCCTCGCCGATCCAGGTCGAGGGCCTGTCGATTCGCG
>CAZMEA010000112.1:0-7430 GCA_964565135.1 uncultured Woeseiaceae bacterium
ACTACTACACCACGGCGAAGAACAAGCGCCTGCATCCGGAGAAGATGGAAGTACGGAAGTACGACCCGACGATCCGCAAGCACGTGATGTACAAGGAAGCGAAGATCAAGTAAGGCTTCCAACGAACACAAAAAAGCCCGCTCAATAGCGGGCTTTTTTTTGCCTGCAGCGTGCTGGCCGCTAGACGTTTTTGGCCATTTGCAGCTGATAACCGCGCAATCGGGCTGCGAATTCCTCGAGCACCTGGATGCCACTGGCTTCCGCCTCGTTGCACCAGTCCTTAAGCTGGGCCAGCAACCGCTCGTTGCTGACGTTAGCGCCGCTCCAGAGTGCCTGCAGGCGCTCACGAAACTCATGCACGGTTTCGAGCGCTGCGTTCTCGGACAAAAGCTCACGCAACCGCTCTTTCGCTGCATCGTCGAGCAACTGCGGCTGGCGAACCATCAGCTTGCGGGCGCGCTTCAATGCCCGGTCGCCTGCCGCCTTTGCCTTTTCCATACGCAGCACAGGCAACGTCACGTGGCGTGTGTAGTCGCGGAGGACGTGCATGCGAGTCACGATGATGGCCTTGAGGTTGTCCTGATCGACGGTGTCCGCGGAGGTTTCGCAAATCACCGGCTCGGGCGCCACCTTGCGGACCCGCGCGAGCCCGAAGGCCCTGAATATGCAGATGTACATCCAGCCAATGTCGAATTCCCAGCGCCGCATCGAGAACTTGGCCGACGTCGGGAAGGCGTGATGGTTGTTGTGCAACTCTTCGCCGCCGATCAGGAAGGCCCAGGGAACCAGATTCGTCGCAGCATCGTCGCACTCGAAGTTACGGTAGCCGCTGTGGTGGCCGAGGCCGTTGATGACGCCAGCGGCAAACACCGGCATCGCAGCCATCTGCACGGCAATGATGATGATGCCTGGGACACCGAACAGCAGTAGGTCGGTCACCACCGTCAGCACGATGCCGAGGTTCGGAAAGCGGAGGTACACGTTCCGCTCGATCCAGTCGTCGGGTGCGCCACGGCCGTACTTCTCCAGCGTTTCGGGCACATTCGTCTCGACCTTGTACAGTTCGGCGCCCTCGAGAAGCACTTTCCTGAGGCCGTAAACACGCGGGCTGTGCGGATCGTTCTCGGTCTCGCAAAACGCATGGTGTTTTCTGTGCACAGCAACCCACTCACGGGTCACCATGCCCGAGGTCGACCAGATCCAGAAACGGAAGAAGTGACGCAAGGCGGGGTGCAGGTCGAGTGACCGGTGCGCCTGGTCACGATGCAGGTACAACGTAACTGCCATCATGGTGATCTGGACGAGAATGAACGCGGCCAGCACATAGCCCCAGAATGAGAGGTTCAGCAGTCCGTAAAGGTATTCCATCAATTCCTGGCCCCGAGCCCTGTTCTATACGCAATTTGACTATAACGAAGCCCGCGGGTTGCCGAAAGAACGAGTTCACCTTTTATGTCACGACGGCGCCCGGGCAATGCACGGCTCAAGCGGAGAGACTATAGTCACCGGCCCGCAAGCCGTCCTTATCCATCGCAGCAGAATGCCCGAGTTACCTGAAGTTGAGACCAGCCGGCGCGGCATCGCGCCCTGGCTCGAGCAACAAACGGTCGCCAACGTTACGGTTCGTGATCGCCGCCTGCGCTGGCCGGTTCCGGACGATCTCGAGGACAGACTCGAGGGCCAGATCATTCGTGGACTGCGGCGGCGCGCAAAATACATCCTGTTCGATACCGATACCGGCAGTGCCATCCTGCACCTCGGCATGTCGGGCAGCGTCCGCATCATCGACGCGGATGAGCCTGCCGGAAAACACGATCATGTCGATATTCGCCTGGCCAGCGGCAAGGCGCTGCGCTTCCGGGACCCGCGGCGATTCGGCTCTCTTCACTGGTCCGAGGAGCCGCTGAAACACCCCCTGCTACGCGACCTCGGGCCTGAGCCGCTGTCGGACGCGTTCGACGGGGACTATCTCTGGCAGCAATCACGCGGCCGCAAACTCGCGGTCAAACCGTTCATCATGAACGCTAACGTCGTCGTCGGCGTGGGCAACATCTACGCCAGCGAGGCATTGTTCGGGGCGGGCATACACCCAAAGCGTGCGGCAGGTCGGGTTTCGAAAGAACGCTATCGCCTGCTGGCAGACGCCATCAAGTCGGTCCTGGCGCGCGCCATCGACGCGGGCGGCACGACGCTACGGGACTTCGTGGGCGGCGACGGGGCAGACGGTTACTTCAAGCAGGAGCTCGACGTGTACGGCCGGGACGGCGAACCCTGCCATCGCTGCGACCGGCCGATACGCGCGATCGTTCTCGGTCAGCGATCGACGTTTTACTGCAAGGACTGTCAGCGCTAGCCGCGACCGACGCGCTGCAACAACGCCTCTTTCACGACGGGCGATACAAACTTTGAGATATCGCCGCCGAGGCTAGCGACTTCGCGAACGAGACTCGACGAGATGAAGTTGTACTGCGCCGCCGGCGTCAGGTAGACGGTTTCGACATCGTCGGTCAGCTCACGGTTCATGTTTGCCAGCTGGAACTCGTACTCGAAATCCGAAACGGCGCGCAGGCCACGAACAATGACCTGCAGGTTATTGTGCTGCGCGTACTCGATCGTCAGGCCGGAATACCCGGTAACCTCGACGTTGTCCAGATCCGAAAGCACGGACTTCACGAGGCTGACGCGTTCATCGAGCGTGAACATGGGTTCCTTGCCGGGATTGGCCGCAACGGCAACGACGATGCGATCGAACAGCCGGGCGCCACGACGCACCAGATCTTCGTGCCCTATCGTGACCGGATCGAACGTACCCGGATACATCGCAGATACCGTCATTGCCCTTCCTCAGATCATGTCGCCATTGATCGCCAGGCAAAACCGCACCTGGCCGGCCCCCTTCTCCTTCCCAAGGCTCCAGCCATCGGGAAGAACGGCGGGCGTCTGGTCTCGATCCTGCTCAAAGTAGACGAGTCCACCAGCCCGCACCCAGTCGCCGTCAGCCAACAGTCTACACAATTCGCTGATTGAGTCGTCGGCGTACGGCGGGTCGAGGAACACGACGTCGAACGGGCGTGGCGCGGGCGATCCCAGGTATTGGTAGGCATCGGCGCGATGGATAGATGCATCGGCAGCGCCGAGTGTTCTTCGAGCCTCCTCCAGGACGGTCACGGCGCGTGGATCGCGTTCAACCAGGTCGACACTTGCCGCTCCACGAGACAGTGCCTCGAATGCCATCGCACCGCTGCCCGCGAACAGATCCAGGCAGCGGGCGCCCGGAAGCACAGGCGCGAGCCAGTTGAAGACCGTCTCTCGAACTCGCGCGGGCGTTGGCCGAAGGCTCCCCACATCAGCCACGGGTAGAAGGCGACTTCGCCACTTTCCGGCTACAATACGCAGCCTTCCCGGCGGTGACTTTCCGCGCTTGCGTATCGACTTTTGCGCCATCAATTGTCCCTTCCTGCTCGGGCTTGTCCGGACGGGACAGTTTAGGCGATTCGAGCGCATCAAGACTGACTGGTAACGACGACAGCGACAGGCAACCGTGTTCGGCAGACGAGAAAAGACCAAGAGCGAAAAGCAGCCCGGCTTTTTCAAGCGGCTGCGCGCCCGGCTGAACCAGGGTGACAGTTGGCTTACCTACGACCTTGCCAACCTGGCGCCCGGGGGCAAGATCGACGAGGACGTGCTGGAGGAACTCGAAACGCGGCTGGTCATGGCCGACGTGGGTATCGACGCCACCGAAGCGATCATTTCAGGACTGCAGAAACGCCTCGCTCGAAAGGAACTCAAGGACCTCGACGCGCTCCGCGACGGACTGCGGAAAAGCATGCTCGAGATTCTTCAACCGGTTGAGCAATCGCTCGAGGTTCGAACCGCTAGTGGACCGTTCGTCATTCTGATGGTTGGCGTCAACGGCGCCGGCAAGACCACGACGATCGGCAAGCTGGCGAAACGTTTTCTCGATGAGGGCAAGTCGGTGATGCTTGCGGCCGGCGACACCTTCCGCGCCGCCGCGGTGGAGCAGCTGCAGGCCTGGGGTGAACGCAATGATGTCCCGGTCGTCGCACAACAAACCGGCGCCGATCCCGCCGCCGTCATATTCGATGCCGCCGCGGCCGCCGGGTCGCGAGGCACCGACGTCTTGCTCGCGGACACCGCCGGACGATTGCAGAATCAGCAGGGACTCATGGACGAGCTGGCCAAGGTAAAGCGCGTCATCGCGCGTCAACAGGACGGTGCGCCTCACGAAGTAATGCTGGTCATCGATGCGGGCATGGGCCAGAACGCCCTTAGCCAGGCGGAGAAATTCCACGCGGCCCTGGGGCTGACAGGTATCACCGTTACCAAACTGGACGGTAGCGCCAAGGGCGGAATTCTGCTGGCGATTGCAGAGAAGCTGGGGGTCCCGGTGCGATTCATCGGTATTGGCGAAGCCATCGACGACATGCAGCCATTCAACGCCGAGGAGTACGTTGACGCCCTGCTGGCTGCGGAGACAGACAACGAGAGTTCCCGGTCCCCGTGATTCAGATCGAGAACGTCGTCAAGCGATTCCCCAGCGGTCAGGAAGCCCTGAAGGGCCTCAGCCTCAGTGTCGATACCGGGGAGATGGTGTTCGTCACGGGACACTCCGGCGCGGGCAAAAGCACCCTGTTAAAGCTCATCGCACTCATCGAACGGCCGACCAGCGGCCAGGTGATCGTCGATGGCCAGAACACACGGCGGGTATCCCGACGGAAGATCCCCGCCTACCGTCGACAGATCGGCATGGTGTTTCAGGATCACAAACTGCTGTACGACCGTTCCGTGTTCGACAACGTGGCCTTGCCCCTGGTTATCGCAGGCATCGGGCATCGCGAGGCCGGGCGTAAGGTACGAGCTGCGCTCGACCAGGTGAGCCTGCTGCACAAGGAAAAACGCAACCCCGAGACGCTGTCGACAGGCGAGCAACAACGCGTTGGCATCGCGCGTGCGATCGTCTCCAGACCGAAGCTCGTCATCGCAGACGAACCAACCGGCAACCTTGATCCCGACCTGTCGCTCGAGGTCATGCGGATCTTCCGGCGCTTCAACGAGGTCGGCGTGACGCTGCTGATCGCCAGTCACGACATTTCGCTTATCGATCAGCTCGGATGCCGGCGGATTGCTCTGGAAGACGGACGTGAGGTGGACGATATCGACGAAGATGCGTTTGTCGATGAATACGCGCCGGTCGCCAACGACGAGAGTGACTTTGAATGGCGCTGAAGTCTCATTCTGAAGCCCTCGCGCCAACGCGTCGGCAGAGCACGCTGAACAACTGGGCCAGCCTGCACGCCAGCAACTGTGTCGGCGCGCTCGGCCGACTGGCGCGACAGCCGATCGCCAGCCTGCTGACGATCCTGGTGATCGCCGTTACGCTGGCCCTGCCTGCCACGATGCAACTGGTGATCAAGAACGCGACGTCACTGAGCGCCAGCTGGGACAACGCGCTCGACTTTTCGATCTATCTCAAGAGTGACGTCACGCTTGCCAACGCCGAGCGACTGACCGGAATTATTGCGCAGCGCGCGGACGTCGAGAGCGTCACGCTGATCCCGGCCGACGAGGCGCTGGAACAGTTCAAGACCGATTCGGGGTTCGGGGCGGCGCTGGATCAGCTACAGAACAATCCCCTGCCGCACACGCTGGTGGTTCGCCCGAGCAATGCCAACACGCAGCAGATGGTGCTGCTGTTGAACGAGGAGCTCTCGAACCTTCCCGAAACCGAGTTTGTGCAGGTCGATACGGAGTGGGTGCAACGATTTCTCGCAATCCTCGAGATCCTGCAGCAGGCGATCAGCATCGGCGCGGTGCTACTCGGCGCAGCGATTATCGTCATTATCGGTAACACGATTCGACTCGATATCCAGAACCGCCGTGACGAGATCGAGGTAACGAAACTGATCGGTGCCAGCAACGCCTTCGTTCGGCGGCCCTTCCTGTATTCCGGATTCTGGTACGGGCTGGGTGGCGGGCTGCTGGCGCTGGGCCTGGTCGGATACGGTCTCTACGCTGTCCGTGAGCCTGTGAGCCGGCTTGCCGGCCTCTACGGAAGCTCCTTTGAGGTCCTCGCCCTCGGTGCCGGCGAGAGCCTTGGCATCGTTGCGATCGGCGTAGGCCTGGGCCTGGCGGGTTCCTGGCTGGCGGCGGCGCGCCACATGCGGCAGATCGAGCCTGGCTGATCGACACAGTCTTTTTTACATAATCTAGACCCAATGTGACGTATGTCACTGTTTTATCGATAAATCCCTGCCGATCGCACCCGGGAACTCTTTGCGGTGTTAGCACTCTAATACCCCGAGTGCTAAAATGTCGCACCAACAAGGAGGAATCCCCCGCAATGACGACAGCTCTTGCAACGATGAACAAGGACCTGATTCTCGCCGGACCGGTCGGCAGCCTGGACTCTTACATTCAGGCGGTCGGTTCTGTTCCTGTGCTGAGCAAAGACGATGAGCAGACGCTGGCTCGTCGCTTCCGGGACGAAGAGGACCTGGACGCGGCACGTGAGCTGGTCATGGCTCATTTGCGGTTCGTCGTGCACATTGCCAAAGGCTACACAGGCTACGGCCTGCCGCTGGGCGACCTCGTCCAGGAAGGCAACGTCGGTCTGATGAAGGCCGTAAAGCGTTTCGATCCCGAGTACGGCGTTCGGCTCGTCTCCTTTGCCGTGCACTGGATCCGTGCCGAGATTCACGAGTACGTGCTGCGCAACTGGCGCATCGTGAAGGTTGCGACGACGAAAGCGCAGCGCAAGTTGTTCTTCAATCTGCGTAAGGCGAAACCGACGCTGGCCTGGTTGTCTCACGAGGAAACCAAGGCCGTCGCAGACGACCTGGGTGTGACGCCGGCCGAAGTCACCGAGATGGAGAAGCGATTGTCCTCGCGGGACGCGGTCTTCGATCCGGTGCCGGAAGGCTCTGACGATGATTATGTCTTTAGCCCGGCCGCAATCTTGCCGTCACCGGACGCCGATCCCGCCGCGGCTGTTGAAGCCGACGACTGGAACAATGACGCGACGAGCCGAATGCAGCGCGCACTGGAAACGCTGGATGATCGCAGCCGGGATATTCTCGACAGCCGCTGGCTCACCGAGAAGAAGCTTACGCTGCACGATTTGGCAGATCGCTACGGCGTGTCTGCAGAACGGATTCGGCAGATTGAAGCCAACGCGATCAAGAAGCTCCGGTCGGCGATGGCTGTCTGATCGGTCGCACGCGTCCATAACGAAGAAAGCCCGGCACTGCCGGGCTTTTTTTGTACGCGCCGAAACAGCTAACGGTAACGCTGCCGCCGGTGCTCGATGTAGCCGCCGTCGTCACCCATCGGGTCGTCGTGGGTCCAGTGAATCAGTCCGCCGAAGTCGTTCCACTCGTAGATACCCCGCAGGGTGACGCGATCGCCAAGAC
>CAZMEA010000113.1:0-7401 GCA_964565135.1 uncultured Woeseiaceae bacterium
CACCAGGTCGACGAAGATCGACTCCAGCGACTTCTGCTCGGTACTGATGTCGTTGAAGTTGATTCCCGCCTGGCCAAGGGCCGCAAGCAGGGAGGTGATTCCCGTGCGCTCGGCGTGTGTGTCGTAAACGTAGGTAAGCTGTTCGCCGTTATCGGCGAGCTCGAGTCGATACTCACTCAGAGCCTCGGGAATTACCGATATCGACTCCGCAAGCTGAATGTGCAGCTGCTTCTGACCAAGCTCGTGCATCAGCGCGGCCTTCTCCCGAACGAGCACCAGTTCGCCGTTCGTAATTACACCGACCCGATCGGCCATCTGTTCGGCTTCCTCGATGTAGTGCGTCGTCAGGATGATCGTTACACCGGCGTCGCGCAGATCGGCGATTACGTCCCACATACCCTGCCGGAGCTCGACGTCGACACCGGCCGTCGGCTCGTCAAGAAACAGGATCGCCGGTTCGTGCGCCAGTGCCTTCGCGATGAGCACGCGTCGTTTCATGCCGCCGGACAAGGTCAGGATCATGCTGTCGCGCTTCTCCCAAAGTGACAGCGAACGCAGAACCTTCTCGAGATGCGCGTCGTCCGGCCGCTTGCCGAACAGGCCTCGGCTGAAACGCACCGTGCTCCACACGGTCTCGAACGTATCGGTCGTCAGTTCCTGCGGGACGAGGCCGATTCGCGAACGGGCCTCACGGAATCCAGTCAGGATGTCGTGCCCGTCAACGGTCACGTTGCCACCGCTCGGCTGTACGATGCCGCAGATAATGCTGATCAGCGTGGTCTTGCCGGCACCGTTCGGACCCAGCAGCGCGAAGATTTCACCGCGATTGATATCGAGGTCCAACGGGCGCAGCGCGCGAAATCCACCGCTGTAGGTCTTCTCGAGACCTCGAATGGAAATGACAGGCTGCACGGTCAGTCGAAGACCGGGTCGCGCTTTTCTGCGAACGCCCGCAGCCCTTCCTTAACGTAGTCAGAGCGCATGGTTTCCTTCATACCCTCGACTTCGAGTCGCATGACCTCCTCCAGGCTGGACTCGAACGACGCCTGACCCACCTGCTTCAGGAGCCTCAGGCTGAGCGGTGAGTTGGCCGCGACGCGGCTGGCGTATCCCAATGCTGCGTCCCGGAAGCCTTCGTCCGCGAACACGTGCGCCACCAGGCCCGAACGATCAAGTTCCTTGCTGCGTATTTTTCGCGCAGACATCATCCACTCGATAGACCGGCTGTGTCCGACCAGGCGCGGCAACAGGAACATTACGCCGTTGGACTGAAACAGGCTGCGCCTTGACTCCGAGAACCAGAGATACGCGCTCTTTGCTGCGATGCGAATATCGCAGGCGATGCTGATTTCAGAACCCATGCCGACCGCAAGCCCGTTCAGCGCGGCAATCGTCGGCAGCGGCAAATCCCGCAGCGCATCCGTGACCTCCTGAAGTACCTCGAGACTGTCGTCGGCCACGTCGAGATCATCGGCGGAGACATCCGACTCTGCCTCGTGAAGGTCCACACCGGCACAAAACGCCCGCCCCTCGCCGATCAGCATTACGGCACGCACCTCCTTGTTGTCGTGGAGCGAAACCAGCGTGTCGCGAAGCTGCCGAACCATGTCGCGCCGCAACGCGTTCAAAGCATCGGGCCGCGCGAGCGTAACTATGCCGACGCGATCCTCGATCGAAAATCGGACTTCACCGTCCATCAATCGTCCCCCTGTCCTTGCGAATCTCTCTGAAGGTAGAGCTTGTAAATACCCACCGTTACCAGCGGTAGAGCGTAGAACAACATAAAGCCCCACGCTATCGTGCTATAGCCTTCACGTATCAAGTTGATGAGGCCAGCTCTCGAGCAAAGAATGGCCGTTGCCATGATGCCGAGTGCGATGAGTCCGTGCTTGACCGCACCGAGGCCTCCGCCACGGCGCTCGAAGATGGCACCCTCGATTCGTTCGATAATGCCCTGAATGCTGCCAGCGGCCGTTTCGATGAACGTGCCGAATATGATCACGAGGTAGACGACGCTGAGCCAGCGTATATCGAGCTTGCCGAGCAGCTGATAGACCGGCAGCTCGGCATCGAGCACGGCCGGGTAATCTACGGCAAAGCTCAGGTGCAACATCAGCGCCGGCAGGACAGCAATACATGCACCTACCATGCCGGCAGTTAATGCCTGTCGACGGGTTTCGATGGCCATCGCCGCGTAAAGCGCAATTGGAATAGCGGCGATGTTGTAGAACGCGTAGTTAAGGCCGCTAACGAACCACCCTGGTTCGACGCCGAACTCTAGTGCTTCGACGCTCGGCTCCAGAAGCGTAAACGCGGCAACAAAATAGGCAGCGAATACGCCGTAGAGAAACAGGCTCCAGAACGAGAGGACCGTTGTCACCCAGCCTCGGCCGAAAAAGATCAAAACACCCACGGCCACGAAGACCAACGCACCACCAACGATATCGGGGATGCCAAATTCTTCCGCGAGAATGCTGCCCGCCGCCGCCGTGATGACCGCCAGCACCAACAGAATCAGAAGGATTGCGACGATCTCGTACAGCGGCCAGGCCCGCCCGAGGAGAACCCGCGCAAACCGTCGGTAATCGAACACCTGAAATTTTCTGGCGACGTCGAGCGACAATGAAAAGATGATGGCCATCGCGACCAGCGTGACACAAAGGCCAAGCACCCCGCCGCCTATCCCGAAGCGCGTGAAGAACTCGATCATCTCCTGCCCGGTGCCGTACGCCCCGCCGATCATGATCGACTGCATGACGGCGCCGGGAACGAGGTAGATACGTGCGAAACGGAGCAAGCGGATTGCCGGGAAGCTGACGATCGAGCCAGTGTAACGGAGGCACAGGCGAAACACTCTGAATGCAGAATCGCGAACGGGGCTCTCGCGAGCCCCGTCCGGCGTCCGACAGACCGGTCCGTCGGCGATTCTGTACACCCGCTTCGCGAGTTAATTGCGACCCGCCATCACACCACCGTCCACATCGAGAACGGTACCGGTGACCCAACCGGCTTTGTCGGACAGCAGGTAGTCAATCGCGCTGGCAACATCTTCGGGCTGCCCGATTCGGCCGATCGGGTGGAAGCCGTTGAACCCGGCGAGCGCATCGTCGACTTCCTCAGGATCGATAAAGGTTTCGTAAATCGGCGTGGCAACAACCGCGGGCGACACGGCGTTCACGCGAATACCTGCGTCACCGAGCTCCATCGCCAGGTGCTGAGTCAGCGAGTGCAGCCCTGCCTTCGCCATCGAGTATGCCGACGACGGGGTCGCCTTGACCGCCTGCTTGGCCCACATTGACCCGATATTCACGATCGAGCCTCCGCCGTTCTTCGCCATGTTTCGTGCCACGGCCTGGGTGATGAAAAACGTTGCGCGATTCAGATCCAGGTAGGCATCGTAGTCTGCCTCGCCGTGTTCCAGGAACGGCTTCGGGTTGAAGGTTCCGGCGGCATTGACGAGATAGCCGTACGTCCTTTCATCGTTGTCGATATCGGCAATCAGGGCCTTGACGTCAGCGTCCTTGTAGAGATCGGCCTTATACGTCTCGACCTTGCCCGAAGTCGCGAGTTCGGCAGCTGCTTTCGCGAGCCGGTCTTCACTTCGCCCGACAATCCGCACGGTCGCGCCGCGCTCCAGCAGCGACCGGGCGGCTGCTTTGCCCATGCCCGTAGTGCCGCCAACAATCAGGGCCACCTTCGAGTTCTTCGTTGTTGAGTTCATGTCATTCTCCTTTACTTGTAATCTATCTATCAGTCGGTAGATATTGTGGGTAAATGAAATCCGGTAAATCAGTGTGCAGCCAACGCCCTCGCCAGCGCTCGGAACGAATCGAGCGACTCCTGGCCGCCATGCGTACGGTCGACCAGCGCGGCACCTTCCAAGCCAGCGATAAAGATCTGTGCAAGCGTCTTCGCGTCCATGCCACCAGTGAGCTCGTCGGCATGCTGGTCAAACACTCGGGTCAGCCAGGTGCCGAATCGTTCGTAGAAGGTGCGCAGCGCCGTGCGCGTGGAATCGTCGAGGTTCGCAAGTTCCGCGGACATCATCCCGCACAGACACAGAGTGTCGGCCGCCGTAACCTCCGCGAATACGTCGATAACCCCGTCAAGCTTTCCGACCAGGCTGTCCTGGCGGCGCTCGATCTCCGCCAATCGTTCGACGAATCCGTCGGTGTACGCGTCAACGACCGAGCGAGCGAGATCCGCCTTGGTCGGGAAATGATAGTGAACGCTCGAGGACTTGACGCCGACCTCATCGGCCAGCGTCCTGAAGCTCACGCTGTTAAGTCCGCTCTTGCGGATCGCATCGGCGGCGGCGGCTTCTATCTGTTCCCGTTTGTCGGCCATGTCCGGCTTCCTCGTTATCACTGACGATAATCTACCTATCACTAGATAGTTTGTCAAATAAATACTTTGAATTCCTTATTTTCATCACTTAAGTTAGATTACTAAAGTGCTGTCTAAAGAAATTCCGGCGCGCAGAAGCGCCTAGCGAACCAGGCCCTGCTCCCGCAGCGCTGCCTGGACGTCGGCGTCGGACTCGAGCCGCGTCAAATACGCGTCCAGCGCGGCGTACTCGGACACCGGTTTGTCCAGCAGCCTGCCCCACCTGAGCATCGGCACGGCGTAAGCGTCAGCGACGCTACGGGAATCGCCGACGATGAACTCGCGCCCTTCGAGATGCTCGTTCAGATAGCTGTAGTAGTGGGCAACCCGCGCCTGTCCGGCCGCCTTGACCGACGCCAGCGCTCCCTCGGTTTCGTCGACCGTGTATCGCTGCGGGCCGAAGAACGGGAAAAACGCCGGATGCAGGTCGCCGGTCAGGAATGCCATCCAGTTGTTCAGCTCGTAATTCGACATTGGCGTATCTCCGCCGCCAAGACCGGCGTCCGGATACGTCTCTGCGAGATAGTGCAGGATCGCGTCGGCCTGCGTAAGGATTCGGCCATCGACATCCAGGGCTGGCACGACGCCCAGCGGATTTATGCGCAGGAAGTCGGGATCGCCTTTCGTGATTCGGATGGCCTCGTAGTCCGCCCCAGCCCAGTTGAGAACGATATGCGGTGCGAGGGCACAGGAGCCCGGGAAGTAATAGAGTTTCATTGCGTTAGAGAATCCTTGTTCGTCAGGTCTTTGAAGATGTGTCTCGGGATCTGGTTTGTGCCTCCCGCGCTGGCGCCAGCCAGTGTTCGACCGTCGGCGGCGATGCTTCCGTATGCCATAGGTGCACTGCTTCCTGGAGACGTCGGTCGTGTTCGGTTACGCGCTCGTGTTGCCGCAAATGCTCGGCCCAGTTGGGCAGCATGAACGATTCATTCCAGACAGCCGGGTCCGACGTGTCCTGGAAGACGCCCCACTGGTACGCACCATCCCGGTACCGCTCACCCGACAACGCGTGAATCGCCGCCAGGAATTCCGCCTCGTTCGCAGGGTCGATGCGGTAGCGGACCGTCACCAGCACCGGGCCGCGACCCAGTTCCACGTTGCCGCGAACGCGTGGCGTCGGCCATGCGCCGGCGGGCGATAGATCCAGCGCCTCGCCCTGACCCAGGCGGCAATGCGACGTCAGCGGAATGGCAACGACAACGGCGACTGCGGCGATCGCGAGCGAGGTATTGATCGACGTAAGCTCAGCCACCTGGCCCCACACGGTTGCGCCAAGGGCCATCGAACCGAAGAACGTCATCATGTAGATCGCCAACCCGCGCGCTCGCACCCAGTTCGGTAACGCGGTTTGCGCCGAAACGTTCAGACTCGTCAAAACCGTGATCCAGCCGATGCCACCAATAAACGCAGCGGATGTCGCCATCACCGTCGTTGACGCATAGGCCAGCGTAAGCATGCTGATTGCGGTGACGATGACACCGCCGGAGGCGGCCGAATTGCTGTCGAAACGCATCCGGAACTTCGGCAGCAGCAGCGCGCCAACGACGGCGCCGACGCCGAGGGCGGCAAGCAATGCACCGTACAGTTCCGGGCCTCCGCCAGGTAGTTGCCGTGCGATCAGGGGCAAGAGCGACCAGTACGCACTCGCGAACAGAAAGAACCCCGCCGCGCGCACCAGCGTGGCCTTCAGCGGCACATTGAAAGAAGCGTGACGAACGCCTTCGAGCATTGAGGCGAACAGCGGTTCCGGGGGCAAACTGTCCGGAACCCGTCGTTCCGGCTTCCAGATAATCAAAGCGGCGATGATGACCAGGTGGCTGACTGCGTTCAGCGCGAACGGCGCGCTCACGCCAACCGCCGTAATCAGGAGTCCGGCAATCGCCGGCCCAATCGCCCGACTGATATTGAACCCGAGTGAGTTCAACGCGATGGCCGGCTGCAGGTTCTCGCGCGGGATCAACGACGGCACGACGGACTGCCAGGCGGGGCCGAGAAACGCTGCTCCGGTGCCAATGGCGAAGGTAAATAGAATCAGCGTTACCGGCGTAACCTGCTCCTGCATTACGAGGACGGCCAGGAGTGCGACAATCACCGACAGGCTGAGGTTGATCGTGATCAGGAGGCGACGTTTGTCCAGCCTGTCGGCCAGACTGCCGGCCAGCAGAGCGAAGAGGAATATCGGCAGGGTGGTTGCCGCCTGCACAAGCGACACAATTCCGGGCGACGGATCGAGCGTCGTCATCAACCAGCCGGCACCAACATCATGCATCCAGGTGCCGATGTTCGATATCAGGCCGGCGGTCCACAGTAGCGCGAACGCCCGGAAGCCAAACGGCGACCAGGGCGAAACCGCTGCTTGTTCGGGGACCGCCCCGGCACCACGCGTATCCCGGGCGCTAATAGTCGTGCTCCGCTTACGATTGACGTTGCAACGGCTCGCCGTTGCTAGGCGGCATAGTAACCGCCGTAACGTCGGACTGGCGACCAGGCCGGCTGAATTGCCGGGAGAGGCTCTGCCAGGTCGGCAAAATCGCCGGCACCATGAACGACCTTGCCATTCATGACGGTCAGATCACTTTCGATCGAGCGCAGGTCCTCGTCGTCGACATCGAGATAAGGCGCATTGAGCACTGCAAGGTCAGCCAGTTGTCCCGCCTGAACGCGCCCTTTCAGAACTTCCTCCTGGCTAAGCCAGGCAGAACCCACCGTGTGGTGAAACAACGCTTCCTCACGCGTCAGTCTCTGCTCGGGCCCGTGCAATACGGTGCCCCCGACACTGCGCCCCGTAGTAGCCCAGTAAAGCGTAAGCCAGGGGTTGTAACTCGCGACACGCGTCGAATCCGAACCCAGACCGAGCGGCAGGCCCGCATTCAGCACGTCGCGCAGCGGCGGCGCATTGTTCGTTGCTTCCCGGCCATAACGTTCCAGGAAGAATTCTCCGGCGTAGGCCATGCGGGCCTGCATTGCCATCCCGCCGCCCAGTGCGCGAATTCTCTGCATGGTGGGCCGCTTGAG
>CAZMEA010000114.1:0-7398 GCA_964565135.1 uncultured Woeseiaceae bacterium
AATTCGCGAATGCGATTGAGTACGTGCTCGAGGCCCGCGTCGTTCTCCGCCCAGTACATCGGGCCGCCCCGCCACGCGGGAAACCCGTAGCCATAGATATAAACGATATCGATGTCGGACGCGCGGTAGGCCATGCCTTCACCGAGAACGTCACAGCCGATGTTGAACAGCGAGTAGAAGCAACGTTCGATGATCTCCGTGTCCGAGATGTCGCGCTGCGGAATGTCGAATCTGGCCGCGGCTTCCGCGATCAGGTCCGTGGTTACGGACGATGGTATCGGCATCCGGTTGCCCGGCTCATAATCATAGATGCCGGCGCCGGTCTTCTGACCCAGTCGGCCCATCTCGACAAGCTTGTCGTGGACCCACGTCGCCCGCACGTCGTACTCACTTTCGTCCAGCTGCTCGCGCAGCCGATAGCCGATATCGAGACCGGCGAGATCGGCCATCGCGATGACACCCATAGGCATGCCGAAGCCGTACAACACGCGGTCGATCTGTTCCGGCGCTGCACCTTCGAGCATCAGCATGTTGGCTTCGTGCGCATACCCGGAAAGCATGCGGTTGCCGATGAAGCCCTGGCAGACGCCGGCGACGGCGCCGACCTTGCGAATTTGCTTGCTGAGCTTCAGCACCGTCGCAAGAACGTCGGGACCGGTCTTCTCGGCGCGGACAATCTCGAGAAGGCGCATGACGTTGGCCGGCGAGAAGAAATGCATGCCCAGCACCCGTTCGGGATGCTCCACGACCGTCGCGATCTCGTCGATATCGAGGTAGGAGGTATTGGATGCGAGTATCGCGTCCGGACGCGTCTTGGCACTGAGCGTCGAGAACACGTCTTTCTTGACGTCCATGTTTTCGAAGACGGCTTCGATGACCAGGTCGGCATCGGCGAGGTCGTCGTAGTTCGTCGTGCCGGAAATGAGGTCCATACGCGCTTCGACGTCCGCTTCACTCATCCGGCCCTTTCGGGCACTTGCTTCGTAGTTCTTGCGAATGATGCCGAGTCCCTTCTCGAGGGCATCGTCACTCATTTCCAGGATGGTCACGGGAATGCGGGCGTTTGCGAAGTTCATCGCAATACCGCCGCCCATCGTGCCGGCCCCGATGATGCCGACCCGGGTGACGCCTCTGAGCGTGGTGTCACTGGCGAGCCCGGGAATCTTCGCGGCCTCACGTTCCGCAAAGAAGACGTGTTGTAGCGCTTTCGACTGCGGGTCTGCGAAGGCCTCCATGATCAGGTCCCGTTCGACCTTCGTGCCCTCGTCGAACGGTTTGTTGACCGCCGCCTCGACGGCCTGGACGGCGCGCTCGGGTGCGTTCAGTCCGCGCGTTTTTCGGGCAATCGATGCGCGAAATTCGGCGAAAAACTTGTCGCCATAGGCCGCGGCGTCGATCTCCATCTCGTGAGTGCGGCGAAGCGGTGCCTTGTCCGCGATGAGTTCCTCGGCGAACGACACTGCAGCATCGACGACTTCCTCGTCGGTAAGGCGATCGACTGCTCCTGCACCGAGGGCCTCCGCCGCCGAGGCAGGGTTACCGGAGACGATGAGCTTCAGCGCGAACTCGACACCGGCGAGGCGCGGCAAGCGCTGCGTTCCCTGCGCGCCCGGAATGATGCCGAGCTTCACCTCCGGTAATCCGATCTTCGTAGCCTGCGTCGCGATGCGGGCGTTACACGCGAGCGCGATCTCCAGGCCGCCACCGAATGCCGTTCCGAACAGGGCGGCCACGATGAGCTTCGGACTGTTCGCAAGCGTGTCGACGACTTCGCCCAGCATGGGCGGCTTGGGGCCGCTTGCGAACTCTGCGATATCGGCACCAGCCATGAAGGTGCGTCCACGGCAGGCGAGGACCAGCCCTTCGATACTGGGATCGTCAGCGGCGCTCCTGACGGCCTCGATCAAACCTTCACGCACCGCGTGCGAGATCGCATTGACCGGGGGGTTGTCGATCCAGACGATGCCGATCGAGCCGCGTTTCTCTATGGTGCCCTGCATAACTGCCCTCCTGCGTGGAGGGGCAGTGTACCTGCCCTCGCGGGCACCGCACCATGCCGACGGAACTCCGCGTGTGCGTTGTTCGCGTCGAGGGACGGAAACGAAACAGGCCCCGACGATGCGGGGCCTGTCGAAATGGCTCAGAGAGCAGAGACGGCTTTCAATCGTCGCGCTTCTTGCCCCTGCCAGACTTGCGTTCGCTGACCCATACGCCTCCGCTGCCATAAACCATTCGCTCGCCATCCCACGACAAGGAAGGTCTCGTTTCGCCAGCGTTCACCGTGTCGAAGGGAACCGTTTCACTCAGGTTCGTCACACGACGCCAGCGGGCAAACAGGAAGCGTCGCTTCGCGGTGAAAATGTCGAAGCCCGTCTCATCACCCGCCGCCGTTGGACGGTTTGACGCGAAGACGATTTCGCGGCCGTTTTGACTGACGTTCGGCTGGCGGTCGTCATACTCCGTATTGATTGGGTACGGCAGGCGAACGCCCGGGCCGAAGGTTCCGTCGGCGCGCATGCGGCTGCGATAAATGTCCTGGTTACCCGTGTGATAGTCGGTCGAGAAGTACAGGAACGTGCCCCAGGCGGTTTCAATGATGGACGGGCTGAATTCTGTTCCCGGGGTGTTCGGGCCATCCGGGAAACAGCCAAGCTGGACAGGCTCGCTCCATCCTGTCGCCGGATTCTGTACGGCGCGATACATATCGGTCGCGCCACAGGAGCCGCTTCGATTTGACACGAAATAGAGCTCGTTATCCGGCAGCGGTGTCGGACAGAAGTCGTTTGCGAGCATCTCGTCATTGATCGGAGCCGGCAGAGCGCCCCCCGGTGCAAACGGCTCGCCAATTGCGGCTCGTTCATTGACGTAAATGTCGATGTTCATCGTCGTCGGGTTCCTGGCCGTAAACAGGAATCGCCCGGCCGGTGATTCGATCGGGCAGCCACCTGGCACCTGGGTTCCATCCGTGCGCAACTGCGGTACTGCCGGTCCCCAGCCTCCGGACCGGTTGTCGGCGAATGCGCCGCCGGCGAGGCCGAATATCAGCAAAATCGCCGTCGAAACGACAAACGGCGCATGTATTCCCTCTCTGTGTCGAATTTGCATCAATCCCATGATTTTCCCCTGCGTAGTCGAATTCCCGTTGAACAGGTCCATAGACGCGCCGGTCGTAACCGGCATCTGCACTCACTCCACGTTAGGACTGTGGCGGCCGGATCGGGTGAAATTCGTCTAAAGATTCTCCAAAAGTTCGATAAACTGGGTCGAAAACGCGTGTGCTCCCGTGCCTTACCGCTGGTGGCTCGACATGGACGAAACGCCGCACAAACCGCCCGTTTTCTACCGAATCGACGACCTGGTCATTGATACCGGGTCGAGGCGCGTCTCCCGTGGGCGCAAAGTCCTGAAGGTGCGCGGCCTCACATATGATTTCCTGGTCGCGCTCGTCGATGCCGCACCCGGCATGCTGAGCTACGACGCCCTGGGCGAGCGTGTCTGGCAAGGCCGGCCAGTCGCTCCCGAAACGATCGCCCAGCGGGCGAAGATGCTCCGTGACGCACTGTCTGATGACGCCCGGTCCCCGCGATACGTGGAACTGATCCGGGGTCAGGGTTATCGGCTGCTCGGGGACGTCGAGACTGTAGGCCGGCAGCAGCATCGGCCGGGATTCGCGCGGAGGATGCCCTGGGTGGCGGCGACAGGCCTTGTCCTGGCAGCAGTCGTCCTGGCCGTAATGGTCCGAACCCCCCGGGGGATCCCGTCCGTCGCCGTACTGCCGTTTGCGGACATGAGCCCGATGTCGGACCAGCAGTATCTTGCCGACGGGATCGCGGAAGAACTGATCAATCACCTGGCCGATCTTGATGGTCTCGAGGTGGCCAGTCGGACAGAGTCCTTCGCCTATCCGAACGAGTCCCGTGACCTTAAACGGATAGGACGGGATTTAAGCGTGTCGGCAATCCTCGAGGGCAGCGTCCGCAAGTCCGAGGACGACATCCGCGTAACCGTACAGTTGATCGACGTCGACAGCGGCTACCACCTGTGGACCCAGAACTTCGACGAAGAGCTCGACGATATTTTCGAGGTACAGGACGAGATCGCCGCGTCGGTTGCCGGCGCACTGGGCGTGCGGCTCGGGGTCGGTGCGATCAACCAGTTCACAGGTGCGGGCACGCGGAATTTTGCGGCGTACGAGGCGTTTCTGAAAAACGACTATGCCGAAGCGATACGCCTGGACCCCGGTTACGCAGCCGCCTGGGCCGCGGCAGGCCTGCGCATCGCCTCGACGATGTGGCTGCACATGCCGCGCGAAGCGCCGGCGATTCTCGAACGAGCCTACGAGCATACCGAGACGGCCCTGCGTCTCGATCCGCAGTCTGCGCGGGCACATGCGGACTTTGCCACAATGAACTACGCCTCGATGGACTGGATTCGCTCCGAGGAGGCATTTGCGGAAGCCTTGAGTCTTCGCCGCGACGAATATGCCTTGCAGCACTACGCGAACATGATGATGCGAACGGGACGAACGTCGCGCGCCCAGCGGCTACACGAGGAGCGGGACGCCCTGATGCCCGATTCCTATACACAACACCCGTTGCGAATCCGAGTCGACCTGGCGAGGAATGATCTGGACGCCGCGAGGGCGCGCCTCCCACGCCTGTACCCCGATTCGCGCTCGTACATGGCCCTGTTCATTGCGTTGAACAGCGGTTCCGTGACAGAGCTGCAGGCAGCCATCGATGCATTACCGGCGAACCTGAATGCGTACCAGGAACTCTTCGAACCCGTGCGAGACCTGCTGAGTTCGCCGGATCGGGCCTTGCCGTTTCTGCGACGTCTGCTGCACGACCCCGCACGGCAATGGCCATCCAAGTACCAGGGAATTGCGTTGCTCGCGGCGTTCCTCGGTGCGCCGGAAATGGCGCTGGAGGCATTGCTCCAGGACATTCCCTACACTGCGGTACGGTTTGGGACGCTCTGGTACCCGGTCATGTCAGACGTCCGGCAGATGGATGCGTTCAAGACGGTCGTGACCGACGTGAATCTCGTCGACTACTGGCGCGAGTATGGCTGGAGCGACTTCTGCAGGCCGGTTGGCGAAGACGACTTCGCCTGCCGGTAGTCAGGACTCCATGACGTCCGACCACTCCGGGTGCTTGCGGTACTGCGCGAGCACGAACGGGCAGAGCGGTACGATGGTGAAGCCCTCGCTTCGTGCATCCGCTATGAGCCGTTCGACCAGCGCCTTGCCGACACCCAGTCCGCGCAGGCTGTCGTCCACGCCCGTGTGGTCTGCGATGATCTTCTCGGGCGACATGCGGGAGAACGTAAGTTCACCCTTGCCGTCGTGCCCCGCGACCTGTGCCTCGTAGCGTCCCTTTGAGCCGGACTCGGTCCGGGTGATCGTAATTCTGTCGCTCATCGGCGAGCTTCTCCGTGAAGTTTCGAGACGTCAGTTGACCGACTCTGCCGCGTCGAGAAAGGCCTCGAGTATGCGCATGTATGCGTCTGGCGCCTTGCTCAACGACGCGTGCGCGACGCCCGGGATCACTTTCAGCCGCCCATCGGCAACCTGCTCCGCAAAGCGGGCCAGCGTCTCCGGCCTTGCCTCGTCATGCTCGCCGGTTACGAACAAGACCGGAACGTCGATGTCGCCCAGTCCCGGTGTCACGTCGAAGTCGAGTAACGTGCCTGTCGCGTTGAACTCGGTCGGACCCCACATGTACTCGTAGATGACGGAGTTCGACGGTGCACCGTTGCACGCCTCGGGCCTCGCCGGGCGTTCGCCTGCGTACACATGTCGTGCGTAGAACTCGGCGGTTGCCGCTGCGTATTCATCGGAGTCCAGCGTGCCGGCAGCCTCGTGCGCGTCGAGCGCCCGGCGCGTCTCTTCCGGCAGTCTCTCGCGCAGCAGGTTTGCGTCCTCGATCCAGGCGGCCGTACTCAATAGCGGTGACGACAACGTGACCGACACGATACCGTCCGTGCCGTGTTCGAGCACGTAGGCTGCAGCCAGCGCGCCGCCCCACGAATGGCCGAGAAGATGCAATCGCTCGAGGCCCAGCGTGGTGCGGAGTGTGTGTAACTCGTCGACGTAGCGTTCCACCGTCCAGAGTGACATGTCATCGGGTCTGCCGGAGCGGCCGCTGCCGAG
Source organism: uncultured Woeseiaceae bacterium (assembly GCA_964565135.1). Classification (GTDB taxonomy): domain Bacteria; phylum Pseudomonadota; class Gammaproteobacteria; order Steroidobacterales; family Woeseiaceae; genus JBFGFX01. Next base: position 6,155 of record CAZMEA010000114.1, read on the forward strand.
CTGGTCGTAGCGGACGATCGGTCGCTCGCTGCCCAGTGGCGCGAGGCGCACGTAGCCGCAGGACGTTCCGCCGGGCCCGCCGTGCAGAACGACCAGCGGCACACCGTCGCCACTGCCGGTAACCTCGTACCACACGTGTCCACCCTCGACCGCGACGAATCCATCGCCTTCTGGCAGAGAATCGCTACGTGCAGCCGTCGCAGTGAGCGTCAGCCCAAACAGGGTGAGCCAGAATACCTGTCCTGCTCGCATGCCCCGATGGTCGCACAGCTGAAGAAGCGTTGCGAAAGCCCGGTGCGCATAGTCGGTCGCAACGCTTCGGGATGCGCTAGCCGAACGTTCCCCGAATCGGGTAGTTGTTGTCAGGATTTCGTATCCACTCGAGACCGGAGACAAGGATCTCGAGATCAGGCCTCGCAAACGGGTTGTTGGAGATATCGACGACCTGCAGCGCGCCGTCTCCGTTCACCACGAACAGGCCGGGCTCGGCGAAGTTGTGATCGGTCTCCTTCTCGGATCTTGGCAACGAGATGAACAGGCCAAGCGTCTGCATCTGTTCTTCGGTCAGCCCGTAGTAGATCGGAAAATTCACGTCACCCAGGCGATCGAGGTGCTCCGCCAGCTGGTCGGCGCTGTCACCCGATACGGCCGCGATGTCGATGCCGATACTCGAGAGTCTTTCGCGGAACGCGGCGAGCCCGTTCAGAAACTTCGTACACATCGGGCAGTGTCGGCCCCGGTACACGACGACCATCTGCCAGTCCCGATCGCCGGTGGGCTTCGCGATGTCGACGACACCCGCATTGCGGCTGTGTACGGGAAGCGCCGGGAACATGTCTCCGGGGTGCAGTTTGGACGTCATCATGATCGGGTCTCCTGATGTGTCGCGGCAGCGATAATTGCTGTCGGGTGTGGTTGTCGAGTGTCAGACGGCAGGCGCGTATCGTGGTACGCTAGAGAACCAAAAGCAACCAGTATACTTTTGGTAACCTATACCCAATGAAAGCTACGGTTACAGTCGATCGGGCAGGTCGTCGGTCGGTCAACGAACCCTGCACCGAACCATGCGCCATCGAGCGCGGCATGCGCGTACTCGGCGGCAAATGGAAGGCATCGATCCTATGGCACCTGAAGGACGAACCGGTGCGCTTCAACGATCTTGCGCGCCAGCTCGGCGGCGCGAGCAAGAAAATGGTCAATCAGCGGCTCAAGGAAATGGAGCAGGCGGGCCTGCTCGAGCGCCG
>CAZMEA010000115.1:0-7398 GCA_964565135.1 uncultured Woeseiaceae bacterium
GGTCTATCAATAAGAACGTAAATACAAGGGAGACCCGAAATGGCCAAAGGGCAATCACTACAGGATCCGTTTCTCAACGTTTTGCGCAAAGAGAAGGTGCCTGTGTCCATTTACCTGGTGAACGGAATCAAGTTACAGGGTCAGGTCGATTCTTTTGATCAATTCGTTGTCCTACTCAAAAACAGTGTCAGTCAGATGGTGTACAAGCACGCGATCTCCACGATCGTGCCTGCACGCAATGTGCGCCTGCCCATGCCCGATGACGGGGGTGGAGACTCTGACGGCTAACCGCTCGCCGAGCGCGGAGGTCGTCGTTGTTTGAACGACCACAAAGTGGCGAACGCGCAGTTCTGATTCACGCCGCGACCGACAAGGTTCCCGATCAATCCGAACGCGACGAATTCGTCGATCTGGCCGTCTCGGCCGGGGCTATCATCTGCGGTCAGATCACGTCGGGACGACGCCGGCCGGATTCACGCTATTTCATCGGTCGCGGCAAGCTCGATGAGCTCAAGCAGTGCATCGCCGACAATGACGCAGAGCTCGTCATTTCGAGCGCACCGCTGAGTCCGAGTCAGGAGCGAAATCTGGAAAAGGCGCTGTCCTGCCGGGTTCTTGATCGGGCCGGTCTGATTCTGGATATCTTCGCCCAACGCGCCCGTACCCACGAGGGTAAGTTGCAGGTTGAGCTTGCCCAGCTCAGGCATCTTTCGACCCGTCTGGTGCGTGGCTGGACCCACCTGGAACGACAGAAGGGCGGCATCGGCTTGCGCGGCCCTGGCGAAACCCAGCTTGAAACCGACCGCCGGCTCGTCAACCAACGCATCCGGCTGCTGCGCGAGCGCCTCCAGCAGGTCGACAACCGCCGCAAGATGAATCGTCAGAACCGTATCCGGGCCGACATTCCCACCGTTGCGTTGGTGGGCTACACAAACGCCGGCAAATCCACGCTATTCAATGCTCTGACGGACGCTGGCGTTTATGTGCAGGATCAGCTGTTTGCGACGCTCGATCCGACCCTTCGGCGCCTTGAATTGCCGGATGGCGCCCGCATCGTTCTGGCAGATACGGTCGGTTTCGTCCGCGATCTGCCGCATGAACTCGTCGCGGCCTTTCGCTCGACGTTGCAGGAGACGCGAGATGCAGATCTTATTCTGCATCTGATCGACGCAAGCGACCCGAACCGCTGGCAACGCGTGCGCCAGGTAAACGCCGTGCTGAAACAGCTCGATGCAGACCGTGTGCCGCAGATTAGGGTGTACAATAAGATCGACAAGCTGGATCGGCAGCCGCGCGTCACGAACAACCGCCACGGCGAAGGTCGCGCAGTCTGGCTGTCTGCCGTCAGCGGCGAGGGTATCCCCCTGCTGCTGGAGTCGATTGCCAATCGACTGCGTCGAAACAGGGTTACCGGGACTATTCGTCTGCTGCCAGAGCAGGGGCGAGCTCGGGCAATGCTGTTCGAACTGGGCGCAGTGTCGCGGGAAATCAGCGCCGAGGGTGGCGGCTGGGAATTGGATATAAACGTTGACGAGCGGGAATTTCGACGCTTCCTGAAGCGCGCGGATCTCGACGACAGCATTCTTGAGGAACCGTCGGCCAATTGGCCGGCGCGAGCAGTTACGCAGAGATAAACGATGGCCTGGAATGATTCTGGAAACGGGAAGGACCCGTGGAAGCGCGATGACGAGGAACCCACGGATCTGGATCAGATCGTGCAAAACTGGCAGCGCAAGCTGTCCAGCATCACCGGCGGGCGGGGCGGAGGCTCGGGATCGAGCGCCAACGCCGCCGGCGGCTGGGTGCTGGTCATGCTGCTTACCGTTGCATGGCTGTTCACCGGCCTGTACCGGGTCGACGAAGCTGAACGCGGTCTTGTCCTGCGCTTCGGTGCCTACGAGGCGACGACGATGCCTGGCCTGCACTGGCACTTCCCGTTCCCGATCGAGACGGTCAACATCGTCAACACGAACGCGGTCGACAACTACGCTTTCAGTACGGAAATCCTGACGGCCGACGAGCAGTACGTCTTCGTCCAGATGGTGGTTCAGTACCGGCGCAACGATCCCGTCGACTTCTCGTTCCAGATTGTCGAGCCGGAGTCGACGCTGCAGGACGTGACGGAAAGCGCCTTGCGTGAAGTCGTCGGCACGAGCTCACTTGAAGTACTGGTGACGGAACGCCGCGACGAGATCGCGCCGCGAACGGCTGCCATTCTGCAAACAACTCTGGATCAGTACCGCGCCGGTATCGAGGTGACGTCGATCAGTTTGGAAAAGCTCGACTATCCGGAAGCCGTGCAGCTTGCCGTCGACGACACGCAGAAAGCGCGTAACGACAGCGATCGCTTCGTTCTCGAGGCAGAGAAGTACGCGCAGGACCTGATTCCTCGTGCCCGCGGTCGCGCTGCGCGCATCCTGCAGGATGCCGAAGCGTACCGCGATCGCGTCATCGCCGACGCGGAGGGCGCCGCCGCCCGATTCGTGGCGCTTCTTGAGGAATATCAGAAAGCGCCACGAGTGACTCGAGATCGCCTGTACATCGAGGCGGTGGAAGAGGTGTACGGCAACTCGAACAAGGTCATTCTCGATTCGCAGGGCAGCGGCAACCTCTTGTACCTGCCGATCGACAAGCTCGTGGGTAACCAGAGCCGTGGCTCGCTAAGTCCCAACACGGACAGTTTGCCGCCGGTCGTCGGTCAGCCGGTCGGAGGGGAAATGACACAGGAAGAAGCGCAGGCAGCGCGTTCACGGAGGGTCCGCCAGTGAGTAACGGAAAATTCGGCGCCGTTGTTTTCTTCGGTATTGCGCTGGTCGTCCTCGGTTTGTCGGCATTCACCGTGGATGAGCGGGAGCTCGCAATCAAGCTGCAGGTGGGTGAGGTCGTGCGAGCCGACTACGAGCCGGGCCTGCACTTCAAGGTGCCCATCCTGCAGACCGTTCGAAAGTTTCCGAAGCGCATTTTGACCATTGAAGATCGCCCCGAGCGAATCTTTACGGCGGAGCGTCTCGCGCTGCAGGTCGACTTCTTCGTGAAGTGGCGCATCATCGATGCCGTCAACTTCTACACCTCGACCGGCGGCTCTTTGATCGTCGCTAACGATCGACTGTCGGAGATCATCAAGAACGCTATCGTCACCGAGTTCGGCAAGCGATCTGTGCAGGAAGCGATCTCGGTTGAACGCGTCGCACTGATGCGCGACATGCTGGAAACGGCGACCACGACGGCCGAAGGTCTTGGCGTCGAGCTCATCGACGTCCGCGTGAAGCAGGTCGAATTCCCGGAGGACGTCCGGAACTCGGTGTACTCGCAGATGCGCGAAGAGCGCGCCCGGGTAGCGGCCGAGCGACGTGCGCAGGGACGAGAAATTGCCGAGCAGAAGATGTCCGAAGCGGACAAGCAGCGAACGATTATTCTGGCTGAAGCCAACCGTCAGTCCGAAATCATTCGCGGTGAAGGCGATGCGAAGGCCGCAGAGGTCTATGCAAACGCCTATAACCAGGACCCGGAGTTCTATGCGTTCTATCGCAGCATCGACGCCTACAAGCGTTCGATGGGCAAGTCCGGCGACCTGCTGGTTGTCGATCCGAACAACGAGTTCTTCCGCTACCTGAATCAGTCAGGCGGAGAGCAGTAACAGCGTTTCTCTCGGGTACGGTTGCGTACGGGCGCAGCCGTCGCCCCGGGGCGCAACTCGGCAGTACACCTGAGCCCGCCCTGCGCGCAACAGCCGGTGCACACCAATGTGGCAGGACATTCTCACGGCATTCGCCCTATACCTTGTCATCGAAGGCATGATTCCATTCGTAAATCCGGATGGGTTTCGCCGGGCGGTTTCGCAGATAGCCCAACTGGGCGACAATAATCTCCGTCTGGCCGGTCTGGCAGCCATGCTTGCAGGCCTGCTGCTGTTGTTTCTCGTCAGGCAATAATCGAATCGAACGGAGCCTGTAGATGGGCAAGAACGTAGTCGTGGTCGGCACCCAATGGGGTGACGAGGGCAAGGGAAAGATTGTCGATCTGCTAACGGATCGAGCGGCCGCGGTCGCTCGTTTTCAGGGCGGACACAACGCCGGCCATACGCTGGTCATCGGTGGCAAGAAAACAGTCTTGCACCTCATTCCCTCCGGCATCCTCCGTGACGGTGTGCAGTGTCTGATCGGCAACGGCGTTGTCCTGTCACTGGAAGCACTGATTGCGGAAGCCCAGGCGCTGATGGAGAACGACGTGCCGGTCTTCGAGCGACTGAGGATCAGCCCCGGCTGTCCGCTGATCCTGCCGTCGCATGTCGCGCTGGATGTTGCCCGCGAGAAGGCACGCGGCGCTGCGGCAATCGGTACCACCGGCCGTGGCATCGGTCCGGCCTACGAGGACAAGATTTCCCGACGCGCACTGAAAGTGTCGGATCTGTTTGTGCGTGAGGCGTTCGCCGCAAAGCTCGGCGAAATCCTCGATTACCACAACTTCCTGCTCAAGAATTACTTCAAGGCGGATCCTGTCGATTTTACCGAGACGCTCGATCAGGCGATGACGTCCGCGGAGACCATTGCGCCGCTCGTTACGGACGTGACGCAGGTGCTGCAGGACATCGCGGACGACGACAAGAGTATTCTGTTCGAAGGTGCCCAGGGCACGTTCCTGGATATCGATCACGGTACGTATCCGTACGTGACGTCTTCAAACACTGTGGCCGCGGCTGCGAGTACCGGTACGGGCATTGGACCTCGGCACCTCGACTACATCCTTGGCATCGTCAAGGCGTACACGACTCGAGTCGGTGCCGGGCCGTTTCCGACTGAACTGTTCGACGACATGGGTGAGCATCTCGCCACCGTAGGCAGTGAATTCGGTGCCACGACCGGGCGGCCGCGACGGGTTGGCTGGTTCGACGCGGTTGCGCTGCGCCGATCTATCGTCAACAGCAGCGTCTCGGGGCTCTGTGTGACCAAGCTGGACGTCCTGGATGGTCTGCAGACTATTCGCATCTGCGTAGGCTACGAAATCGACGGTGAGCCGATCTCGGGACTGCCTGTTCTCGTCGACCGCATCGCCGACTGCCGGCCGGTTTATGAGGACATGCCCGGCTGGGAAGGGTCGACTGTTGGGGTTACCGAGTACGAGGGCTTGCCCGAGGCAGCCCGCGCCTATCTCGCGAGAATCGAGGAACTCGTCAGCGTACCGCTGGACATCATCTCGACGGGCCCTGATCGCCAACAGACCATTATTCGCCGAAACCCGTTCGACTGATCGGCGCAGGCACCGTGCAGGATCCCGGATCTGCAAACTCCCAGCATTTTCGACCTTCGTCGTCAGGCATTGAGCCATGACGGCGGGGTCTCTTCTGTTCAAAGCAGGCCCAGAGGCATATCGGTCGGTTCGGGCCGATGGTTTCTCTGAAGATCGGATTGGCACGCTCGTCGGCGCGTCCGGCGGCGCAAAGTGGCTTGTCCTTAGCCAACTGGACAGGGTTATTCTGGCGCGAATCCTGCCCCGCATTCAGCATCCGGTGGACACATTGGGCTCCTCGATCGGTTCCTGGCGCTTTGCGTGCTACGGGCAGTCCGATCCGGTTGCGGCAATCGAGCGTCTTGAGCATGCGTACATTGAGCAGTCGTACTCGGACAACCCCGATACGCAGGAGATTACCGAGAAGAGCCGGGAAATTCTCGGCGGCGTGCTGGGCGACACCGGCGTCGACGAGATACTGAGTCATCCATGGCTGCGCACCAGCATCATGACGGTTCGCGCAAGGCATGTGACGGCCAGCGACAAGCGACCGTTGCTTGGACTCGGTCTCTTGCTGGCCATGTCGGCCAACGCCGTTCATCGCAAGGCGCTCGGCGCGTTCTTTTCACGCGGACTGTTCTACGATCCGCGCAGCCGTCCGCCGTTTTATGACGTGACCGGATTTCCGATCGATCGGGTTCCGCTGACGGCTGACAATTTCGCGGACGCCGTGCTGGCATCCGGCTCGATCCCTATGATTCTGCACGGCGTGCGGGATATCGCCGGCGCGCCGCCGGGCACGTACCGCGACGGCGGCGTGATCGACTATCACCTCGATGTACCGACGGCCAGCCAGGACACACTCGCGTTCTTCCCGCACTTTTTCGACTGGTTCAAACCCGGCTGGTTTGACCGGCAACTTCGCTGGCGGGGCGTAAATCCGGACAACTTCGCGCGCACGTTGGTGATTTGTCCGTCGCCGGAGTTCATCGCTCGGCTTCCCGGGGCCAAGGTCCCTGATCGGACGGACTTCGTCCGACTGACACCCGCAGAGCGAATGCGCGTCTGGCGACAGGTGGTGGCGCAATGTCGGGAGCTCGCCGACGAGCTGAATGACGCCATCGACACGGACCGAATCCCGGCACTCGTGCAACCGCTCTGAAAGTGGTGTGCGCACCTGTTTGGTGCAAAATTACTCAACAAATGAGGCGGACTGCCGGTTTTCGCCGGCACGGTCGATAACAATATTGTAACCCTCTGATTTAATTAACTAAATAGTGACGGAATTCACTGGCTCCGGGCGCCGGATCGTGTATAGTCGCGAACATGTCGAGAAAGACGTCAGAAAAATCTGACGTCGTCCTGGGGGGGACAAAAGCGACTGCACCATCGTGGCTGTTGAGCCTCATAGAACTCCCCAGGGCGCTGTCGGAAGCGTCCACTCTGATTCCAGCCCACAGGTTGCTTCAGGGACTGCCGGAAGGTGATGGCCACGCGGTCATGACGCTTCCCGGGTTTCTGGCGTCCGGTCGTTCCATGCGGCCGATGCGAAACTACCTGCGCAAGTGGCGGTACGACGCCCGTTCCTGGAAACTCGGTCGGAATCTCGGCCTGCCGAAAGAAGACGACATCGAGTCTCGACTCGATTCACGCCTCGACAAGATGTACCGAAAGACCGGCCGCCCCGTCAGTCTGATCGGATGGAGCCTCGGTGGGTTGTTCGCGCGCGAGTTGGCCCGCCGCAATCCGGAAAAGGTGAGATCCGTCATCATGCTCGGGAGTCCGATCGGTACGCCCAAGGCTACGAATGCGTGGCGCCTGTTCGAGGCGATTTCCGATCGCGATGTCGACGAGGAAAGCATCATCGAACGGGTGCAGAGCCTGCGCGATCCGGTTGACGGTGTTCCCATGACGGCGGTTTACAGCTTGACGGACGCCGTGGTGTCATCGGATATTGCACGTCTGCCACCTGGCGAGAGGGTGGAGAACGTTGGCGTACCCGCGAGCCATCTCGGCATGGGGTTCAACCCGGCGATCCTGTACCTCATCGCCGATCGGCTAAGACAGCCGGAGGACGACTGGCGTCCGTTCGAAATCAGCGGATTCCGCAACCTCTATTTCCATTGATCCGGCGCGCTGAACGGCGCGATCAAAACCTGAGAGACCGCAAGA
>CAZMEA010000116.1:0-7393 GCA_964565135.1 uncultured Woeseiaceae bacterium
TCCTTATCCACAAATCGCTTGATCTTCACTGCACTTTCCTCAGTTCAAAGGCGTGGTCGTTAGCCAACCGCCGCTACCATTTCGATCTTTCTGTCATCCGGAACTTCCGTGTACGCCAGTACGTGGAGGTTGCGAATTCCGCGCACCAGCCTGGCGAGCCAGGGTCGTATGTTCGGAGAGACGAGCAGAACGGCCGGATCTCCGGTCAGCTCGTACTTTTGCGCCTGCTCGGCAAGCGACGACTGCAATCGTTCAACGATGCCGGGCTCTATGCCAAGACTGGCTCCGCCCTGCGTCGATTCATTGAGAATTCGTTCGATCTCCGGTTCCAGCGTCAGGACCTGCAGCTGCTCTTCCATACCGGCAACCTGCTGGACGATTGATCGTCCCAGTCGAACCCGCACGGCCGCGCATAGCGCATCGGCGTCCTGGGTGACGGACCCATGCTCGGCGAGAGTTTCGGCAATGCGACGGATGTTCCGTACGGAGATTCGCTCCTCGAGAAGCTTCTGCAGCACGCGAGCGATCAGGCTCATGGGCAGCGTCTTCGGCGTCAGCTCCTCAACCAGCTTCGGCGCGGTCTCGGCCAGCCGATCCATCAGTTGCTGGGTTTCTTCATGACCGAGCAGCTCGTGCGCGTGCTCCTGCAACAATTGACTCAGGTGCGTCGCCACGACGGTGGCAGCGTCAACAACCGTGTAACCCAGCATCTGGGCTTCGTCGTGCTGAGGTGTATCGATCCAGACGGCATCGAGCCCGAATGCAGGATCCTTCGTTGCAACGCCCTTGATTTCGCCATAGACCTGGCCGGGATTGATCGCCAGCTCTTTGTCGATGAAGATTTCACCCTCACCAACCGGCACACCCATCAGCGAGACTCGGTAGGCATTGGGTGCGAGTTCGAGATCGTCACGGATGTGCACGGACGGAATCAGAAAGCCGAGATCCTCGGTGAGTTTCTTGCGCACCCCGCGAATTCGACCGATGAGCGCACCGTTGCGTTGTCGGTCAACAAGCGGGATCAATCGATAGCCGACCTCGAGGCGTACCTGATCGAGTGGATCGACATCGCTCCAGCCCAACTCGGTCGTCGGAGCTTCCTCAGACGACATCGTCTCCTCCGGCTCCGCCTCTTCTGCAGGGTTTCGCGCCGCACGGAACGCGGCGTAGGCACAAGCGGCCGCTAGCGAGAGAAACGCGAAGTTCGGCATACCCGGAATCAGGCCCAGGATCATCATGACACCGGCGGTCACTGCAAGGGTCCGCGGATCGTTGAAGAGCTGCGAGAACACCTGCGTACTCATATCCTCGGAGCGGGACATGCGCGTAACGATGATCGCTACGGCGGTCGATAGCAGCAACGAAGGGATCTGGGCGACGAGCCCGTCGCCGATGGTCAGCAGCGTGTAATTGTGGACGGCGCTCTCGATCGACAGACCGTGCTGAACGCTGCCAATGATCAGTCCGCCGACAATGTTGATAAACAGAATCAGAATAGCCGCAACCGCGTCACCACGAACAAACTTGCTTGCACCATCCATGGAGCCGTAGAAATCGGCTTCCTCGGCAATCTCGCGGCGCCGGGTCTTGGCAAGTTCCTGATCAATGATGCCGGCATTGAGGTCCGCATCGATTGCCATCTGCTTGCCGGGCATCGCATCGAGAGTGAACCGCGCAGTTACCTCCGAAACGCGACCCGCGCCCTTGGTGACGACGACGAAGTTGATAATGACGAGTATGGCGAAGATGACAAAGCCAACCGCGTAGTTGCCGCCAACGACGAAATCGCCAAAGGCTTCGATCACGTTTCCTGCTGCGGACGTTCCGGTGTGACCGTTCAGCAGCACGACACGTGTCGACGCGATGTTCAGCGCAAGGCGTAGCAAGGTGACGACCAGCAAGATGCTGGGAAAGACACCAAAGTCCAGGGGACGCCCGACATAGATAGCGGTCAGCAGAATGGCAACTGACAGCGCAATGTTGAAGGTAAACAGTACGTCCAGAGCCAGCGGCGGCAACGGCACCATCATCATGGCCAGCATGACCAGCAGAAGTAGCGGTACGGCAATACCGTTTCTCAGGCCTCCGGCGATGCTGGAAATGAGGTTGTCAGGCATAGTCCGCTACTCCCGCCCTGCTCAACGGAACTGCTCTTCGTCGATGTCGACGAGTGCAGGTTTCTGGATGTTTACTCCGGCCCGGGCATCGCGCACCTGGTAGACGTAGGCGAGAACCTGCGCCACGGCCGTGTACAGCGCTGCCGGGACTTCCTGACCGATCTTGGTGCTGCGGAACAACGCTCGTGCCAGCGGTGGCGCGCTGAACAGCGGCACCGCGTGCTCTTCCGCCAGTTCGCGAATTCGGGCGGCGATCAGGTCCTTGCCCTTTGCGACGACCCGCGGAGCACCCATAGATCCGTCGTCATACTTCAGGGCCACGGCAAAATGCGTCGGGTTCGTGATGACGACATCCGCATCGGGTACGTCTTCCATCATCCGGCGCATGGCAACCTGCTGCTGCAGTGAACGAATCCGCGACTTGACCTCGGGACGACCCTCGGTGTCCTTGAATTCGTCCTTGATCTCCTGCTTGGTCATGCGCAGCTTGCGGCTATGTGACCAGAGCTGGAACGGCACGTCGGCACCGGCAATTAGAATCAGCGTTGCGCTTACAATCAGGAGCGACTGTCCGCAAAGCTCAAGGGCCGCAAGCACCGCTTCGCCCGGCGCCATGCGCGGCAGATAGAGAACCTCGTCGCGACAGTTCCATAGCCAGGCGATCGCCGCAGCGGCAACAACCGCGAATTTGGCCAGCGCCTTGAGCAGCTCGTTCAGGCTGTTGGCACTAAAGATTCGCTTGATGCCCTTGATCGGGTTCAGACGTTCGCCCTTGAACGCCAGCGGGCTCAGGCTGAACGACCAGCCGCCAATCAGGGCGGCGCCAGCGAAGGCGGCGAGGATGAGCACGACGCCCAGCGGCAGGATGCCGGTCAGCGCCTGAACAACGAGCTCCGACAGCGCAACGGCGGGGTATTCGGGATTGAAGATATCGGCGCGTTCGATGCTCAGTGCCGCGCTCATGCCCGTAGTCAGTCGCTGCCCCATCGGGTTTGCCAGGAACAGCAGACTCGCAGCTCCACACACCATGACGCTGGTCATGACCAGCTCACGCGATCGCGGTACGTCACCTTTTTTGCGCGCGTCTTCGCGGCGCTTCGGTGTCGCTTGTTCTGTGCGATCCTGTTGTTGTGTGTCTTCAGCCACGAACTAGTTCCTAAGCATTTCCGGTACGTACGCGATGGCCTCGGCGAGTGACAGAGACACACTCTCCCTGAGGTTGTCCATGCTGAGAAAAATGACCACGAAGCCCAATAACATGGCGACCGGAAAGCCGATCGCGAATAGATTCAGTGTTGGCGCCGCACGACTCATTACCCCGAACGAGAGATTCACAATCAGCATCGCCGTGATTGCCGGCAGCGCTATCCTGATGGCGACCACGAACATCTGACTGCTCCACTCCAGCAGCCCGCCGATCGCGTTCTGGCTGAGTCCAGACCCCATCAATGGCAACAACCGAAAACTGTCGGCGAGGAGTTCGATCACCGCCAGATGGCCATCCAGGGAAAGAAAAATCAGCATTCCCAGCATCATGAAGAACTGACCCAGCACCGGGATGTTCACGCCGTTCTGCCTGTCGATGAACACTGCGAAGCCCAGTCCCATGGTCATCGATATCACCTGCCCACCCAGTGCGATCGCATCGAATACCAGCTGGATGACGAAGCCAATCGCCAAGCCGATCAGGACTTCGCGCATCACCGCAAGAACGCCCTCGAGACTCACCAGGCTGACCGGCGCTGCGGGCGGCAACACCGGCGCGATCACCAGCGTCAGGCCCAGCGCCAACAAGATTTTTACCCGCGCCGGCGTGAAGTTTCCGCTCAGTACCGGCATCACCATGACTGCGGCCGCGATGCGAACGAACGGCCACAGGAGCTCGCTGATCGTCTGCAGTATTGCGCCAATTGGAATTTCCACCTGATTTCCTCGATTTCATAGTGATACCCGTCTCATCCGATTAGCGATGGGATGCGCTGTACCAGTTCGCGCGTGTAGCTGATGATGACCTCGAGCATCCAGGGCCCCGCGATAGCCAGTGAAACCACCAGCACGAATAGCTTGGGTATGAAACTCATGGTCATCTCGTTGATTTGCGTTGCCGCCTGGAACATGCCGACCAGCAAACCGATGGCAAGAGCGGACAGCAGCATTGGCGCGGCGATCATCATCGTCACCCACATGGCTTCCTGGCCGATTGTCGTGATTGTTTCCGGTGTCATGCTGAGAGTCCTTTCGTGTCAGGCGTAGAAACTGCCGGCAAGCGTGCCGAGAATGAGGGCCCAGCCGTCCACGAGGACGAAGAGCATGATCTTGAACGGCAGTGAAACCAGCATCGGCGAGAGCATCATCATGCCCATCGACATCAAGACGCTGGACACAACCAGATCGATGACGAGGAACGGAATGAAAACGAGAAAGCCGATCTGAAACGCTGTCTTCAGCTCGCTGACCATGAAACTCGGAATGATCATCGACATCGGTGCCTCTGCAACGCTTGCAACGCTCGGCTCTCGTGCGATGTTGGCGAACAGCTCCAGGTCGCTTTCGCGAGTCTGATTAATCATGAATTCGCGCAGCGGCTGAACCGCGGTCTTCAGCGCCGTCGTCATGTCCATCTGGCCGGACGCGTACGGCTGCGCGGCATCTTCGTACATCGTTTCGACGACCGGCGACATAACGAAGAAGGTGAGGAACAGGGCGATACCCAGCAACACCTGGTTTGGCGGCGTCTGGGCGGTTCCCAGAGCCTGACGCAGTATCGACAGCACGATAATGATGCGTACGAAGGCGCTGGTAGACAGCAGTGCCGCCGGCAACAAGGTCAGTAAGGTCATCAGCACCAGAATCTGGATACTGAGACTGAAGGACTGCCCTTCTACCAGGCTGGAGGCAATAACGAGCTGCGACGACTCCTGCGGCAGAGCCGCAACAGGTATCAGCAACAGCACCAAGCCAATCAATCGGCTCATGTCGGCGCCCCCGCCTTGATGACCTTCTTAAGCCGCTCGGGAAAGTTGATCCGCTCGACGGACGCCACGCCAACGTCGAGTGGCTCGTCAAGTACGTGCAGGGTGGAGATCTGCGATGCCGTCACGCCGACCACGATCTGGCGGCCGCCAACGTCCACAACCAGCAGGCGCTCCTTGGCGCCCAGAGCATGACTGGCGACGACATTGATCAGTCCGCCGTTGTGCGAGCGACCACCCTGGAGTTTGTTGAGTAACCATGCCAACGCCATGATTGCGCCGACAATCAACAACAGGCTCAACGCCGTGTTGACGATCTCGCTCGGTCCGACGACCGTCGTCCCACTGCCAATCTCGGCTGCCGACGAAACGCCGGGAGCAGTGATCGCCAGGAGAGCACCTGCGAGTGTCATAAAGCCTTGGCGGCGGGCGCTGTGCATGTTCGGTGTGTCCATCTTCAGTTGATGTTGCGAATGCGGTCGGCCGGGCTGACGACATCGGTAAGGCGTACGCCGAAGGCGCCGTCGACGACCACGATTTCGCCGTGGGCGATCAGGGTTCCATTGACGAGCACATCGAGGGGCTCGGTCGAGTCGCGATCAAGTGCTACGACAGAGCCCTCGACGAGCTGCACGAGGTCGCGAATCGAGATGTCAGTCGAGCCGACCTGCAGAGAGACCGTCACCGGAACCTCCAGCACCAGGTCGAGATTCACATCCGCAGCGGGCTGGTCGGCCTGCACACCGGCTTCCAGCTCATCTGGCGAAAACTCGCTTCCCGCAGCCTGTGCTGCCGCCGCCGCGCCGTCTTCGACATTTTCGTTTTCGATGTTCTCTGACATATCTGGGTTTCCTAGGTCTGATTCATGTTCTCGGTGAGCCAAGCCTCGGCAGCAACGGCGTTACGCCCGGCATGTACACCGAAGCGTGCGGACATGAGGCTCACGTTGTTCGCCAGAATCGTTGCGTTCGTGGGGTTTGAAATCGTGATCACGTCACCGGGCTTCAGACAGATAAGCTCGCCCAGGCTCATTTCGGCGTGTCCCAGCGTCGATGACAGGTTGACGACGACTCCCGGCATCGCGCTCTGTATGCACTCGGACCAGTGTTGATCCTGCTCGGGGTCGGGTTCCCGGTGATTGCCGCGCAGGATCGGGAGCAGTTCCGAAATCATCTTTTCCGGCAGGAGTATCTCGAGCGCGCCGGCTTGGCCGTCGATTTCGATGTCGAAGCGCGAACGGACAACCATGTCGGTTTCATCCGCAATGCTCAGCAGACTCAGATTGGATTCCGTGGTGACACTTTTGGCCTCGAAAGCGAACAGCGGCTCCCAGGTTGCCTGCAGCGCGTCGAGTGCGAGTTTTGCGTACACTTCGATGACTCGCAGCGTGCCCGGCGTAAGCCCTTCATCGACGGCGGCGGAAACGTCATTCAGCCCCCCGCCGAAGAACAGGTCGACGAGGCGCCCGACGACATCGCTGTCGATTGTCAGTGCACCGCGACCGCGCAGCGGCTCTGCGCTGAACTCAATTGCCGCCAGCGACGACTGGCTGCCATCGACCAGATCGCCGAACCGGGCACTGTAGGTTTCTGCCGACTCAACACCAATTTCTACCGCCAGGAATTCGCTGCTGCGGATTTGCAGGCGATCCGCCAAACGAGAATTCAGCACTTCGAGTTTCGGCAGACTTCGGGTCGAAATGCGAGAACGCCGGGGCACCTCAAATTCTGCAACTTTTGCGTATCGAGGGCCGGTTCCGGACTGCACTTCCACGTCACCATTCTCGACGCCGGACACGAGCGCCTCGACCTCGTCCTCGCTGAGAACGGGATCTACGACCTGAGCCTCAGCGTCCTGCGTCTCAGACTCGACGTTGTTGTCGGTAGCCTCAGTCATCGGGTCACTGAATGATCAAACCGGTGAAGTAGACGGCCTCTACACCCGTCTCGCCGGTCTCGCTCTTGATGATGTCCTGGATCTCGACAAGCGCGGCGTCGAGCATCTCCTGCTTGCCTTCCCGCGTCGTTACGGCTTCGTAGGTAACGTTGCTGAACAGCAAGATGAGATTGTTGCGAATCACGGCGCTGTGATTGCGGACATGTTCAATGATGCCCTGGTCCCGTGCCATGACTTCCAAAGTCATCTGCATAAAGTGGGTATCGCCGAATCCATCGTCGAAGTTGACGACCAGGGGCGGATGCAGAGAAGCGAAGAGCGCAGGCTTGGGCGTTGGCGCTTCTTCAACGACTTCACCCTCCTCGCCTTCCGGCGGGGGGTTGATCATGTTCATGATGATCGGGTTGG
>CAZMEA010000117.1:0-7388 GCA_964565135.1 uncultured Woeseiaceae bacterium
TATAGTCCGACAACTGGCGCTAGGGCATCAATTCGGCAAATTTTGGGTTCCAGCTATAAACGCTCAGCCGCGTTCTGCGGAGCCGGAGAAACACATTATGTTGCGTAGTCTGATTCGTCTTTGGGCGTTGGTTCTGATTCTTATGTCAAGCCAGGCATTTGGCCTTGGTCTCGGTGACATTCGACTCGACTCGGCGCTGAACGAACCACTGCGTGCAGAAATTCTCCTGACCTCGGCGACGCCCGAGGAGCTCGATAACCTGACGGTGCAAATGGCGCCGCCGGATATCTTCGAACGCTACGGTCTCGATCGTCCGGCCTACCTGGCGAGCGTGTCGTTTCGCGTATTCCGTTCCGGACGCACAGACGGAAACATAATTCGCCTGACGTCCTCAGAGCCGATTACCGAGCCGTTCCTGACCTTCCTCGTCGAGGCCAGCTGGTCACGCGGGCGCCTGCTGCGCGAGTACACCGTGCTGCTCGATCCGCCGACGTTCGCGCCGCCGTCCGGTGAATCCATCACCCAGACCGTTCAGCCGCCCGTACAGAGCCGACCTGCCGACAGCGGCCAGATTCAGCGGCCAGCGCCGGCACCGGCGCCAGCTCCTGCGCCGGTAGCGCCGCGCAATACCGCACCGAGCACATCCTCGGCGGCTGCTGCACCGCAGCCGGCACAGCCAGCGCCGACTCCGGCCAGCTTCGACACGACACCCGGGGGCGACTACGTCGTTCAGCGTGGTGACACGCTGTGGGGTCTGGCGAGCCGAATGCGTCCGGATAACCGCCTGACGATCAACCAGACGATGGTCGCGATTTTCGAGGCCAATCCGGAAGCTTTCGCGAACAACATCAACGTACTCTCTGCCGGTGCGAGCCTGAGAATTCCCAGCGCCGACGAGGTGTTCCGCATTACGCGTGCTGATGCGATCGCCGAAGTCCAGCGACAGAACTCCGCGTGGGAGGGGGGTGACGTCGCGCCGGCCCCTGTCGCGAGCGCACCGACGCCGCAGCCCAGTCTCGAACTCGTACCGCCTGACGAAGACAGCGTGTCTTCGGATGATGGCACCGCCGTCTACGACGGACCGGATCTGGCCGAGCCCGCAACCACCGGTGGCAGTCTCGACGATATTCGCATCGCGGAGATCGAGGACCTGCTCGAAGACCAGCAGGCCGGACTCGTCGTCATTAACGACAACGAGCTGACGGCACTCAGGCGCGAGTTGGCCGAGCTTCGTGGCGAACCGATACCTGAAGATCCGCTGCCGACGCCCGAGCCCGATGCGGTCGCAAGCGACGATGTCATCGCCGACGACGAGATCTTCATCGACGACGAAGACACCGTGGCCGCCGATGACGCGGCACCGGTAGAGGCTGTCGAAGAACCTGCCGTCGATACGTCTCAGCCTACGCCTCCGGCTCCTGCACCTGCACCGCAGCCAAGCCTGATGGATACGATCATGGGCTACCTGACCGGACTGTGGGGCATGGTCGGTCTGGCGGTCCTGCTGGTGCTCGCAGCGATAGCCTTCTTCCTGCGTCGCTCGAGAACGGGCAGCGGGGGCGACGACGACGCCACGGCCCTGTGGCAGGCACTGGACGATGAAAGCCTCGCCGAAGAAGCCGCCGGAGATGAGACGTCGCAGATGCGGGCGCCGTCCCGCAATGACGAAACGATTGTCGTCGAGGAGGGCCCCGGTATTCCGGCGTCAGGCGGTGAGAATCTCACCGCGACGATGGAAATTCCGGCGGGTGCCGATAACGACGACGAGGCCGCCGCGACGGGAACGAACGAAGCGCTGGAAGACACGTTCTCCAGTGACACAGCGCTGAACCTGGATCAATCGGATCCGATCGCGGAAGCAGACTTCCACATGGCCTACGGTCTCTATGATCAGGCCGCCGATTTGATCAATGGTGCACTGGCCGTTGATTCGCAGCGTCCGGATCTCCTGGCCAAGCTCTGCGAAATCTACTTTGTCTGGGGCAATCGCGACGCGTTTGTCGATGCAGCCGTGCGCTTCAAGGACCTGCTCGGGGACGGCGACGATCCAGAGTGGGACAAGACGGTCATCATGGGGCAGCAGATCGCCAGCGATCATGCGCTGTTCAGTGACGTTCAGGGTGCAACCAAGGCCGTCGACCTGGCCTTCGACGATGACGCGGGTGACGCTGCGCTCGACATGGATCTCGCTGGTGACGATGAGGCGCTGGATGACGTCATCGATTTGGGGGCCGACAACGCACCTGCCGCCGCAACCAACGACGATTCCGCTCTCGACTTCATGTTCGGTGACGATGGGGCGGAGACGGAAGAGTCCAGTGACACCGAACAGATACCGTCTGCTGACGCTCTCGACCTGGATCTGGAGACGGCAACGACGGAAATGCCGGCGATAGGAGACCCGACGGCCGAAATGCCGACGGTCGAATCCTCATTGGACGAAACCTCTGAATCGCCGACGATTGAGGACCAGCTGTCCGGTCAGTTTGCCGATCTCGACGCAACCGGTGAGTTGCCCGGAATCGGTGAAGATGCAACGAGCGAAATGCCGGCAATCGGCGACGATGAAGCAACGACGCTCGCTTCGCTGGACGATGACGACACGTCAAGCAGACCCATCGACGCTACGGCGGAGATTGATCTGGATGACCTCGGTCTGGATCTCGATACAGAGACGGCGGGCCTGGACGAAACGTCCACGAGTCAGGCACTGGATCTCGACGCCCTGGATGCGACGGGGATGACCGAAGCACTCAGCGATGCCGATCCTACCGGTCGCAACGCAGCCGTTGACGACGACGCAGATCTCGCCTCCGAAACCAGCCTTCTGGAAGCCACCGGCCAGACGCAGATCCTGCCGGAAGATTTCGCTGTCGAGACGGGTACAGGCACCAACATCGAGCAGGCGCTTGCTGAAGACGATACGAGCATGCTGACCGGAGGCGATGTGCTCGCCGACGATGCGGAAACACTGTTGGCATCGCTGGACGATGAAGAGACTGAAGCCAGCGACTTCGATTTCGCGAAGACGGAAGCACTGCCCAGCGATTCGTTTACGCCTGATCTTGAAGGCGCTCCGGGCAGCACCGACATGGATCTCGACCTGGATGATCTGACCGCCGCGCTGAAGGTCAGCGCTGCTGGCGATACGGTCGATCAGATTCGTGACGACGCGACTATCGAGCAGCCGCGACCGGGCGTCGGAGACGAGGACACGGCGACGGCTGCACTGGCTCCCGACGATCTGTCCGATGATCTGCACGACGCTCGCACGATGACTGAGGTTGGCACAAAGCTCGATCTTGCTCGTGCCTACGTCGATATGGGCGATCCAGGCGGTGCGCGCAGCATCCTGGAGGAAGTGCTCGAAGAGGGTGACGAGTCACAGCGGCAGCAGGCACAGCAGCTGCTTGATTCCCTGCCAGCCTGAGCCAAACCGCGCTTATCTCTTGATTTGATCCGAGTCGGTGCATGACGCGCGCCGATTTCGCTTCACCAATCGACAAGGCACTCGTTGATGCGCATTGCTGCAGGCATCGAATACGACGGGACCGCGTACAACGGCTGGCAGAAGGTCGAAACCGGCCTCGGCGTGCAGGCTGTTGTTGAGCGAGCGCTCGGTCGCGTTGCCAATCACGAGATCGAGGTGGTTTGCGCGGGTCGCACAGACACCGGCGTGCATGCCACAGGCCAGGTCATACACTTCGATACCGACAGCGAGCGTGAGTCACGCAGCTGGTTGCTCGGTGCCAACAGTAATTTGCCCGACGACGTTTGTATCACCTGGGTACGCCCGGTCGATGGCGAGTTTCATGCACGTTACTCGGCCTCCGGCCGAACCTATCGTTATCTGATTCTCAATCGGCTCGTGCGCTCTGCCTTGCATCGCCATCGAGCCTGGTGGCTGCACGAGTCACTCGATCATGAGGCGATGCACGAAGCCGGTCAGGCACTGCTGGGCGAACACGATTTTTCAGCGTTTCGCGCGGCGGGTTGCCAGGCCCGAACGCCCAACCGCAACCTCACGGCGGTCACCGTGGATCGTCAGGGGGACTGGCTGGGCCTGACCGTGTCGGCGAATGCTTTTCTTCAGCACATGGTGAGAAACATTACCGGCGTCCTGGTTGCTATCGGTCGAGGCGATCGGCCGACGACCTGGGCCGCCGATGTTCTTGCGGGCCGGGACCGTACTCTCGGCGGCGTTGCGGCCCCGCCGCACGGCTTGACCTTGGTTGGCGTCGACTACCCGGACGAGTTTGTGCTGCCGGGCTGGGAACTGCCCCGATTGATCCCCGGCGTTGATGAATGTTCACACTAAGCGTGGATAAGAGTCTGAATTCGTTTATGATGCGGGCCTATGAGCTGGTTTGAAAAACTGATGCCTTCGCGGATCAACACCGAAAAGCGTACGCGCTCGGTGCCGGAAGGCGTGTGGATCAAGTGCCCGAGCTGTGATGCCCACCTGTATCGCAATGAGCTCGAACGCAATCTGTACGTGTGCCCTAAGTGCACCCACCACATGCGCATTGGCGCGCGTCGCCGCCTGGACTATTTCCTGGATCCGGAGTCCAGTCAGGAAATCGGCGGGAATCTTGAACCTGTGGATCCGCTCAAGTTCAAGGACAGCAAGCGGTATCGCGACCGAATCTCGCAGGCACAGAAGAATACAGGTGAAAAGGATGCGCTGATCGCCGCCCGCGGCACCCTGCTCGGTCGAGAGATCGTTGCATGCGCATTCGAGTTCAGCTTCATGGGTGGCTCGATGGGCTCGGTCGTCGGCGAGCGATTCGCCCGTGCTGCGGCTGTTAGTGCCGAGATCAACGCGCCTTTGGTGTCCTTTTCTGCGAGCGGCGGGGCCAGGATGCAGGAAGCGTTGTTTTCGCTGCTGCAGATGGCGAAGACCTCCGCGGCACTCGCACTGCTTGGCGAAAAGGGTGTGCCCTTCGTCTCGGTGCTGACGGATCCGACGACGGGTGGCGTATCCGCGAGTCTCGCGATGCTCGGCGATGTCAATATTGCCGAACCGAAGGCGCTGATCGGGTTTGCCGGCCCGCGCGTTATCGAACAGACAGTTCGCCAGAAGCTGCCGGAGGGCTTCCAGCGGAGCGAGTTTCTGCTCGATCACGGGGCGATCGACATGATCGTGGATCGTCGCGAAATGCGTGAACAGATCGCGGATCTCATCGCCAAGCTCGAGCACAAACCCAGACCTGCCGCCTGACCTGACCAGGATCCACATGCAGGCGCCAGGGCCGACGGATGACCTCGATACCTGGTTGCGCTGGTTAGAGACGCTGTCGCCGAGGGATATTGATCTCGGGCTCGATCGGGTTGCGCGCGTTCTCGACCGTCTTGCGTTGCCTCGTCCCCGTCTGGTTGTTTCCGTTGCCGGTACCAACGGCAAGGGATCATCCGTTGCGTTTCTGCATGCCTTGTTCCGTGAGTCCGGCGAGTCGACCGGGGCCTATACCTCGCCGCATATCCGGCACTTCGCGGAGCGCATCCGTATCGACGACGATTTCGCGACAGAGGCGGACCTCGTAGCGGCGTTTGGCGCCGTGGAGTCGGTGCGCGGCGATACGCCGCTGACCTACTTTGAGTTCGGCACGCTCGCTGCGCTGTGGCTGTTCGCGAGGCAGGGACTGAACGTCTGGTTGCTGGAAGTCGGCCTGGGCGGTCGGCTCGACGCCGTCAACGCCATCGATCCCGACGCTTCCCTCATTACCAATGTATCGCTCGATCATCAGGAGTGGCTTGGCGATACGCTCGAAGCGATCGCGGCGGAAAAGGCGGGCGTCATGCGATCGGGGGTCCCCGTGGTTTACGCCGAGGCAGAACCGCCTGGCGCTATTTCTGCCGCCGCCCGGCACGTCGGCGCCAGGCTGCGGATTGCGGGGCAGGGCTACCAATGGCAACGGGAAGCCGATGGTCGCTGGTCGTGGCACGGCGACCGCCTCGACATCGGCCCGCTCGAACCACCGGCACTCAGGGGGGATCATCAGCTTGCCAACGCCGCCGGAGTGCTTGCATTGCTGGAGGCACTCGGCGAGGAAAAACTGCTGAACTCTGACCTGGTCAATCGGGCACTGCAGCGCGCGAACATTCCCGGCCGGCAGCAATACCTGGCGCGGAATGGCAGGCGGTGGCTCCTGGATGGCGCGCACAACCCTGCCGGGGCCAAAGTGCTTGCCGACACACTTCGGCGCGAAAGACGGGACAACCGCGGCGCCGGCATTGTTCTGATCCTGGGGGTCCTCGCGGACAAGGACGCGAGCGGAATCGTGGCCCCGCTTGCCGAGACGGTGGACGGCATCATCACCATCACACCGCCAGCGACGCGCGCGCTGGCTGGCGATGCGCTGGCGGCGTTGATCCGATCGACAACGAAAACACCGGTCGAGGTAGCACCGACGACCGCTGACGGGCTGGCCCGGGCCATAGAAATGACCGGAGCGTCGGACTTGATCGTCGTGGCCGGGTCTTTTTACACTTTGCAAACGGTACTTCAATGGCTGGACGACGCGGCATGCGAGGCTCCCGAGGACTGACGGGACCGCAGCTGTTGGCTGGCCAGGGCTTGGGCAAACAATGGATCGTGCACTGAAAGAACGCACCATCGGCGCAGTCGTGCTGGTGGCTTTTGCCGTCGTGGTCGTTCCGGTATTTCTGGACGGCCCGGCCGACGACGAGGCGATGGTGTCCGCACCGGTCGTCCTCCCGGGGCAGAACGACCAGCCTCGCACGCAACAGACAATCGTACTCGAGCGCGACAGAAACCAGCCAGTGCCGATGGCGCCGCGCCCGGCGCCGAGGCAGGGGGAGCCTGAAACGCAGGTCGCTGCTGCGGTGACTCCGGAGCCGGCGCCGGCAAAAGCCGAGAGCAAGCCGGCAGCGAAGCCCGAGCCGCAAGTCGTGGCGCGGGAGGAGGCCCCGGCACGTGCGCCGGAGAAAACGCCGGAGAAGCCAGCACCTGAACCTGCGCCTAAAACGTCGGCGTCCAGCGTGAGTGCCGGAAGCGACGGCATGTGGGCGGTTCAGCTCGGCAGTTTTTCGAACCGCGACAATGCGGAGCGGCTGGCCGCGAATCTGCGCGAAAGCGGATACGCCGCATTCTTGAGCAAGCTCGATACGTCGCGCGGAGAGCTCCACCGCGTGCGAATCGGTCCGCAAAAGGATCGCGGTAGCGCGGAGGGCGTCGCGGCATCGCTTGCGTCAGCCGGACACAAAGGGCAGGTCGTTACCCATCCCTGACCACTCACGCAGCCGATCCGTCCGCTGGGCGGAAAGGTTCTGCTAGAATCGGCGCCAGCTGTCAGGCGGCAACCCTACGCCAGAGAAACTGCTGCAGTTTTAATGCCCATAGCCGACATAGCCATTGTTGTCGTCAT
>CAZMEA010000118.1:0-7330 GCA_964565135.1 uncultured Woeseiaceae bacterium
GCCGTCTCGGTCTCGCCGGGACCGGCGGTCCTGTACATCGTGGCGCGCACGCTCGACCAGGGCGTCTCGGCAGGACTGGCATCCATGGCGGGCATCACCGTCGGTGGCGTCGTTCATGTACTGCTCGCCGCATTCGGCGTGGCTGCGGCCGCGGCGGCCTGGCCGCTGTCGTTGACTCTTGTGCAGATTGGCGGCGCCGCCTACCTGATCTGGATTGGCCTTCAGCGCATCTTGCGCACGAACGGCGCGGGCAGCGCATCGGTCGTTGAAGCGCCGTTGGCCGACATCTTTCGACAGGGCGTGATCGTGAACCTGACGAATCCAAAGACGGTGCTTTTCCTGCTCGCATTCCTGCCGCAGTTCGTCGATCCGTCTGCGGGCCGAATCTCGGTGCAGCTGGTGCTGCTCGGCCTGACCTTCGTCATTGTCGCATCCGTGACGGACGCCGCGTACGTTCTTGCAGCGGGAAGATTGCGGGATCGTTTCAGCGGCGGCCGGACACCGCGCTGGTCAGGAATCATGGCAGGCGGCGTCTACATCGTACTGGGACTGCTGGGACTTCTGGACGCAGCGCACCAGGTCGCCGGCTAGCCGCTTTGGCGCAGTTCGTCTGCCGCCCCTTACCGAACCAACATACGACCACATCGCGAACGTTTGCCTGTCAATGTGACATGCAACGCGTTCTCGTGAACGCCAGGATCGGATAATAGGGACTCGGGTAGGAACTAACGAATTTGTCGGGGCCGGCGCCTGTGTTTCGGTTGTGTTTCCAAGCTACCGTGCGACACGTACGTCGCACCTTTTCGCTGACATCGTTCGCTACCGTCGGACTTCTGATTTCGATCAGCGCCAGCGGTGCCCCGGCGAGTCAAGCCCCCGACATCGAAGTCTTTTTATCAGGCTCGTCGGCCCAAGATGAATCCCTGGAAAGCCTGATGCGCATGCGCTCCGACCTGCCGGGCATCCCCAGCGTGTGCGAAACCGACACGCTCGACGTATACCGGGGTCGCATCGATGGCGTTCGCAAACGGGTCTTCCTTTGCACGACCAGCGGTCATATGCCGGGTGTACCGGGCGGACTCGTTCTCGCCGTGCACAAGTCCAGCGGCGGATCCGGCGAAGGCGTCACCCCGATCACGGACCAGCTGGCGGTTACCTACTTCGATCTCGAGGCACTTGGTCGTGCCGATGCGTGCGCACAATCCTCACCGGTACTGAAATCCGGCGACCTGAGCGCGTATCAGAATCACCGCTCGTGCAGTGCCCGAAGCGTTAGACGCGTTCCGATTGCAGGCATTTCCGACATTGAGCCAGACCTTCTTTCGGATAACCCCGAGCACCTGATTGCGACGTCACTCGCGCAGATCGTCTGGGGGCTTCCGGTCTCGAAGAACTTCCGCAATGCACTCCAGGCGATCCAGGGGCTTGTCCCGGCCGAGGTACCACACGACGATCCGACTCGTGATACCGAAGCCAGCATGCCGACGCTAAGTAGCACGCAGGTCGCCAGCATCTTCGCCGGCACGCTCGACAGCTGGAACGAGGTGCTCGACCTGGAAGGCCGATCGGTTGCTGTGTCGTCAGCATTGCCCGAGTCGCCTCCCGCACGACCCGACCTCTCGGGAACGTCGCCCGGCGCGTATCGGCCGGATCCGGACAATGGGCGACCAATCTATGTTTGCAGGCGCATTGAATCGTCCGGCACGCAGGCTGCTTATGAAGTGCACTATCTTCGTCAGCGATGCACGACGGATGCGCCGCGATTCGTTCTCCCCAACGACGGCAGCAGCGTCGTCAATGGTGGTGACGTGACCAAACTCGTCCGCACATCGACACCGGCCGGTCGTGTATTCGCCGGCGTCGGCACATCGGATGTCCGCGCCTGCCTTGACGCACACGACGACCACAATCGATGGGCAATCGGAATGTTCTCAACGGAGAACACTGGAAACAACGCGAGTCGCGAGTACCGCTACGTTCGCGTCGACGGAAGCTCACCGACACTCATAAATGCGCAGCAGGGACGCTGGACCCACGTATCCCAGCCGTCAATGCAGTGGCATGAGGCCGTGGCTGCCGACGTTGACGAGTCGCGCGAGGGCAGCGTTATGCGTTTCATCTCGGACAACATCGCACGCCCCGAGGTACTGCGCACGCTGAACACCTCGTTCCGGCATCCGTGGGGACGGGGTGGTTACCTCGCCGTCCCGCAACACGCCAGCGGCTTTGACACCGGGCCAGTGACCGGTGAGGACCTGGACCAGCGCCCGATGGCCGGCACGACCAGGACGCTCGATGGCATCACGCGGAACTGCAATATCGGTTTAATCGGCGGCGCGACGTCGGCGGCATACCGCGAGCGTCCTTAGGCGGCGTTCGCGATTCCCTGAAGTTCCACCATCGCCCGATTGTTTTCGGCTTCCAGTGACCTGAACAAGTCAAGCGCGTTGTCGAGTTCTCCGCTGCGGCCGCAGTCTTCGAGGCACTTGCTGACATCCGAGACTTTCATCGCACCGACGTTCGCGCTCGTCGACTTCAGCGTATGAGCAAGCTGGTACAGGGCCGCCGTGTCCCCAGCCTCGATCGCTCCTGCCATCTCGACCTGCATCCGCGCCGATTCGTCGAGATACATTTCGATGATCTTGACCAACAGGCCGGCCGTACCGGACTCGTCTATGGCGCGAATCTGGTCAAGTACAGTCTGGTCGATGACGCTGTCTGTCATGGGACTATTCCTCAGGACGCCGCCTCGGCGGGGCCAGCCAGCAGGCTGGTGACATCGCAAACGCAGCGATTCTCGACGAAGTCCTCGAACGTCGCGGCGGTCATTGGCTCAGCAAAGAAATAGCCCTGGATCTCGTCACAATTCCGCTCGATCAGCGAGCGCAGCTGCTCGGTGGTCTCCACGCCCTCGGCAACGACGTTCAGTCCCAGGCTGTGGGCCATGGCGATGATGGCCGTACACAACGATGCGCTCTTCGGATCGGTACTGATGCGGTGTACAAACGAACGGTCGATCTTCAACGTGCGAATTGGAAAGCGCGTCAGGTAGCTGAGCGACGAGTAGCCTGTGCCGAAGTCGTCGATAGCCAGCTCGAATCCAGCAGCGCTGAGTCGCGACACGACTTTGATGGCGTTCTCGTCGGTTTCCATGAGCGTGCTTTCGGTGAGTTCGAGCTCCAGCGACGAGACATCGAGCCCGCGGTTTTCTACCGCATCGAGAATGCGTTGATCGATGTCGCTGGCGACGAACTGCTTGCCGGACAGGTTGATGGCAATGCGAATTGACTTCAGCGCATCCGTCGCCCGCCATGCAGCGAGCTGATCGCAAGCGGTATTGAGCACCCAGTCTCCGAGGTCATTGATCAGACCTGAGTCTTCTGCGATCGGTATGAATTTGCCGGGCGAAACCGGGCCACGCTCGGGATGTGTCCATCTGAGCAGCGCTTCGACACCTTTCACAACCTGGGTCCGCAGACAGAGTTTCGGCTGGTAGTGGAGATCCAACGCATCCTCGCGAATGGCGCGGCGCAGCGCGTCTTCAAGGTCGAGTCGCTCCAGCGAGCGTACTGACATCGTCCCCGAGAACTGTGTAAATCGATCCCTGCCTGCTTCCTTCGAGTGATACATCGCGATGTTGGCGTTGGCGACCAGCGTATCGATATCCTCGCCGTCCTCCGGATAGGTCGCGATGCCGATACTGGGAGTGATCACAAACTCCTGGCCGGCGTGCACCAGCGGTCGGCGGAGGGCCGCGGCGATACGACCGGCGACGGCCTCCGCATCATCGTTGGAGTGAACGTCGCGCAGCAGCAGCGTGAATTCATCCCCGCCAAGGCGGGCAACCTGCGTTTGCGCGGCCGACTTTGTCAGTCGGGAAACATGATCCTGCTTGCGAATACAACTTTCGATTCGCCGTGCGGTTGCTTTCAACAGCGCGTCACCGACGGTATGACCCAAGGTATCGTTGATTCGCTTGAAGTTGTCGAGATCAACATAAAGCACGCTGAACTGTCGGTCTGTTCCGGCACACTGCCGAATCATTTCCGAGAGTTGAATCAGGAACGATTGCCGATTCGGCAATCCGGTCAACGTGTCGAAGAACGCCAGGCGGCGCACTTTCGCATCAGCCCTCTTTTGCACGGAGACGTCGCGCATGATCACCAGGACCTGTTTGCGGGTGAACGGCACCATGCGCACGTCGAAGTAGACAACTGTCTTGCCCTGCGAAAAGCTCGTCTCGAACTGCTGGATAGCTCCCTTGTCGAGAACGTGCCGGATCGAGTGCTTCCAGCTCGTTGCAAAGCCGGCGGGCAAGGCGTCGAACACGGTCTGTCCGACGCGCAGCATACGGTCGAAGGCGGCATTACCGTCCTTGCCGCGCTGATGCGATCGAACGATGCCCTTCTTATCGACGACGATCATTGAGTCCGGAATCGCCTTTACGAACGCCCGGTTCTTGTTCTTGCTTTCAGCGAGCACCCGGCTTTCCCGACTGCCCCGCAGTACGTAGCGTACCCTGTGCGTCAGCAATGGCCAGCTGACCGGCTTCGCGACGAAGTCCGTCGCGCCGGAGTCGTACGCCGCCTTGATCGATTCGTCATCCTCACGACCGGTGAGCATGATGATGGGAATTTCCGCGATCTCGGGTCGGGAGCGGATCCGGGCACATGCTTCGAAACCATCGAGCTCGGGCATCTCGACATCGAGGAGGATCAGGTCCGGCGTCGACTCTGTCGCAAGCTCGATAGCTTCATGACCGTTGACACCCTCAACGACCGTCAGGCCGGACTTCTCCAGGGTCGCCCGCGCAAGCATGCGTGTGGTCGGGTCGTCGTCGACGACGAGTATTCTGCCCGCACCGCGGTCGACGGTCGTCATGCCGACACCGCCTCGTCAGCACCAGTCCAGCGTTGCAGCGTGTCGCGCAGCCTCGCGATCGTGAACGGCTTGCTCAGGTAGTCGTCCATCCCGGCATCGAGGCACTTTTGCCGATCCTCCGGCAACGCGTTTGCCGTCAGCGCAATGATGACCTGGCGATCGCCTTCGGTGTTTTCTTCTTTCTCGCGAATTGCTCGCGTCGCCGCATAGCCGTCCATGATCGGCATATGGCAGTCCATGAGAACGACGGCGTAGTCGTTTTCCTCGAGCTTCTCAATGGCTTCTTTGCCGTTCTGCGCAATGTCAACGTCCGCCTTCAGCGCACCGAGCATGCCCTTAGCAACCTCCTGGTTGATCAGGTTGTCTTCGACCAGCAGAACACGGACGCATTGGGAGTCGAGGGAAGCGTCACCGTCATCGGCGAGCGTCTGAGTCTGGCTTTCCGGCTCGGACGTGCCGAGGAGATGAAGCAGGCAGTCGCGAAGCCTCGCCTGCCGCACCGGTTTGGTAATGAAGTAGTCGATTCGTCGACAGGAAGATGAGTCTGCTTCCTTGTTAGCCGCGGACGAACTCAACATCACCAGTCTGATCGAATCGTAGTCGCTGTGTCCGGCGATTTCGTCGGCGAGCATAAGCCCGTCCATGTCAGGCATATGCCAATCCAGCAACACCGCATCGTAAGGGGAACCTTCCTCGCTCGCTCGCTTTAGCTCCCGCAAAGCGGCGGGCCCGCTGTCGACGGTCTCTGGCCACATCTTCCAGTTCGAGAGCTGCTCTGACACGACCAACAGATTGGTCTCGTTATCATCCACGACCAGAACGTGTTTTCCGGCGAGCTCTTCAATGCGGCGGTAGCTGTTAACGCTGATCACGCGCTTGAACGGAGCTTCGAACCAGAAGCTCGAGCCTTTGTCCGGCGTGCTCTCGACACCGATCTCGCCACCCATGAGGTCGACAAGCTCGCTGCAGATCGCGAGTCCGAGACCCGTGCCGCCGAAACGACGGGTCGTGCCCCCGTCTGCCTGAGAAAACGAGTCGAACACCCGGTCGAGGTGATCGGGATGTATACCGATGCCTGTATCGCTAACCTCGAAACGTAAGAAGGTCCGTTCGCCCCGGGCGCTGACCTCGTCCACCGTGACCCGAACCTCGCCCGCCTCGGTAAACTTGATTGCGTTGCCGATCAGGTTCATCAGAATCTGGCGAATGCGAATGCTGTCCCCACTGACCGCGATATCGGCCTTGCCCCGCACGTCGCAGATCAGTTCGAGCCCTTTCGCGTGAGCTCGGTTTGCAAGCAGCTCGACTGTCTCCTCAACCACCTCACGAACTTCCATGTCGATGAAGTCGAGCTCCAGCTTGCCAGCTTCGATCTTGGAGAAATCGAGAATGTCGTTGATGATGGCCATCAGCGTCTCGGCTGACCGGTCGATCGCCGACACGTAATGACGCTGGTTCGGGTCGAGTTGCGTACGTGCAAGCAGCTCCACCATGCCGATCACACCGTTCATCGGCGTGCGAATCTCGTGGCTCATACGAGCCAGAAAATCGCTCTTCGCGCGACTCGCATCCTCGGCCTTCTCGCGTGCCTCCCGACTTTCATCGATGGCATCGCGAAGCTCGGCGTTGACCGTGGCCAGCGCTTCAGATCGCTCCGCCAGGCGGCGCTGGTTCTCGTCGAGCTCCCCGTCTCGCAGCTTGATCTGTTCGAGCATGTTGTTGAAGCCGGTAACCAGATCCCCGACTTCATCGTTGCCGGCGGCTTTGGCACGCAGTGTGTAGTCGCCTTTTTCAGTCACGATGCGGGTGAGGTCGGCCAACTCGACGATCGGCGCCGCAACCATGCGTTGTAGCCTGGCTGACAGCAGGAACGCCGCGAAGATCGCAAGCACGACGACGACGGCGGTCAGGAGAGCTGACTGGGCAAGCTGACTCGATACCTTTTCGAGACTCGTGCGCAAATGCACGAAGCCGACGAGATCGCCCTCGTAGACGACCGGCGTGATCACGTCGAGGTGTAGAAAGCCTTCGAATCGACGCACCGTTTGCGCCGTGTCGACGGCCTCCTCCAGCATGACCGTCGGTACGGTCTGCATCTTCTCGTTCTCGTCAAGGTCGGCGCGTACGTGTCGGGCGAGAAGACTGCCGTTCTCGTCGTAGAGGTGAGCAAGGCGAAAGCTCGCTTCGCTTTCCAGGGCGGCCAGGGCCTGCTGGCCGAGCGTCTCATCCTCGAACGTCAGCGCCGCAACGTTGTTTGCGCCGATGGCATTCGCAACGGTGATTACGTTTTCGGAGAGCGTTTCGCGGTAGCCGTAGCCCGAACTGACAGTGGTGATTGCCGAGGACAGCAGCAGTGCCAGGCTGGAGGCCCCAAGGGTGATGAGCAGCAACTTTCGGGAAAGCGGAACGTTTCTGAATAGCGGCATCGCCAAGCAGCCCATTTTGATCG
>CAZMEA010000119.1:0-7307 GCA_964565135.1 uncultured Woeseiaceae bacterium
TCTTTCTTCCCTGATTATCCCTTTCGGAACGCGGTGGAAGGTAGCCATGTCGGACGGTGAATTGAGTCGCTATTGACATAAGAGTTACTCAATGGGTGCGACAAAGAACCAGTCCACACATCGAGCCGGACTTTGCGAGAAATTTCGCCAATAGACGAACTGCGAATCCACATCGCAACAAAGAAGGGCCGACGAATGCCGGCCCTTCTCTTACCACGCTGTGGCAAACGCTTACAGGATATCGCCCAGGTTGATCAGCTGGGTCTCGCCACTGTTGTCATCGACGCCATCGTTGTCGTTGATGATGTAGACATCCCCGTTCGCCGTGACGGCCGAACCTTCCACTTTCTCTGCCACGAGGCCACCCGGCGCCATCAGGTCACCCATCAGGTCTCGCTCAAGCGTCTTCGTGATGGTGTCACCGTCGGTAAGGCCGGTCACGTCAAAGCTGTACAGGCGTTTGATCGCGGCGTCCGGGCCACCCTGGTTGTCGCGCTCGACGACCAGGAACTCACCGTTACCCAGTGACGTGATGTCGGACAGGCCGACCCAGCCGCCATTCTGTGACGCCGGCGCATCCAGCGGGTAGAACAGGAACTCCCAGGTTGCGTTCGCAACGTCATAGACGCCGATTCGAGCCTCGGTGTCGCCCAGGCCGGTCCAGACGCGCTGGAAGGCAACGTAGGCACGTCCGTTGTACTCGGCGATACCCTCGAAGCCGAAGCGAAGCTGCCCGGCATTAACCGGATCCGGCAGGGTAACAACGGCTTCGATCACACCCGCTGCATCAACTTTGAAGATGAAGTTCAGGCTGTTGATGGGCCGGGCCGCGTCTCCCACCGTGCCGGAGCCTTCCGAGACAACCCAGAAGCCCCCGGAGCTGGCAACCGAGATGCCTTCCGGATCGATGTTGACCGTATTGTCGTCGTTGATCAGCGCGTCGAGATCGGCTTCGTCAAAAACGTCGATACGGGTCGGATCGTCGTCGGCGACCGTTGCATCCGCAAGCGCGACGGCCGGAATAGCTGCGAACACGCCATTGGGGTCGGTGATCGTGATTTCTTCGTCCAGCATGGCCGGCGTCTCGGAGATGTCGATGCCGAAGATACGGTTCGAACCGTAGAAACTGTCCTCGATCGCGTAAAGGCGGCGCGGCATTGTCGCGTCGGCTGCGAGACCGGACATGGCGCTCCAGGGAATCGGCGTGCCATCCATGCGATCCGCGGACATGACGGTCGGGTATTCCGGATCGTCTTCCGTGTAGCTGTAGATGTTCAGCACGGATCGAATCTTGTCACCACGATTGTCTTCTTCGCTGGCCGCGATCAGAAGATTTCGCGACGGCAGTGTGAGCGTACCTTCCGGACCGACGCCCGCGGGCAGCACCTGCTTGAGAAGCGGCTGAGCGGCGTTCGCGACGTCGTAGACGAACAGCAGGCTCGAACGCTCGGAGGTGACAACCAGGATGCGGTCACCGCCGTAAACGCCAAAGTCTGCGTTCTCGGGTTCGTTGCCCTTATTGCCCGAACGGCCGTCCGGGTAGTGGCCCAGGCGAACTGCGATGTGATCGTTGGAGTTGCCGCTGGTAAATACGACGTTGCCACTCGTGTCGAAGATCGTGAATCCACGGCTGCCACCGTCGAGGTCACCCTCGTCGGCAGTGGCAAAGAACTCGTTGTTGATCCACGTAACGCCATCCGGCTCGCGCGGAACCGCTGCCTGCATCTCGGTGAGCGAGATGATCGCCGGATCTTCTTCCGTGGCGTCGATCTGCATGAGGTCGACCGTGCCGGCACTGAAGTCGTTGACGACCGTGCCGGTTTCCAGATCGACGAGAACGATGTGATTGTTCTCCTGCAGCGTTACGACGGCAATGTTGTCTTCATTAATGTCGACGTATTCGGGCTCAGGGTCGCCGGGAAAGAGATCGGCCAGGCCGGTCAGGTCGACGTCGGTCGCCGTCCAGGCCATCATCGGCCCGGCGAGATCGACGATCTGCAGCAAACCTGCGGGCAGCTGCGGTGGCGCACCGTCACCAAGATCTTCATCGCGCTCGTTCTCGATGACGACCGCTGCATAAGTACCGTCGGGGCTCACAGCAACGGAGTCCGGCTGCCCACCCAGCGTGATGGACATCAGGTTGGTCCGCGTCGCAATGTCGACGACGTCCAGCGTACCGGACGTGTTGACGAAGTCCGCTGAAGTGTTGACGCCGACCAGCGCAATATCACCCGCAACCGCAACAGACGTCGGCTCACCTGCCAGCGCAAGCGTACCGATGCCGGCCGGAGCCGCCGGATTGGTGATGTCGACGAAGCCAAGACCCTCTAGCGGGCTGTCGGTGTAGATCAGAGTATTGCCGTCTTCACTGGCAGCGACGATTTCGGACGCGGTTTCAGTATCGTCGTTGCAGGTCGGGTCTATGAAAGAACAGACCGGGAAAGAGGAGATTCGATTGAAGTACCGCGCGTTGGCGGCGTTACAAACGTAGGAGGTCCCGGTGATTTCACCCGCGTCCAGAATGCCGTCGCCGTTCGTGTCTGTACCCGAGTCGATGCGTACACCGCCATTGGGGCAGCTGGCATTCCCGGCCGGAACCGTCGTCTGCGTGACCAGGCCATTGGCACCATCCGTACCGTCAAGACCAGGAAGACCGACGCCCGGTGGTCCCTGATCACCGTCGCGGCCGTCGTCGCCCTCACAGGCAACGATCAACATCGGCAGGACAATTGCGAGCGCAAGTGTCAGGCCGTTCTTCTTGTTTGTCATGTATCGTCTCCTCCGAAAAGAGTCAGCTGTCACCGGGGGGTGACAGGACCCGTAATTTTTTGGAAACGATGTGAACCGCCCCTTACAGCAACATGAAGCTTATGTTGAGCTAAGGTTTCGAAAAGATTTTTATAAAGCTACAAGAATGTTTCGGTTCTTCAGATACTCGTCTGAAATACCCTGCAACTAGATGAATACGTCAAGGTCTTCTTCGGCAGAGTGATCGGTGAGTAGAGAAACGAGTACCAGCGCCGGCAATCCAATGACCCAACCCGCGTAAGAAGCGGCAATGCCGAACGGTTCGCCGATCGCTGCCCAGACGACCGCGGAACTGCCCCCTAGCAGCATGCTCCAGAACGCCCCGGCGGCTGTCGTGCGACGCCAGAACAGCAGCCCCAGCATCGGAAAGAAGATACCGGCCGCACCGAACGTGTAAGCGTAAAGAATCAGATCGAGCACGTTCGGAATCAAGTAAGCCGTGCCAATGGCGAGAACGCCCAGCACCAGCGTCGCCATTCTTGCCACCCTGACCAGGTCCGCATCAGATGCCGAGGGCCGCAGCCGCTTCTTGTAGATGTCGTTGGTAAAGATCGCGACCGGTCCAATCAGGCACGAGTCCGCCGAGGACATGACAGCGGCGATGTAAGCCGCTATGACAACGCCGGCAATGCCGGCGGGCAGAAGCTCCATAATGATCATCGGGGTCGCAAGCTCGGGATCGTCGAGCTCCGGTATCAGCATGCGGGCAATCAGACCGATGAGCGTGCTACCGACAGCGAAGAGCGGCCACTCGATCGGCACGCCCGTCAGGAAGAAAGCGCGACGGGCGGTCTTCTCATCGCGTGCCGCGACAATCCGCTGCATCGCGGCAATGGAGATGAACCAGACCGGGAAGATGGCGAAAAACCAGTTCGTGAGCTGCAGCCAGGTAACGGCGCCCCAGTCGACCAGGCTGGCTGTTTCCGGCGAGGCCTCAAAGTGTTCGACGAGCGCGCCAATGCCGCCGACCTGCCAAAGCCCGATCGGTACCGCGATAAACAGGATTCCGATCATAAGCACGAACATCTGGAACACGTCCGTGTAGATCACGGCCTTGAGCCCTCCCAGCGCGGTGTACGCCAAGATGATGCCGCCGGCCAGAACGACCGCGAAGGTCAGGTCCATGTCCAGGGTGACCTGCAGCAGCTTGCCCCCGGCAATGATCTGCCCGCCGACGAACGTGAACCACGCGATGCCGACGACGATGGCCGCCAATGTGCCTGTACGTCGATCGAACCTGGCTTCGAACATGTCGCCAGTGGTCAGTCCGGATACCTTGTCGGACCAGCGCTTTACCTTGGGCACCATCAGGAATGACACCATAAGGATGCTCAAGGCGGAAACGGCAATCAGCCAGGACCCGGCGATGCCGATCGTAAAGCCGAGCCCGCCCATCGCGATGCTGAAACCGCCGCCGAGATCCGTCGCCGCGGTGCTGGACGTCGACTGAACGAGGTTCATATTCCGGTCGGCAGCAAGGAACGACTCGCTGGCGCCGTCGCCCTTTTCTTCTCGAGCGACGCGGATGCCAATCCAGACCAGAATGGCGAAATAGATCGCCATCGCGGTGTAGTCGAGCAGGTGCAAAGAACTCATGCGACCGTGTTGCTGCCGTCCAGCTGTGCGGCGTCGCAATCGGGGAAAAATGCGCCCGGCAGCGGTGAGAGCCCGAACCACTTGTCGATTTCGGCGCGCCTCGCGACGCCCGGAAAGTCTGCACCAAGCCCCAGCAGGTCGAGGATCGGCTGGAAATGCAGGTGTGGCGCCCAGTTGCCGTTTTCCGGCGGGGCGCCCACGCGTGCGATGCGCTCGCCCGCTGCGATAACTGTGCCGACAGTCATCGGCTCAATGCTGGCGAGCGACAGATGTCCGTACAGCGTGAAGAAGCTGCCACTGACAGTTTCGTGTTCCAGGATCAGCAGCGGTCCGTAGTCGAGTTCGCGTGCGTTGTTGGCATTGATGACGACACGCCCGGGCAGCGGGGCACACACTTCGGTGCCCGGCGCGCAGAAAACATCGACGCCGAGGTGAACATCCCGTCGTGCGTCGGGATCGTCGTTAGCGAACAAGGCGTTCGAATACAGCTCCCGACGCTCACCCCAGCGTCCGTAGGCAAACCCGGTTTGCGCTTCAGTCATGACGGTTTCGACGAGCTCGGAGAATCGGGATACGGACAAGCCGGGCAGTGGCTCGCCGAGTTGCATTGAGCCGGCAGACAGATCCAGGACAATGGCACGGCCATCCGTATCGACGACCGGCCGCGGTGACAGCGAGTGGAAATCGATCACGACGCAGGTCGCAGTACCCGACCGGAAAGAACGTCGGACGACAGCGTGCGTTCACGCGCCACGTTGCCGTTCACGATGACGTAGTCAAAGCCGGACGACAGTCTGAACGGATCCGGGAAGGTCGCGTTCTCGTGCACGTTCAGCGGGTCGAAGACGATGATGTCAGCCTTTTTGCCGGCGGCAAGGACGCCCCGATCCTCAATGCCGAGCACGCTGGCCGCGAACGACGTCATCTTGCGGACCGCCTCCGGCAACGTGAGTACGCCCTCGCCGACCACGTAGCGCTCGATGATTCGTGCGAAGGTGCCATGACCACGCGGATGGAAACCGGTCGGACTGCCGTCTGAACAGACGCCGACCATGGGATGACTGAGTAGCCGCGACTGCAATGGATCGTTCATCACAAAGTAGGCGCCGGACGCGCCGGTTGGGCCGATCACATCGATCAGCACGTCTTCGAACGGCATTTCCATTTCATGCGCAAGCTCGGCCAGCGTCTTGCCCGTGTAAGGATCTGTGCCCAGCAATGTGGCTTCGGGACCATTACGAAGATTGACGCGGTTGCGCAGGTATTCCGCCAGCTCCTCGCGCCGCTCGACCCGCGCGACCGCAAATTGCTCATCGGTTTTGGCCCAAACAGGAAACAGGATACCGATGCCGGTATAGCTTGCCGTGTAGGGATAGATCTCTGCCGTCACCTCCACGCCCTCGTCGCGGGCGCTGTCGAGAATGCCGAGTATCTCGTCCGCGCGTTCGACGCCTTTGCCATATACGGACTTGAGATGGGAGATGTGTACGCGCGCGTACTCGCCCTGGTTCAGGAGTTCGGCGATCGAGTCTTCGAGGGCGTAGTCGTCCTCGTTGCGCATGTGGCTCATGATCATGCGGTCGTTGTCACCGACGACCCTGGCCAGCGCCTCTAACTCTTCACGCTCCGCGTTCAGACCGGGGTTGTACTCCAACCCGGTACTCATGCCGAACGTATCCTCGAGCGCCTCGTCCAGCAGTGCCAGCATGCGCTCCAGCTCTTCGGGTTCCGGCGTGGTCTTCCGGCCTATGCCGGCCTGGTTCCGCAACGTGCCGTGCCCGATAAACATCGCGAGGTTGGGACCGATGCCGTTGGCATCCACCTCGGCCATCCACGCAGACAGGTCCGGAAAGTCAGGGCTCGAGCCATCCTGGCCGAGAGTGATCGTCGTTGCCCCCATCGCCAGGAAATTGTCCATTGCAGGCGTTGCCAGCGGATCGCCGTGCGAATGCAGGTCAATAAATCCAGGCGCGACAACGCGCCCGCGCGCGTCAATGCGACGAACGATGCGATCCGCAAAATCCGCTTCTCCGAAATTTGCCTCACCGACGAATACGATTTCGTCATCGACGACCACGACATCGGCGTCCCGAGCCGGCGTCCCGAGACCGTCGATGACCTGGCCGTTCTCGATCAGCAGATCGATCTGCGCATACTGCGGCAGGAACGGCTCGGCCGATGGGCCGCAGCCGGTAATCGCGATAACGAATCCGAGCAGAGACGCTCGCAGTCGTCTACTCATCATCGTTGCCGTCGTACCGGTCAAACCAGGCGAGGATATTGTCGACCTTCGCGTTCAGTCGCGAGGGCCGTCCGGCGATGCCGTGCGAGGACCCCGGAACGCGCACCATTACCGCATCGATCTTGCGCAGCTTGAGCGCCTGGTAGAACTGCTCTGTTTCCGAGATCGGCGTGCGCTGATCGTCTTCACCCGTGATGAGCAGGGTCGGTGTCGTTACGTTGCCGACCAGTGAGAGCGGCGAGCGCTTCCAGTAGTGATCCAGCTCGTCCCAGGGCATACCAGGAAACTGGAACGGGATCTGCGAGATGTAGGAGTCGGCCGTAAGGACCTTGCTCACCCAGTTGATCACCGGCTTCTGCACGGCCGCCGCGCGGAAGCGGTCCGTCAGCCCGATGGCATAGGCACTGGCGATGCCACCAGCCGAGCCACCGGTAATGTAGAGCTGGTCCGGATCCGCAATGCCTCGTTCGATGAGCGCATCGACGCCGGACATGTGATCGGCAAAATCCGCCTCGCTGGAATACATGTACTGCAGCTTCAGGGCGAATTCGGCACCGTAACCCGTGCTGCCGCGATGGTTGTCGTAAAAGACGACGTAGCCTGCGGCGGCGTAGCGCTGCAGCTCAGCCGTGAATTGCGGCGCGTAGGCCAGGTGCGGGCC
>CAZMEA010000120.1:0-7301 GCA_964565135.1 uncultured Woeseiaceae bacterium
AGTCGCTTGGCACAGTCCCCCGCCAAGAAGTACGTAAAGGTGCTTTTTCGAAACGCGGCCCGTCACTCCGATCCCGCAATCTCGACGCAGCTAAGGTCGCAAAAGTGCGACAGGGTGTCAACTAAACGAGACACCTTTTCCACGAAGTCCATCACCGATCGCCCCGAGATGCTACCGATAGGTGAGCTGATCTCTGGGAAAATGCCCTATGTCATTGAAATGATCCAAAGAAACCCTGTCGCCACTAAACGTGTATCGGGTAACCGATCCGTTGTAGATTCGCCAGTTCAGCTCGGCCGCCTTGATTGGAGGCGCAGCAAGTACCGTCTGCACGGTCACGCCGATCACGCCACCCGACGTAAAGACAGCGATCGTCGCCCCTTTTTGCGCCCGGCTCATTACCTCAGACAGGGACCGTCGTACGCCGTCGCTCCAGGATTGCCAGGACACCGGCGCCTCATCGGGCGCGTGCTCGCCGCGAACCCAATGACCGATAACGGCCTCGAGCAGGCGCTGAAAATGCCGGCTTCGCTCGCTGCCATCCGTCGCCGATTCAGCGGCGGCGTGGAGCTCCGCGATTCGCAAGTCACGTTCGCGCAGGGTACGGCCGAGCGTTGCCATGATCTCGTCAGCCGGGTATTCATTGAGCCCGGCGGCACGAACCGGCTCAGGAAACGGCCTGCCGGCCGCCGAAAACACCGCCGCCACCTCCTTCGCCGTGTCGACCTGGCGTTTCAGATCGCCGGTCCAGACCGCATCGAATACCAGCCCGCGGTCCAACCAGGCTTCTGCGAGCGTCCTTGCCTGCCGACGACCGAGATCCGACAATCGATCGTAGTCGTCAGTGAACAGGCTCGCCTGTCCATGACGTGTAACGTAGAGAGTTCCCATTCGCCGTTGAGTCCGCAGCCGGTCAAATCAGGGCAGCAACCTTAGCGACAAGCGAACCGGAGCACTAGCCGCAGGAGACGTTCCCGTGATTGTCGAGCAGATCTGGACCGCCAATCCGTTGCGAAACTTCAACTACCTGATTGCGTGTGGGGAAACGGGAGAGGCTCTGGCTGTCGATCCCTTGGACGCGAACCAGTGCCTGGCCATTGCGGCCGAGCGCGGATGGCAAATCACGCAAATTCTCAACACCCACGAGCACGCCGACCACATCGGCGGCAACAAGGCCGTCGTCAAGGCCACGGGGGCGCGGATCGTTGCCCACAGGAACGCCGGCGCACGAATTCCGGGCATTGATCGCGGCGTTGGCGCCGGTGACGTAATCAAGGTCGGCAAAACTGTAGAGCTCGAGTGCCTGGACACGCCCGGCCACACGATGGCGCATATCTGCCTGCTGTCACACACGGATCGGCCAGCCCTGTTCAGTGGCGACACGCTGTTCAATGCGGGCGCTGGCAACTGCCACAACGGCGGTCACCCGCACGAGCTGTACCAGACGTTTGCAAACCAGCTCGAGCGACTCGGCGACGAGACACTCCTGTACCCGGGACACGACTACCTCGTCAACAACCTCCAGTTCACCCTGGACCGGGAACCCGGAAACAGGGCTGCGGCCGAGATGCTCGCGCGCTATGAAAACCAGGATCCGGCGGACGCCGTGGTCACGTCGCTCGGCGAGGAGAAAACGTACAACACGTTCTTCAGGCTGCAGAACCCGGCAATCATCGACGGGCTGCGACAGCGCTTTCCGGAACTGGGCACCGCGCCGGATCCGGAAGCCGTGTTCCTCGCGCTCCGAGAGCTACGCAACAGCTGGTAGAACGTCCAACAGGACTCAGGTTAAGCGCAGCCCGCGTTCCAGCTCCGCCAGGCGGCGGCTGCCGAACTCCGACGGGGTGATGGATTCCCTGGCAGCCAGCCACAGCCAGTGCAGCGCATCGTAAACCCTGCGCTGAATTTCGAGGCGCTCCTTGTCGTGCTCACGCAGACCGCCCGTGTAGGCGCCCAGCAGCACGTCGGTCTGGCGAGCATCCAGATCATGCCAGGCAATGAGCGACGCAAGATCGAAAAATGCGTCGTTGTCGCCGGCGTACTCCCAGTCGATCAGGTACAACGATCCGGTATCGATCAGATTGAGTGCAATGACGTCGTTGTGGCAGAAACTCGCCGTCACCATGCCCCGCTGCGCGTGGATGAAGTTCAGACAGGACTCACCCGTACGTTGGAGTTTCGCGTCATCAGGCAAGGCGCTGGCGTAGTGACCAGCCGCGCGCGAGCTTTCATATCCGTTCCCGAAAGGCGGGAGTGCGTGTACCTCGCGCAGTAATGCGGCGATGCGTTCGAGCGTTGCGGTTCTTTCAAGATCATCAGCCGACAGTACGGTGCCGTCGATGAAGCGCGTGACAAGAACGCCGTTTTCGCCGTCGGAGTAGACGACCTCGGGCCCGATGCCCGCCTGTTGCGCGCGCTGTAGTGCGACGCGCTCGTTCGCTCGATCGACGCGAAGAATTGGCGTGTGAGCCGCATTCAGGCGCAGGACGAACCGCTCCCCACCAGACCGGACGCGGAAACTGCGATTGGTGAGGCCCGGCATTGCCGCTTCGACGGTGACGCCAGACCCACGCCATATCGGCACTGACGCAATAACCTGCTCGGCGGTTGGAAGCTCGCTCACGCCGCTGTCATTGAGGGCGAGGACTGATGCATGGATCGCGTCCATGCGATCAGACCAAACGGGATCATGACGAGATAGACGGCAAACAGGAGCGCCGCGAACTCGAGACCGCGCTCGAGGTAGATTGCGATCGAGACCGCATCTATGACCAGCCAGTAGTACCAGTTCTCCAGGACCTTGCGTGCGACCAGGAAGGTCGCCCAGAAGGAGGCAAACGTCGTCAGCGAGTCCACGTACGGATATGCCGCATCTGTGTAGGTCGCCAGCAGCCAGCCGCTGCCTGATGACAGAACGAGTACAACCGTACATGCCACCAGGTGGTACTTCAGGGGCCAGCGATGCACCTGGAGCTCATTGCGGGATGGTCCTGTCGAACGCCAGACCCACCAACCGTAGACAGCCATGCCCGCGTAGAAGACCTGCAGGCCGGCGTCCATGTAGATGCGTGAGGTCGCAAACAGCACCGCAAAAATGCCGGAACTGATGAAGGCGGATGGCCAACACCAGATCGATTCGCGAATGGCCAGCAACAGGTAGGCGACGCCCAGCACGAAGGCGATTGCCTCCAGAACCGACAGAGCGCTGGCTTCGGCCGACAACTCGAGAAGAAAGTCGGCCATTGCCGATCAGTCCTCCATCGGGTTGTTCAGGATCTTTATCGCAAACACGGCCTTCGGCAGCGCATCGAAGGTGCCGCGAACCTCATCGGTGAGGACCTGCATGACGTCGGCATACTCGCCACGAATCTGCGTCGACATGCGGTTCGTCTCGACGATGAGCGACGGATGTCGATTCACACGGGCGATAAAGTCATCGATCGGCGGGATGTGCGGCTGATCAATCGGGTAGAGACTGATATCTACGGCTACTCGCATGGCTGCTCTCCTAGAAATTGTAGTCGACGGTAACGCCGATCTGCCGCGGGTCGCCGCGCCGCAAATACAGCACCGACGGGAAGAAATCCGGCGGCTCGTTGGGGAAGAAGAATCCACGCACCGCGTAGTCTTCGTCGAAGAGGTTTCTTGCCCAGAGCTGCGCCGACCAGCGCTCCTGCTCATAACCGAGCCGCAGATTCACCAGCTCGTAGGCTTCGGACTTCTGGTCATGGCTAACGTCGAAGAAAAAGTCATCTCTGGCGGTCGCATCGATGCGGGCAAACCAGCCGCTCTGCAGCCGGTATGCGCCGCCGACAGACAGGCTGTATTCCGGAGCATGCGCCTGGGCACGTCCATCGAGTGACGCAGTCTCGGCATTGGTGCGATCGAACTCGGTGTCCAATAGGCCGATTCCAGCGTAGAACTCGAGACCCTCGGTCGGCGCCCAGCGAATATCCGCCTC
This sequence comes from uncultured Woeseiaceae bacterium, assembly GCA_964565135.1. Taxonomy (GTDB): domain Bacteria; phylum Pseudomonadota; class Gammaproteobacteria; order Steroidobacterales; family Woeseiaceae; genus JBFGFX01. The sequence goes on from CAZMEA010000120.1 coordinate 3,962, forward strand.
GAAGCCGAGCGCCGTTCCACGCGCCACGTTGTCGGTAAAGAAGACGAAGGATGCCGGGTCGTTCGGATTCAGCTGTACCGAGCCACGCACCTGCTGATCATCGCGCCGGTTGTAGAACACCGCCGCGTCCAATCCGAGTTGACCGTCCAGCCAGACGGACTTGACACCGACCTCGGCACTCCACAGCGCCTCATCGACAAAGTCACGCTGCGCGTCCGGCACGAAACCCAGGTTAAAACCACCCGCCTTGTACCCGCGAGACAGTGAGGCATAGGCGGTCATGCGATCGCTGAACGCGTGCCGATAAGCCAACTCACCGCCGATCAGGAAGTCGTCCGGTGACGCAGACAGGCCATCCGAATCGTCGTAATCGGTGGTTCGGTCTTCCAGTCTCAGGCCCACGCTGAACTCACCGCGATCGCCCACCGGAAACCCGACCTGGCCGAAGACCGCCAGATTGAGTGAATCGAAGCTGCTGGCCAGAGACTGATCCAGAGAATCTACAAAGTCGAATACCACGAGGTCCTCGTAGACACCCAGGTTTCGCGTCGCCAACTGCTCGTCGAGCGCGAGGGCATACACGCCACCGAGCCAGTTGATGCCGCTCCCGGTGTTACCAGACAGGCGAAACTCCTGGCTGAACGTCTCGCGCTGGCGGGACGTCGCCGACGTGTAGTCGTAAACGAAGGGATCCCACGACTCGGTGTTTCCCCAGTCTGCGTCGAACGAGAAGTCGATATCGGAATCAGCGACCGAGGTGATCGATGTGAAGGTCATGTCCGCGCCGAGGGAACGCTCGGCGCGAAGTGCCAGGCCCAGGCTTTGTTGCGCGTCTCTGCCGGGGTTGTCCGAAAGCACGGTTAAACCATTGTCCAGGGCGAATGCGTCGTAACCATCATCGATGTCGACGAACATTGCCGTCGCTTTGAATGACCAGTCATCGGTATTGCCCCACGCGAGTTTGGCGCGAAGGGTCGTCTCGCTTCGACCGTTGGTGTCATCCCGACCGAGGAACGGGTTGTTCCGAAAGCCGTCGCTTTCGTGATGATGCGCGCTCAGCCTGTAGCGTACGTTACTGCCTTCGCTGATCGGGCCACCCAAGGCGATGCCGCCGGACAACAGGTCGTCACCGCCGGCGCTCAGTTGTACCCGGGCATCCCACTCGTCCGTCGGGTCCTGGCTCTGCACGTAGACCAGGCCGCCCAACGCGTTGGCACCATAGCGTGTCCCCTGCGGCCCGCGAAGCACATCGATCTGCTGTACGTCGAACAAGGTCGCGATCGTGCCGATGCCACTGAAGTCGATGTCGTCGACGAGAAAACCGACCGACGGATTCGGCGCTCCCTCGTACTGCTCGAGTTCGCCGACACCACGAATCTGCAGGTAGCGCGCGCGGTTGCCGTCTCCCGACCAGTTCAGGTTGGGTACGGCGAAGATCAGCTCTTCGAAATGCTGCACCGCGGACTCCCGGATGCGCTCGGCGTCGAGAACGGTGACACTGGCCGGCAACTCGCTGGTCGTGCGCCCGCGAAAATCGGCGGTCACCACGATTTCATCGAGCGACTCCTGCGACCACGCCAGCGCCGGCAGCAACGCAACAAACAGAAATGCGGCAACCTGCCGCGACGGATTTTTTGGGAACATTCCGGATTCCTCTTCCTACGCCGGTATTAGCCGGGTCAGGTTCAAAGGGTTCCCGCCTGCGCGGATCTCAGGTCGACTGACCACCCCTGGATGTTGTCAGTATAACGCCTGGCGGCTGTGGGTGCCTCAGGGTTCCAGACGCTTGATCAAACTGGACGTATCGTATCGGCGACCACCAAGCTCTTCGACGTCGGCGTAATAGCCGTCGACAAGCTTCGTCATCTCGAGCGTTGCGCCGACGCGTTCGGCTTCTTCCAATGCGATCGCAAGATCCTTGCGCATCCACTCCACGGCGAATCCGAACTCGAATTCGTCGTTCACCATGGTTTCCCAGCGGTTCTCCATCTGCCAGGACTGCGCTGCACCCTTCGAGATTGCGCCGATCACGGCGGCGATGTCGAGGCCACCGCGTTTTGCAAGGTGCAATGCTTCCGACAATCCCTGCACGACGCCGGCAATGCACACCTGGTTCACCATTTTCGCGCGCTGCCCGTCGCCGACCGGGCCGATACGCGTACAGGCCTTGGCGTAACAGTCGAGCAAGGGCAATGCGCGATCGAATACGGCCTGATCCCCGCCGACCATGATGGTCAACTGCCCGGACTCCGCTCCTGCCTGGCCGCCCGACAACGGTGCGTCGAGAAAATCAACGCCCTGCGTCGCAGCCGCCTCTGCCACCTCGCGCGCCACCGTTGCCGAAGCTGTCGTGTGGTCGACCAGCAGGCCACCGTGAGCGAGGCCCTCGAGGATGCCGTCCTTATCAATAGTCACCGCCCGAACATCGTCGTCGTTGCCAACGCAGCAAAATGCCACGTCGGCGCTCGCTGCTGCTTCCGCCGGTGTCGCAGCCGAGTGACCGCAATACTCGGCGACCCATGCGTCGGCTTTCGCTGTCGTCCGGTTGTAGACGGTGACCTCGTGCCCGCCCTTTTGCAGGAACCCGGCCATCGGATAGCCCATGACACCCAGGCCGATGAATGCGCACTTCATGATGTTATTGCCCCCAGACCGTTATGCGGCATTCGCCTTGTTCGTCGTCGCAGCCGCTTTTTGCTTACGCGGGTCGAGACCCATCGATCGCGCGATGATCTCGCGCATGATCTCCGAGCTGCCGGCATAGATACGGGACACGCGCGCATTGAGAAACATGCGGCAGATTGGATACTCCTCCATGTAGCCGGCGCCACCGTGCAACTGCACACACTCATCCAGAACACGGCCCTCGAGCTCGCTGCAAAAGAGCTTGGCCTTTGCTGCAGTGTCGGCCGACAGCTCGCCCGCATTGTGCTCCAGGACGCATTGATCAACGAAAGCCTGGGCGACGTCGATCTCGGTGCGCATGTCAGCCAGCTTGAAGCGGGTGTTCTGGAAGTCCGCAACGCGCTGTCCGAAAGCCCTGCGCTCCGACACGTAGTCCATCGTGATAGCGAGTGCTGCGTCCGCAGCGCCCAGATACTGGGCGGCACCCAGCAGGCGTTCTTCAGCGAGGAAATGCATCAGGTGGTAGAAGCCGCGGTTGAATTCCCCGAGGAGATTCCCCTTTGGTACGCGAACGTTGTTGAAGAACAGCTCCGCCGTATCCTGGGACTTCAGCCCCATCTTTTTCAGATTCCGACCGCGTTCGAAGCCTTCCATACCCCCCTCGACGACGAACAGGCTCAGCCCGTGCGTGCTGTCAGGATCGGTCTTCGCCGCA
>CAZMEA010000121.1:0-7271 GCA_964565135.1 uncultured Woeseiaceae bacterium
GTGTTTACGTCCGTACCCTGCTGCACCAGCTCGGTAATACGGTCGATGTCCTGCAGCATGGCCGCGTCGGCGACCGGCGAATCCGCCATGGCCGAGCCGAACGGCAACAGCAGCAGTGCCAGCAATAGAGTTGGGTGTCGGCGAAGACTGCGCATGAGACGGCTCACGACCAAACGGGCGCTAGCTCAACAACGTTCCGGTGCTGTCACCGAAACTGTCCATGTCTTCCAGCCCCAGCTTGTGCAGAAGGCTCAGCATCGCGTTGGCCATCGGCGTGCCGTCCGGCGCTTTCACGTGGAGGTTGCCTGCCAGCTTGCCATTGGCACCGCCTGCGACGAACAGTGGGCAACGCTTGTGGTTGTGCAGGTTGCTGTCGCCCATGGGGGAGCCGTAAATCACCATGCTCTTATCGAGCAGATGGGTATCCCCTTCCATCGTCGATTCCAGCTTCTCCAGGAGGTAGGGAACCATGCTGACGTGGTACTTGTTGATCTTGTAGAAGTCCGTGACGCCTTCTTCGCTGCCGCCGTGGTGCGAGCATGGATGGAACGGCTTGTCGGTGCCGGATTCCGCGAACACGCGCGCGGAAGAATCGCGACCCAGCTTGAAGGAGAAGACGCGGGTGATATCCGCGGCAAACGCCAGCACCTGCAGGTCGAACATCAGTTCGACGTGCTCGGCAAACGACTCGGGCACGCCCGAGGGCGCTTCCGGAATTTCACCTAGCTCACCGCTGGCTGCACGATTCTCGACCTGCTGAATGCGCCGCTCGATTTCCCGGATGTTGGTCAGGTACTGATCCATGCGCCGCTGGTCGTCCGGACCCAGCTGCTTCTTGAGGTCGTTGGCGCGATTGCCGATCCAGTCCAGGATGCTCCGATCGGTTTGCCGGCGCATCTGCCGCTCCTCCGCGGTACCGCCAGCGCCGAATAGCTGATCGAACACCAGGCGCGGATCGCGAATCAGGGGCAGCGGCTCGGTCGGCGACGCCCAGCTGATGGAATCCGTGTAAACGCAGGTGTAGCCGTAGTTGCAACCGCCCGACTGATTGATGTTTTCAATACAGAGCTGCATCGACGGAATCGGCGTGTCCTGGCCAAACCGATGCGCGTAGAGCTGATCCAGAGACGTGCCCACGAACACGTCCGAGCCTTCGGTCTGCTTGGGATGCGCCTGGGTCAGAAAAACGGCGCTCGAACGGAAGTGATCGCCGCCGATTTCGCTCGGCGTTTTGGCTTCCGCGTTGGCAACGTCCGTGTTGCTGACAATCGTCAGGTAGTCGCGATACGGCTCCATCGGCAACAGCGCGCTGGGCGTGAGGTCAAACTCGCTGCCGGCTTTCTCCGGCGCCCACAGAAACTGCGAGGCGCCCCATTCGTTGCTGCCAGCCGCGCCGTGCACCATCTCGATGGCGACCAGGCGCGTTGGGTTCAGCAGCTTCTCAGTGCGAGTAGCCGCGTGTCCCGCCGGAATCATGGCGCCCAGAACGGGCAGCGCAATTGTCGAGCCCATGCCTTTCAGGAATGACCGTCGCGGGAGGTGCTTACCTGTGATGTATTTCATGGTTGCTGTCTCGTCGTTTAACGGGTGGACCGGGCTGCTGCCAGCCTAGGGTGCCGTATCGGCACTCACTACGGTCTCCCCTACGGGTATTCGCTTCATTTTGAAGGCTTCGCTGTTGACCACACCGCGTATGAAGGACGACAGGCGATAGTCGTTGGCCTCCGCTTGCTCGACGATCCTGCGGACCGTCGGCATATCGTAGTACTCCACGCGGCGGCCAAGTGCGTAGGCCATCATGTTGCTGGCGAAGTTTCTTACCAGCGGTACAGGGCGCTCGAGGAGCACGGACTGAAGCTCCTGCGGGCTGGAGATCTCGACGCCACTGTAAAAGGTGCCTTGAGTGTCCAGCGGCATGCCGTTTTCCCGGATGCGCCACTTGCCGGTCACGTCGAAGTTGTCCATCGCCAGACCAATCGGATCCATAAACTGGTGACAGGAATGGCAGGTGGGATTGACGCGATGCATTTCCATGCGCTCGCGCGTAGTCAGGAAACGGCCTTCCTGAACGCCCTCGGTTTCCTCGAGGTCAGGCACACCCGGCGGTGGTGGCGGCGGTGGTGTTCCCAGGAGGACCTCCATCACCCACTTGCCGCGCAGCACCGGCGACGTGCGCCCGGCGTGCGAGGTCAGGGTCAGAATGCTGCCGTGGCCCAGCAGACCGATGCGATTGGAATCGTGATGCTGCACCCGGCGGAAATGATCGCCAGCGACGCCCGGGATGCCGTAGTGCTCGGCAAGTGCTTCGTTGACGAAGGTGTAGTCGGCCGTAAACAGCTCCAGCGCTGACTTGTCTTCCTTGACCAGGTGATTGAAGAACATCTGCGTCTCTACCAGCATGGCGTCGGCGAGCTGCTGATTGAAATCGGGATACAGCAGCCGATCCGGGTGGACTTTTTCCAGGTCCTCCAGCCGCAGCCACTGGCCTGCAAATCGCGGACCCAGCGCCTCGATTCGTTCGTCGGCCAGCATGCGATCGACCTGCGCGTCCCAGACAGACGGCGTCGACAGCTCGCCGCGTCGTGCCAGCCGGATCAGTTCTTCGTCCGGCGACGTGCCCCAAAGGAAGAAGGACAGGCGGGACGCCAGATCGAGCTCGGACAGCCGAATCACGTCGCCAGGCCGGGCGTCTTCGGGCGTGGATTCCAGCCGAAACACAAAATCCGGGCTGGCCAGGATCGCCTGCAGCGCCGTCTTGATGCCGTTCTCGAAGCCGCCGGTCTCGGCGCCCTGGAAATAGAACGAGATCAGGTCATCAAGCATGCTCTCATCGAACTTGCCGCGATACGCCCGGCTGGCGAGACCGGAAAGAATCTCGGTAACGCAGTCGATCTCGTCATCCTGAGACGTCGGCCGGCACACGAAGATCTTTTCGCGGCTCGGTGTCGCCGAAATACCGGTCGCGTTGTACGGACCGTCGATCGACAGGTCCTTCAAATGGGCGGGCGCCGTAATGCCGTAGGCCCGGACGCCGATCTGCCTGTCCACGAGCGACCACTTGTGCGGGGACAGCATGTCCTGTTTGGGACCTTCGGCCTGCTTCAGAAATGCCGCAGACACGCGATGCGGCCCGGCCGTCACGAAAATCGGCACCGACTTCATGTTCACGCCGTTCGGGTCCGAGACGTGCATCCACTGATCCATGTCCATCAGTGCCATGCGCTCACCATCCACGGAGATTTCGATCTGCTCCCCGCGCGTGGTCATGCCGAAATACTCACCGGTCGTCGTGTGCTCGAACGCCATACGGAACACGTACTCGCCGTCGGCCGGGAAATTGTGCATGACGCTGATCCCGCCGCGAGTGCCGAACGGCGCGCCTTCCACGCGCTCCCACTGAGTGGTGTAGCCGGAGTTGGTGTAGGTCGGCGATGCCGGCGCGATGTCCGCGTCGCCGATCGCCAGCTGGCTGATCTGCGCGGCGGCGCTCAGGTAGGACGTCAACAGCGTCGACGACAACAGCTGCACGTCCGCAATGTTGTCGAAGTTACTGCTCTTCGTATCCAGCGGCAGGTAATCGGCGGCGTCGATGTCCAGCGCCAGCAACTCGCTGATCGCCGCTTCGTACTCGGCCTGGTTCAAACGCTGAAAGCTGCGATGCCCCGGATTCGGGTCCGCAGCTGCGGCCTGGTCCAGCTGATTCTCCAGAGTCGCAACCAGCGATTCCATGACCTCGACCGAAGGGCGCGGCATACCCGGCGGCGGCATCATGCCGGCGCGCAGCTTGACGATCATCTTCTCGGTGGTCGGTGCCAGCTCGTGGGCACGAGCGACGTCGTAGTGCTGCAGAGACAGGCCGGCGAACTGCTCCTTGAGCACATCGTTGTGGCAGACAGCGCAGGTCGTGTGGATGGTCTCGGTCAGGCTGGCCAACGACTGTTTATCGTCGGCAGACGCAGCTGCGCTGCCCAATCCAAGACCGAGCAAAGCCGCGGCGGCGATAGCGTGTACAGACCGCATCCCCAACTCACTCCGAACCTGTCTATCTCCGCGCCAATCGTGCGAATCGTACGTATCCGACTCGTTTGGCGCCGACTTAGTTATTCGCAATGCGAATCCCCCCACCACGCTGGCTTCCCAGCGTGGACACATACTAATTTCGGCGGCGTGAACCTGAGGATTTTATAGGATTACCGGCACAATTCCCACAAACTCTGGATGGAAATGAAGGGCTTACACCCTCTTTCGGCCCAAAATGCGGAACAGGCCCGCCGCTCGGACCAACGGCGCCGCTGGCACAGAGCAAGCAGTTGTTTTCACCCCGAAATTCCCCTAGCGTCATTGCACCTTGTTAATGCCTGCTTATGTGAGACAGCAATGAAGCTTTCAACTCTCCTCGCCTGTACCTCACTCCTGATGTTCCAGGGTTCTGTATTCGCTCAGGACAGCGTATTTCTGGAAGAACTGACGTGGACCGAGATTCGAGCGCTGATCGACAGCGGCACGACGCGGGTCCTCGTTCCAACGGCAGGGACGGAACAGAACGGCCCACACATGGTGCTCGGCAAACACCGCTACATCGTCGAGCACGCCGCGAATCTGATCGCCCGCGAGCTGGGACAGACGCTGGTTGCACCCACGATGACCTACGTGCCGGAGGGGGATATCGACCCGCCGAGCGGGCATATGCGCTTCGCCGGCACCATAAGCCTGCCCAATGAACACTTCGTGAAGGTGCTGGAGTACACGGCACGCAGCCTCGCCGTGCACGGCTTTACGGACATCCTGTTCATCAGTGACAGCGGCAGCAACATGCGCGGCATCGCCGAGGCGACGGAAATGTTGAACAAGGAATGGGACGGCGATCCAGCCAGGGTTCACGACATCTCCGATTACTATGCCAATAACGGCTTCCGGGACTGGCTGGCGTCAGAAGGTGAAACACCGGAGTCCATCGGCACGCACGCAGGCATCACCGATACCTCGCAGGTGCTGTACGTGAAGCCGGAACATATCCGTACCGACAAATTGGCGAAATCGGACAACTTCGACGTCACCGGCGTCCGTGGCGACCCGACCCGAGCGTCGGCCGAGCGCGGCCAGAAGGGCATCGAGATGAAGGTCGCGGCGGCGGTCAACCAGGCGCGCGCGCTGCTCGACCAGAAATAGGCTCCGGGTGACTCGACCGCGGTTGTTTGACCCTGCATCGGACCGAACGGTCAGAGTATTGAGATTCTCGGGGTCAGAGTTTTGACGTTTTCAGCCTGGAAGGACGCCGCCGAACTTGTCGGCATTTTTGCCATTGTTGTCTCACTGATTTTCGTCGGCGTTCAGCTTCAGCAGGACCGGAACATTGCGTTGACCGGCATGTCCAGCAACGCCGTCGGCAACAGCGCCGAGATCGCCGCATTGCTACAGGACAACGGCGACTTGTGGCGACGCGGACTGGATGGCGACGAGCTATCCGACGCAGAACGCGTCGAATTCCATGCAATCGTCGCGTCCGTGGAATGGCACCTGACCAGCGAGTTTCTCACGGCAAGGGCGTTCGGTGGACGTGACGCCGATGGATTCATCCGGGATTACGCCTTTGCACTTTATGCGCACCCCGGGCTCCGAAGGTACTTCAGCAATAACATCGCCGCCATTGCATCCGTCGACAATGAGTTTGGCCTGGCGCCCAGCCAGGGGCCATTTCACTCAGCCGTCGTGGAGAAACTCGACGAACTTGACCGCCGCGAACCGGACACAGCATCAGCGAAGCGGTACATCTTCTGGTGACGAGCGTCTGGTGTCGATGCACACGCCTGCGAGGTGCACAGCATCCTGACCGCAATACTGTTACTGAACGCGGCGTGGTTCGCCGCGGGTTTTCATCTCTTCTGGCTGCGCGGCAGGGTTTTCGCGAAGATGGTTGTACCCAGAGAGCAGCGCGATTCGCCGGTTTTCGAAACGCTGATTCGATCGGGCACTTTCGTCGGCGGCTTCAATCTGGCCTTCTGCATACTGAATGTCCTGCTGCTGTTCAACCAGGACGCCTTCGAAGGTAGCGGTCAGTGGGTGATCCTTCTCGCTGTCAACGCCATCGCACACGGCAGTCAGTTCGCCGGCAACGTGCCGATCGCACTCGAAAACCGACGGGGAGCTGGCGTCTGGCCTGTTCTGAGCGGGCTGATGCTGTTCATCTTCGTGGTCGACTTCACGCTAACGGTCCTGAACGCCGCGCTTGCCATCAGCTTCGCGCGCTAGGCTGACAGCCGTCGTCAATCTCGATCGTCAGCAGCTTCGGTGGGACCGAGAAGCGCCTGGCGTGACAGCACATCGTAGGCGAGTCGGCCCTGCAGGACGTCGACAGCGATATGCACGATCACCGGAATCAGCAACGATCCGGTCAACAGGAACAGCATCATCAAGACGGCGCCGACGAGCGTGACGCGAGGTATGAACTCGGCCCCCTGGTAAGCGTGCGCCGCGCCAAACCACAAGGTCGCATGCAACACCGCCGCCCACATCGGCATCAGCAACTGCAGATACCACAGCAGGAAGCCGCGCCAGAGTACCTCCTCGCAGATACCTGCCGTAACGCCGACCAGATAGAACCGATGCAGCTCACGCCGCGTCCTCGGCAACAGGTGACCCATATCACCGAGCGACCGGGTCACGTCACGAAGTTCGTTCGCGGACGCTTTGCGCACGGCCCTGCCCTGCGCCACCAGGAATGCGATCGCGGCAACCGCAATCGCAGCGGCGACAGCAAAATTTGCGTCCACCACCAGAGAGAAACCGAGGCCGGACAGCTCACGATCATGGCTCGACCAAAGGACCAGACCGATCCCGAGCAGCAGCCACTGACCGGCAATCGTTTGAAGATAGAGCTTAAGTCGCTCCGGCGAGTGCCCGGCCGCGACGTCGCGAACGAGCCTGCGAAAACTAAAGAAGCCAACTGTCGGATAAACCACCGCGAACGCGAGTACGAACAGGTGATCCAGGAAAGCTGCCGTTGTCCCGGTCTCCACGACAAACCTCTGTCTGGCTCAGCGGCGGGGCTCGAAAGGAAAACGAGCGACGAAACTGGCGCCTTTGGCGACGCTCTGGTCGAGCTTCAGGCTGCCACCGTGGGCCTCTGCGACCAAACGGGCAATGTACAGCCCCAGGCCGCTGCCGCCGGTATTGCGCGTCCGCGACGGGTCTCCCCGATAGAACGGCTCACCGACGAACTCCGCCTGGTCATCGGGTATGCCGGGGCCGCAGTCGCTCACGCGTATCGCCCA
>CAZMEA010000122.1:0-7234 GCA_964565135.1 uncultured Woeseiaceae bacterium
GATCTGATGCCTGCCGAAGTGCTCGGTCTGCTCGAACCCGAGGCCGTCACGCCCGCGGTGGTCTTCATGGCGTCGGAGGACGCGCCGACGCACCAGATCATCGCCGCCGGCGCGGGTGTGTACGCGCGCGTGGTCATTCAGGAGACGCCGGGCGTATTTCTGGCGCCCGATGTTCGCGACGCGGAGCACGTCGCCGCTGCGTGGTCGGAGATTGCAGATTCGTCCAGCGCGGTCGAACTCAATGCGGGCGGAGAACAAACGATGAAATTCCTGCGCAAAGCGGCGCAGAAACTTGGCATCAAACTGGACTGAAGGGAGCACAACCATGAAAGATGCGGTAATCGTATCGACTGCGCGTACGCCGATCGGCAGGGCCTATCGAGGTGCGTTCAACAACACGGAAGGTCCGACGATGGCGGGGCATGCCATCCGCAACGCGGTCGAGCGTGCAGGCGTCGAGCCCGGCGAGGTGGACGACGTCATCATGGGCTGTGCCATGGGGCAGGGCACGACCGGCCTGAACATCGGCCGGCTCGGCGGACTGGCAGCCGGTCTGCCGGTGACCGTTGCGGGTATGACCATCGATCGCCAGTGCGCGTCGGGCATGATGGCCATTGCCACTGCCGCCAAGCAGATCATGGATGACCACATGCCGATCGTCGTCGGCGGCGGCATCGAATCAATCAGTTTGGTGCAGAACGAGCACTACAACCAGCATCGCATTGCCGATCCGAATGTGCTCGCAATATCGCCGCATGCCTACATGCCGATGCTTGATACGGCGGAAGTCGTGGCCAAACGCTACGAGATCTCCCGCGAGCGACAGGACGAATATGCGCTGCAGAGCCAGCAGCGAACCGCGGCTGCGCAGGAGGCGGGCTACTTCGACGATGAAATCGTGCCGCTGCCGAGCAAGATGGGCGTGATGGACAAGGAAACGAAAGAAATCAGCATCGTCGATGTCACGCTCGAGAAAGACGAAGGCAATCGTCCGGACACAACGGCGGAGGGTCTGGCCGGGCTCAAGACGGTCAAGGAAGGCGGCACGATCACCGCGGGCAACGCCAGTCAGCTGTCGGATGGCGCATCCGCCGCGGTACTGATGGACTCGCGTCTCGCGGAAAAGCGCAACATCGAACCGCTCGGCATCTATCGCGGCATTGCTGTGGCAGGTACCGAACCTGACGAGATGGGCATCGGTCCGGTCGTCGCCGTGCCGAAGTTGCTCGATCGGTTCGGCATCAACATCGAAGACATCGGTCTGTGGGAGCTCAACGAAGCGTTTGCCGTGCAGGTCATCTACTGTCGCGACAAGCTCGGCATCCCCGACGAACTGCTGAACGTCAACGGCGGCTCGATTTCGATTGGCCACCCGTACGGCATGAGCGGCGCTCGCATGGTCGGTCATGCACTGATCGAAGGAAAACGTCGCAACGCAAAATTCGTCGTCTGCACGATGTGCGTTGGCGGTGGTATGGGCGCAGCTGGTCTGTTTGAAGTAGTGTAGGCGTTCGCCGTTTAGTAATGCGCGCGGACCATCGGCCGGACTGCATCCGGCCGTACCGACTTCGGCCGGGTCCGCGAGGTCGAGTGACGCCGTGCTGAAGACCCGACAAAAACTTGGCAAATACCGAATCCTGGGACGCCTGTCGTCGGGTCCGATGGCAGACGTCTACAAGGCGTTTGATACGATTCACAGCACGCGCGTCGCACTGAAGCTGCCGCGACTGAACGGTGCGGACTCCATCGATGACGTGCTGCACGAGGTGCGTGTCGCGGTGCGCCTCGACCATCCCAACGTTCTGGCGGTGCAGAACGCCGGGTATATCGGCGAGCACTTCGTCATCGCGACCGAGCTTGGCGAGGAATCGCTGGCGGACCGGCTGGAACGACGCATATCGACGACGCGCGCGCTGCACATCGCCGACCAGGCGCTTGCGGCGCTTGCGCACGCGCACGAGCACCGCATCATTCATTGCGACGTCAAGCCGGAAAACTACATCCTGTTTCCGGATAATCGCCTGCGGCTCGCCGATTTTGGGTTTGCGAAACGCGTTCTTCGCACCTTGAAGGCATCGGGCTCCGGGACCATCGATTACATTGCGCCGGAGCAGGCGATGGGCAGGCCGCGGTTCCAGTCCGACGTATTCTCGGTTGGCCTGGTTCTGTATCGGCTCTTTTCCGGCAAGCTGCCGGAGTATCCATTCTCCTGGCCACTAGCGGGACATGAGCAGCTGACGGCCCGGGTTCGACCGGAGTTCGTCGAGTTCCTGCAGCGCGCCATCCAGCTCGATCCGAACGACCGGTATCGTGACGCGATCCAGATGTACGCGGCGTTCGAGAACCTTCGCTCACGCGCGCGCAAGCAGCGGCGTAACGGGACCAGGCGTCGACCAACGGATGAATCATCCTGGCGTCACATCCAGTGGCGCGAATTCCAGAAACGATTTCGCAAGGTGCTCGATACGCGGCACAGCTGCCGGCGCTGCGAAGGCCCGGTCTCCGAGGCCATGCAGGGCTGTCCCTGGTGCGGGCTCGATAACCCGGCCCGTGGCGCCGAGCCGAGCATGCCCGCGAACTGCCCGCGCTGCGAGCGCGGTGTAAAGCTCGACTGGGACTACTGCGCCTGGTGTTACGGACCGGGTTTCGAGCCTGAAACGAATCGGCACTTCTCCGACAAACGGTATACGCGCAAGTGCGAGAACAAGCGCTGCAAGAAGCCGCTGATGCCGTTTATGCGGTACTGTCCGTGGTGCCGCTGGAAAGTGCGCAAACCGTGGAAGATCGAAGGCAGCAAGAAGAGTTGTCCGTCCTGCAAGTGGGGTATTGCATCCGGGTTCTGGAACTTCTGCGCCTGGTGTCGTGAACCTCTGAGGCGCGATTGAGCCGTGGCTATCGAACCGACATCGGATAATCCGGGCGACGGGCGGCGCGCACCACTCACTTTCAGTCGCGATATCGCCGGCGGCCAGCTGGTCGCGTACACCGCGCCTGCGCCGTATCGCGAGGGCGACAACGAAGACACGATCGCCGCGATTCCCTACGGTCCTTCCGCGGCCGTTCTGGTCATCGCCGACGGTGCCGGTGGCATGCCCGGCGGGCGTCGCGCGTCGGAAACTGCCGTGCAGGAGCTCGAAGCATCGCTCGAGCGTTCGATGCAGGATACGATGCTGCTGCGCACAGCAATTCTCAACGGCATTGAGGCCGCCAACCAGGCGGTGCGCGACCTGGGAAACGGGGGCGCGACGACGCTGACGGTTGTGACCATCGAAGGACGCATTGCGCGGACCTACCAGGTTGGCGACTCTGAAGCGATGATTTTCGGCCAGCGCGGGCGGCTCAAGGCGCAAACAACTGCTCATTCGCCGACGGGGTTCGCCGTCGAGGCCGGGTTTCTCGATCAGAAAGCGGCACTTCATCATGCCGAACGACATCTCGTATCGAATTTCATCGGCACGGAAGACATGCACATCGACGTCGGCGCGCCGGTCCGATTAAACCCTCGCGATACGATCGTATTGGCGAGCGACGGGCTCACCGACAACATCCACTTCGACGAAATTATCGAGTTCACGCGCAAAGGCCCGCTGGACAAGGCACTGGACGACGTCGTGCGTCGCGCGAATCGTCGTATGACCGTCGAATCCAAGACGATGCCCAGCAAACCTGACGACCTGTCGATTATTCTGTTTCGCAAGCCGACGATGAACCGCGCTGCAGAGCGTGATGGAGCCACGGCTGCGGCGTAGTTTGTTTCGGATTGCCTTGTCTAGGATTGGCGCGCCGGCAGCGGCAGTCGTATGTCGACCGCAAGTCCGCCGGTCTCGCGATTGCGTGCGCGGATAACACCGCCGGCGCCCCGTATCGCGCGCCAGGCGATCGCGAGGCCAAGGCCTGTCCCGTCAGCACGTTTCGCCATGGCGTCCGGGGCTCGATAGAAAGGCTCGAAGAGTTTCTCGAGGTCGCCCTCCGGGATGCCGGGACCGCTGTCCGCAATCGTCACGATCGCGTTGCTATTGTCTTCGCTGACCCTGACCGCGACCGTGGTGTGCTCGGCGCCGTGATAAATCGCGTTGCGAATGACGTTTTCGAAGGCGCTTTGTAACGACGGTCGCACCCCGTTAATTCTCGGCTGCGCATCGATCGAGAGATCGACCGAGATATCGTCCAGTCCGGACGACCGGCACTCGTAGTTGGCGTCATCGACAATGTCGCGAATCAATGCGGCGAGGTCGATGGACTCACGATCCTCGTCGCTCGCGGCATCGACCCGCGCAAAACTCAACAATTGGCCAATCAATTCATCAATCCGATTGACTTCGTTATCGATGCGTCCGAACTCCTGCAGATCACCGGCTTTGCGCCGCGCGAGTTCGAGCGCGACACGCAGTCGGGCGAGCGGCGACCGCAGTTCGTGCGAAGCGTTTCGCGTCAGCTCCTGTTGCCGATGGGCAGTTTGTTCCAGCCGTGCCGCCATTGCATCGAGGTCGTGCGCGAGCAGGCCGATTTCGTCGCGGCGGTTCCGCATCGACTCGGCGACGCGGGTATCCAGACGGCCCTCGGCGATCGATACGGTCGCTTCACGAAAGCGCCGAACTGGTGTCGTAACCACTCGCGCGAGTATCCAGGAAACACCGCCGCTCAAGACGATCGCCACAAGCAGGAAGGCCGGTCCGGCGCGTTCGCTAATCCATTCCCTGAACACGTCCTGCTTCGGTTCCACGAACATCGTGTAGATCGTTCCGTCGGGCCCGCGAAGGCGGGTCAGTGGCCGCGCGGGTCGCAGGTTTGGCCGGTCCCGATTGTCGCGCTGCCAGTCGCGCTGCGGCCCGTCGAATCGTCGAATCAGTCGGCCCGCCCAGCGCGGGATGCGCCGGCCCAGCAGATCCCTGCCGCTCGGATCCACTACGAAGACATTCATCGGTGTGTTCCGTGGCTGCTCTCGCAGCCATCGGGTCAGCCCTTCGCGCCCCTGGTTGTCGAGGATGTCGGATGCCTGCACGACAGTGTCACTGATCTCGAAGTTTTCAAACGCCTGTCGAAGGCGCTCCGAGTACGCATAGCCCGCGAGACCGGCCAGGCCGATCAACACGCCGATGATCAGCCAGAACGACAGAAAGATTCGCAGTGTCAGACTGCGCAAGGTCAGGAGCCCGGCAGCAGCACGTACCCGACGCCGCGCTGGTTGGAGATGGTTTCCTCCGCGGCGCCGGCGGCGACGAGTTTGCGACGCAGGTTGCTTATGTGCGTGTCGATGCTGCGATCGAACGGAAGCAGCCGTCGGCCCAGCGCTCGCTCGCTAAGGGTGTCTTTCGATACGACGTCTCCGGGCTGCTCGACGAGACAACAGAGGATCTCGTATTCGGTTCCTGTCAGCTTGAGTGCCGCATCGCCCACGGTGACTTTGCGATTCTTCGGCTCGATGCTTATCGATCCCGCCGTGCGAACGTTTCCGGACGGTTCGGCCCCGACGCTTCCGGCGCGTCTTAGGATTGCCTTGATACGTGCTGCCAGTTCGCGGGGATTAAACGGCTTCGGCAGGTAATCGTCGGCGCCGAATTCCAGACCGATTATGCGATCGACGTCGTCGCCGCGCGCGGTGAGCATGATAACGGGGATCTGGCTTTCCTGACGCAATGCTTTCAGTACGTCGAGCCCGCTCATGCCCGGCAGCATGATGTCGAGAATGACCAGGTCGAATGATTCGCTGCGAAGTTGCGCCAGGCCGTCTTCGCCGGTCAGGCAGGGAACGACGTCGAGATGTTCCGGCGCCAGGTACTCGGCCAGCATCTCGCCGAGATCGGCATCGTCGTCGACGATCAGGACCTTCGCGTTGTCTTCGTCAGTTTGCATGTTGTCATCCTCGGGGATTGCTTTCGACGCATCAAGCAAGCGGCGGCCCGATTGACAATTCTTTGCAGTGCTAAAGAAGCCGTGACGTTACTCGCGGTTTCCGTCCGTATGCTGACCCTCAGAGCTGGCGCGCTCTCAAAGCACACTGTTTCGCAACACGCTTACAAGGAGTAACGACATGACACGACATCGATTAGCCGCAGCAGCGGCAGTACTTGCCCTCGCGGCTGGCCTCGCGATAGCAGCCCCGAACGGCGGCAAAGGCCACAATGGTGACTGGGACGGTCCGCGTTCGGGTGGCCGCATGATGGCGAACCCGGAACGCATCGTCGAACGTATGACTCGCCACGTCGACCTCGACGAAACCCAGGAGCAGACGATTCGAAACATCCTCGAGGCCGCCAAGCCCGAATTCGATGCGCTGCGAACCAGAGGCAGGGCGAATATGTCGGCTATGCGCGATCTGGAACCCTCGGATCCCGACTACTCGGCCAGACTCGACGATCTGTCTGCGGAGAATGGCCAATTGGTTGCTGACGGCACACGCCTGGTCGGTCGGGTGCGCGGCGAGGTCTACGCCGTCCTGACGGCGGAGCAGATTGCTGAGCTCGAGGCCGCTGGTGACCGCATGCGCGAGCGCTTCCGCCGCCGTCGCGGAAACCTCGAGTAAGCTGCCGGGCGCCGACGGCGCCTACGACGTTTCCCGGGCGGCGGGCGCTCTCCCCCCTGATCCCCGCTACCTCTCGCTCGCCGCCCGGATCTCCCCTCGAAAAGCGTCGCTTATGTCAACCGATGTTGCCCATCGTTCGTTGCCGTATTAAGGTCGACGACGACGGATTGGGTACCTGCGCGTTCACGCCTGGGCGCCGTTTGACGGAACTAAGTGGCCGTATCGGCGCTCAAAACGGGTACAGCTGGCGAGGTTGGCCATGGCCAGCCTCGTCGTCGCGCGTCCGGTATCCGGGCGCCGGTCCGGAACACTACGTCCCCGATGAACGGGCACACAGGCGGGTCCATCAAATGACAGAGAAATCTCCGATCTCCAATCGCGTAAACAGGCTCGCGACGCTTTCAGTGGGCCTGCTTGCGGCCGCGGCTGTTACCGGCTGCTCGGTTCAGTACCGTGGCTTGCCGACCGGCGGTGCCAGCGGCGGCGGAATGTCTATTCCAATGCCGGGAGGCGGTTCGTCCGGTGGATCGCAGGGTGGTTCATCCGGCGGCATGCAAGGTGGTTCGTCCGGCGGCATGCAGGGCGGTTCGTCCGGCGGCATGCAGGGCGGTTCGTCCGGCGGCATGCAGGGCGGTTCGTCCGGCGGCATGCAGGGCGGTTCGTCCGGCGGCATGCAGGGCGGTTCGTCCGGCGGCATGCAGGGCGGTTCGT
>CAZMEA010000123.1:0-7228 GCA_964565135.1 uncultured Woeseiaceae bacterium
AGTCGCGGAGTTCGTCACCGTCCAGCGTCATGCCGGTCGGGTTATTCGGGTTGCATACGTAGACCATGCTGACCGAGTTATCGACGGCTGCTTCGAGTCGTGACAGGTTGATGCCGAAGTCCTCGTCCAACGGCACGCGGACCACTTCAGCGCCAATGCGAGAGGCGAAGCCCAGGTGCAGGTCGTAGGTCAATGACGGAGCAATGATCGCGCCGCGTTTGGACCATGCATTGGCGGCCGCACAGAGCGCCTCATTAGAGCCGGAACTGAGAACAACGTTCTCGCGCTTTAGGCCGTGCCTGTCGGCAATCGCCTGCATCAACTCGGTGGTGACCCGGCCAGGATAAAACGCGCCGTTCGCGGACGCATCGGCCGCGGCTTTCAATGCCGATGGTGCCGGCCCGTACGGGTTTTCATTCGAGGTCAGTCGGATCATGCCCGGGTCGGGCCCCAGCGTCTGGGCCAGCAAGCGAGCCGGCAAGGTCATGGCGGCTGCGCCACCGGCGAGACCCGCGAGCAGGGCGCGTCGATTCAATGTCTGTTGCACGGCGATTCCTAGCGCGTAGCGAATCTCCACATCCTACGCCTGGCTGTCACCAACTCAAGGACGCGTTGCGCTACGCAAGCTAGCTGACTCCTGACATCGACTGTTTGCGCATCGGCTGCAGTTGCCGATAGGCCAGTGAACGCCATAGCCATTCTGCGGGACCGAAGCGATAGTGTCGGAGCCACAAGGGTGAGTACCAGAGCTGCACGGCCAGCATGCCCACGACGAAACCCATCTGGGTGAGGCGCTCGACCTGCCCGAACAGGCCAAAACCGTAGCCGTAGAAGATGGTAGTCATGACCAGCGAGTGCATGAGGTAGTTTGTGAATGCCATGCGACCGACAGCGGTGAAGCGGGACATCAGGCCGGCGAGCATGCCGGACTTCACGATCAGGATAACTGCGGCGATGTGCCCGAGTGCGACAAACACGCTGCCGATGTAGTTCGGCGTCATGCCTATCCGGAACACGTAGAACGCGTCCCATGCGGCCTGGTACTGCATTGCGGCGCCGAGGGCGACCAGCGGCAGTCCGATACCGTAGCCGATGATCAGCATGCGACGGTAAAAGGTCGGGTTTCGCTGGCCCGAGATGATGCCGAGCTTCATCAACGCCATACCAATCAGCATCAGCCCGGCAACGCGCCAGAGCATAAACGCCAGGTATCCGTCGGTCTGATTTGCAAAGGTTTCCGCCGCCCGGTGCCTGACGATTTCGGTGTAGCTACCCTGATACGCTCGAATCTCGGCCGCGAGGTCATCGTCTGTGGGCATGACGCTCGCGCGAGCACCTTCCCATCGATCACGAGCGCCAAGCTGTTCTTCCGACAGCACCTCGCCGGATGCCTCGAGCGCCGCGACGGAGGCGGCTTCATCGCGCATATCAGCGAGGATTCCCCCGGCCGAAGACAAGGTGATCAACCCGACGGGCATCAGCAACAGCGCGATCACGATCAGAGCTCGCGGCGAGCGGCCGCGCAGACCGACAACCAGCATCGCCGTGAGCGCGTAGTGGAACAGGATATCGCCTGTCCAAAGGAGATAGCCGTGCAGGGCGCCGAACAGCAGGAGCCATCGCTGTCGACGGAAGTGAAGCTGGCGGAAGTTCGAACCGCGCGCCTCTGCCCGGTCCGACATGACGATGATGCCGGCGCCGAACAGCATCGAGAAGATCGCCATGAATTTCAGATCGAAGAACAGGTGCGTGAAGAACCAGGTGCCGAGGTTGTACCACTCGGTGCCGCCCAGGAGCAGGGGGTTGCCGTAGGCCGGAAACGGCATCGCAAACGCGTAGATGTTCATCGCCAGGATGCCGAGCACGGCAACGCCGCGCAGCGTGTCGAGAGCGACGTATCGTTCGTCGCCGGCGACCGGCGACGCAGCGACGTCAGTCATCGAGGACGATCGATACGCGCCGGTTATGTTTGCCTTTCTTTTCGACCTTGCTGACCCGGATCTGTCCGACCTCGATCGTCGACTTGAGATGAGTGCCGCCGCAGGGCTGCAGGTCGACGCCCTCGATCTCCAGAAGACGAACCTTGCCGGCGCCCTTGGGGGGCTGAACCGACATCGTGCGCACCAGTTCGGGCTGCGCGGCCAGTTCCTCATCGGTAATCCATGAGCTGCCAACCTGATGGTTCGCTGCCACGAGCGCCTGCAATGCCTCTGTGACCGACTCCTTGTCGACGGTGTCCTGCATATCAAAATCCAGTCGGCTCTTCTCGGCGCCGATGTTGCCACCGGTGACGCCGTACTGAAGAACCGAGCCGAGCAGATGCAGACCGGTGTGCATGCGCATGTGGCGATAGCGGCGATCCCAGTCGATGGACGCCGTCACGGTCGCGCCGACCGGCGGTGGTGTGGCGCCGTCGGCGATCAGGTGCAGGATAGTGCCGTCCCCGTACCGGGTGTCGACGACATCAATCGCGCCGCCGTCCCACTCTATCCTGCCGGTGTCACCGGGCTGCCCGCCGCCCATCGGGTAGAACACCGTACGGTCCAACGAGACGGCGTTGTCGGTGACAGTCGTTACGGTTGCGGTGCAGTCGCGCAGGTAGGCGTCGTCGCGAAACAGCTGCTCTGTCATTGCGGTGTCCTTAAGCGTTCGGGCTGAAATACAGTTAGAACGACCAATGTAACTGCGAGGCGGAGTCACGACAATTGCATCGGGCGTCCTTGCCTCATGCCCGGACAGATCACGATCCGGGCCGTCCCCGGTCGCAACGGCATGGCGGCCGTGCCATGATCCGCGAACGATGTCAGTCGCCATCCAATCTGCAGCCAGCAGACCGTTCATCAAGATGCACGGTCTGCGCAATCACTTCGTGATCGTCGATGCGCGGGCGGAACCCTATCACCCTGACGTCGCAACGATCGTCCGTATCTGCGACCAGCAGGTCGGCGTGGGAGCGGATCAGCTCGTCGTGCTGGAACCGCCACAGGCAGCCGGCGCCGACGTCTTCATGCGCCTCTACAACGTAGACGGCCGCGAGGTTGGCGCCTGCGGCAATGCGACCCGGTGCGTTGCGTGGATGCTCATGGAAGAACGGGACTCGGCTTCAGTCGCCATCGAAACACTGGCCGGCGTGCTCGATTGCGAACGGTCCGGGGACATGCGGGTCACCTGCGACATGGGCGTGCTGCGCACCCATTGGCAGGACGTACCGCTGGCGGAAGACCGCGCGCCCGGGACGATCGATCTCGGTGGTCTCGAGGGCGGTTTTGTTGTGAACGTGGGCAATCCGCACGTCGTCTTCTTTGTTGAGGATGTCGACGCCATCGACCTGGTGAGAGTGGCTGCAGAGATCCAGTCCGACTCACTGTTTCCAGAGTCCGTCAACGTGAGCGTGGCACAGCGCCTTGGGGAGGGCCTGCGCCTGCGGGTCTTTGAGCGCGGCGCGGGCTTGACGATGGCGTGCGGCAGCGGCGCGTGCGCCGCCGCGTTCGCGGGCCGATCGCAGGGCATAGTGGACGCCGATGCCATCGCCGTTGCGCTACCGGGCGGTGAGGTTGTGATTCGGCTCGATGATCGGGGTGACGACGGCGTTCATGCATTGATGACCGGTCCCGTGGCCTGGTCATTTCGCGGGGAGATCTGACGACATGGGTACGCGGACGGTATTTGGCCCACGATTGATCGGCGGCCTTGTGTGCATGCTGCTCTTGTCTGGCTGTGAGCGCGACGTTGCCGGACAGGTTGACGCCTTGTTTGCCGACTACGCCGGTGCCGCCACGCCCGGCGCTGCGGTGCTCGTCGTTCGGAACGGCGAGCGAGTCTTCGAGCGCGGCTACGGCTCGGCAAACCTCGAAACCGGCGCGCCGGTCGATGCGGCGACCAACTTTCGACTCGCCTCGATCACGAAGCAGTTCACCGCAACGGCCATCATGCTGCTCGTCGAAGACGGGCTTCTGGATGTCGACGCAGAGCTTCGCACGCTGTTTCCCGAGTTCAACGAATACGCCGAAGGCATCACCATCAGACACATCCTGCAGCACCAATCGGGTATGCCGGACTATGAGCCGATGGTTCCTGACGGTGCGACGGAACAGGTCTACGACGCGGACGTCCTGAGGATGATGGCGCAGGCGGAGCAGGGCTACTTCGCGCCCGGAGAGGACTATCGGTACAGCAACTCGGGCTACGCAGTGCTGGCGATGCTCGTCGAGAAACTCTCCGGCATGAGCTTTCCGATGTTCCTGAACGCCCGGATTTTCACGCCGCTTCGCATGCGCAACACCGTCGCGTTCGTGAACGGCCAGAATTCGGTGTCGAGCCGTGCGCTTGGCTACACGGTTACCGACGCCGGTGTCGAGGAGACAGATCAGAGCCTCTACAGCGCTGTGCTCGGCGACGGCGGCGTGTACTCGTCACTCCACGACCTCTACCTGTGGGACCAGGCGCTGTACACCGATCGCCTGCTGCCGGCTGACGTCCGGGCACAGATGCTGACGCCATCACTCGAGAACTACGGTTTCGGCTGGCGTATCGATCGCTACAAGGGGCGCCTGCGTTACCACCACAGTGGCAGCACATCGGGCTTTCGCAACTTCATGCAACAGTTCCCCGACGAGGGGCTGACCGTCATTGTCCTCACGAATCGCGCTGAGCCGGACGTAAAGCCGCTTGCCGAACAGGTCAGCGATCTATTCCTTTGACGCGCTTGCCGCTCAGGCGAGGAAATACAGAATCAGGAATCCCGCGCTCGCGATTGCAGCAGCCAAAAGCGCATAGGGAATCTGCGTGCGTACATGATCGATGTGATCTGTCGCCGATGCCATCGACGCCACGACGGTCGTATCGCTGATCGGCGATGCGTGATCGCCGAATATCGCTCCGGAGATCGCTGCGCCGAGTAGCAATGGCACGGGCAGCCCGAGCGTCGTTGCTATCGGCACCGCGATCGGAATCATGATGGCAAACGTTCCCCAGCTCGAACCGACCGAGAACGCGATGAACGCCGACACCAGGAAAATAAGCGGCGCCAGCAGGAACTCCGGTACCGTCGCACCGGCAATACCGGCAACGTAGGGTCCGGTCTGCAGCAGGCTGGCAACGTCACCGAGTGCGAGGGCAAGGAGCAGGATCGTCGCGATCGGCAGCAGATTTCCCGCGCCGGTCATGAAGACGCGCATCAGCGCATTAATGGAGCTCTTCCCCGTCGCCAGCAGCATGATCCACAGCGACAGGATGGCCGTGCTGACGGCCCAGAGTATGGACGTCGAACCCGAGCCCTCGATCAGATTGCCTTCGCCCGTGACGTACAGGCCCACGGGCATCATGCCGATCATCACGACGATAGGTATCGCCATATAGGCTGCCGAGGGTGGTTCTCCTTCATCCACGACCTGCTCTGCCGAGGTATCGACCAGCGGCGTCGATGTTGGCCAAAGCAACTCACCGCGTGCGGTTCGCTCCTCAGCCGCCTTCATCGGGCCTATGTTGATGTTCTTCCAGATCACGACAAGCGCCAGCAGGATGGCGGTGATCGCATACAGGTTGTAGGGGATCGACGCGATGAATACTTCGAGCGGATTCTCGATGCCGGTGCCGGCAATCAGCCCGATGATGACGGCACCCCAGGCGTTCAACGGAATCATCGCGCAGACGGGTGCCGACGTGGCGTCGATCAGGTACGCCAGCTTTTCTCGCGAAATCCTGTAGCGGTCGAACAGTGGACGGCTGACCGATCCGGCGACCAGCAGCGTGATGTTCGACTCAATGAAAATGATCAGGCCGGTAACCCAGGCGAGCAGCTGCGCGCGAAAACCCGTGTGCACCCAGCGGCGCGATTCCAGGAAATGCACAAAGCCGCGTACGCCGCCTGAGTGTTCGATCGTCGCAATCAGCGAGCCGATAAGCAGGGTAAAGATGAGTACCTTCGCATCGCCGGCGTCACCGAAAACGTTGACCACGCCGTCGAGACCTGCGGTCAGTCCCGCGAGCGGATTGAAACCTTCCAGAATGAAGAATCCCATCCAGATGCCGGCGAACAGTGAAAGGATGACCTGCTTGCTCCAGATGGCCAGCACGATGGCAAGCAGCGGGGGAAGGATCGAATACCAGCCGGGATCAGTCATCTTGTTCTTCTTCTTTGCGCAGCGCGAATTTAGCGTGAATCGTGTCGTCGGGCGAACCGGCCGGGGCTCAGGCGCCGTGTGCGCTCCGGAACCCTTCGAGGAACGCGCGGAGATTGCCGCCGAGCTCCGGGCTCAGATAACCGCCTTCCTGAACCAGGACCGTGGGAAGACGAAGCTCACCGAGTAGCGCCGCGATTCGTCCGAAGCCCGCTGTGCTGATGCGAAAGCCCTGGAACGGATCGCTTTCATGCGCATCGAGGCCCAGCGCGATGACGATCGCGCCGGGCGCGAAGTCGGTAACCCGACACAGGGCTTCGTCGAGTGCGTGCAGGTAATCGTCGTCGCCTGTGCCTCGCGGCAAAGGGACGTTCAGGTTTGCGCCTTCGCCGTCCGCTTCGCCGGTCTCTGTTGCGTACCCCCAGTGAAACGGGAAGAAGCGAACCGGGTCGGCGTGCAGCGAAACCGTCAGTACGTCGCCGCGCCTGTAAAAGAGATCCTGAGTGCCGTTGCCGTGATGCACGTCGACATCAATGACGGCGACGCGCTCATGCCGTTCCCGGAGTGCCGCGGCGGCAATTGCCGTGTTGCCGAGGTAGCAGAATCCTGCGGCGTAGTCGAAGGTCGCGTGGTGCCCGGGCGGTCGCGCCAGGGCGTAGGCGGCGGAGTCACCCGCAAGCACGTCGGCCGCGGCCTGGGCAGCGCTGTGCGCGCTCCAGATAACACCCGTCCACGTATGCGCGCCGATGGGGCAGGACAGGTCCTGCATATGCACGCCGGCCTGTCCGGCGGCGGACGCCGGGTAGCCGCCAGAGCGGCCGTCGGGATGAATGCCCGGCACGACTTCGTCGCTGCCCCCGTCGATGCGTGCCCAGCGAGGATAGATGTTCTGCAGGTACTCCAGGTAGCGCGGCGAATGCAGGTCCATTGCGTAGTCGAGCCCGAGCTCGCCGGGCGTCTGCTGCTCGAGGCCGGCCTCGATGGCCGCCGCGAGCAAGCGGGTCGCCCGTTCGGGTTTCTCGGGATGCGGCGTGAGTGCGCCCGAGGAAAAAAAGGTTTGCGGATCGTGCAGCAGCTGCTGCTCGGCGAAGACAACTTTCATGCGTCAG
>CAZMEA010000124.1:0-7203 GCA_964565135.1 uncultured Woeseiaceae bacterium
CGAATCAGCAGGCCGCGCCGGAGCCGGCAGAAGCCGGGCAGGCGCAGGAAATGCTCGCCGACGCCGACACGTTCGCAGGCAGCAAGGGAACGAACGAGTGAGCAAGCGAGGCGACAAGAACCTGATCGTCGGTCTCGACATCGGTACATCCAAGGTCGTCGCTATTGTCGGCGAGGTTGTGGGTGACGGCGGCGAGATCGAGGTCGTTGGCATCGGTTCGCATCCCTCCCGAGGCCTCAAAAAGGGCGTGGTCGTCAATATCGAGTCCACGGTGCACTCCATACAGCGCGCCGTCGAGGAAGCTGAGCTAATGGCGGGCTGCGACATCCACTCTGTCTATGCCGGCATCGCCGGCAGCCATGTTCGCAGCCTGAATTCGCACGGCATCGTGGCCATTCGTGACAAGGAGGTGAGCGCAGGTGACGTTGACCGCGTCATCGATGCTGCCCGCGCGGTGGCAATCCCGGCCGACCAAAAGATCCTGCATATCCTGCCGCAGGAATTTCTGATCGATAACCAGGAAGGGATTCGCGAGCCCATCGGTATGTCCGGCGTACGCCTGGAAGCGAAAGTACACATGGTCACGGGCGCCGAGAGCGCCGCGCAGAACATCGTCAAGTGCGTACAGCGCTGCGGGCTGGAGGTCGACGACATCGTTCTGGAGCAACTCGCGTCGAGCTACTCGGTTCTGACGGAGGACGAAAAAGAACTTGGTGCCTGCCTCGTCGACATCGGCGGCGGCACGACCGATCTCGCCGTATTCCTTGGCGGCGCTATTCAGCACACCGCGGTGATTCCGATCGCAGGCGATCAGGTGACCAACGATATCGCGGTGTCCATGCGGACGCCGACGCAGTACGCCGAAGAGATCAAAATCAAGTACGCGTGTGCACTGTCGCAACTGGCCAACCCGGACGAGACCATCGAGGTGCCAAGTGTCGGCGAGCGCCCACCGCGCCGCCTGGCTCGACAGACGTTGGCCGAGATTGTCGAACCGAGATTCGAGGAGCTGTTCGGACTGATTCGCGATGAACTGCGCCGCAGCGGCTTCGAGGAGTTGATTGCTGCAGGCATCGTGATCACCGGCGGCAGCGCCAAGATGGAGGGTGCCGTCGAACTGGCAGAGGAGGTATTCCACATGCCGGTACGCCTGGGGGCGCCGCAGTACGTCGACGGCCTCGCCGACGTCGTCAGAAATCCCATACACGCAACCGGCGTTGGCCTGTTGCTTTACGGCTACGAAAACGCTTTGCGCGGGGATGCCGGGTCAACGCCCGTTTCCGGCAGTCTCGGCGATGTGTGGAACCGCATGAAAAGCTGGTTCCAGACACAGTTTTGATCCGTCGCAGTTGGGCGGACGGGATGGTTCATCGGGCAATGAGCCATCGGGTTAGTGAGTGAGATTAAAGATACAAAAATCGCTTGAGCGGAGGAGTAAACATGTTTGAGTTAATGGATGCGCACAGCCAGAGCGCGGTCATCAAGGTGATCGGCGTTGGCGGTGGCGGCGGCAACGCTGTCGCGCACATGGTCAACAGCGGTATTGAAGGTGTGGATTTCATCTGCGCCAATACCGATGCGCAGGCGCTGAATTCGGCGCGCGTGCGGACGGCTTTGCAGATCGGCTGCAATATAACGAAAGGGCTGGGTGCCGGCGCTGATCCGGACGTTGGTCGCCAGGCTGCCATGGAGGACCGGGATCGGATTCACGAAGTGATCGAAGGCGCCGACATGCTGTTCATCACGGCCGGCATGGGCGGCGGCACCGGAACGGGTGCCGCGCCGGTGGTTGCACAGGTCGCGAAGGAGCTCGGCATCCTGACCGTCGCGGTCGTTACGCGTCCTTTCGACATGGAAGGTGGCAAGCGCATGATGGTGGCCGACAACGGCATCAGCGAACTCGGCAAGTACGTCGATTCGCTGATTACGATTCCGAACGAAAAATTGCTGTCGGTGCTCGGTGCACAAACGACGCTACTGGACGCGTTCCGTGCGGCGAACCAGGTACTTCAGGGCGCCGTACAGGGTATCGCCGAGCTGATTACCCGCCCGGGACTTATCAACGTCGACTTTGCCGACGTCAGGACGGTCATGGCAGAGATGGGCATGGCGATGATGGGTTCGGGTCAGTCGTCCGGCGAAGACCGCGCGCGCGAGGCGGCCGAAGCCGCAGTGTCCAGTCCGCTGCTCGAAGACATCAATCTCGCCGGCGCCAACGGCATCCTGGTCAACGTAACGGCGGGCATGGACCTGTCGATCGGCGAGTTCCAGGAGGTCGGCGCGACCGTGAAGGAATTCGCATCGGGCAATGCGACGGTTGTTGTAGGCACCGTTATCGATCCGGAGATGACCGATCAGATTCGCGTCACAGTGGTCGCGACCGGTCTGGGCCAGGAGGCTCAGCAGCAAATGCCTGCGCCGATGCGGGTTATTCGACGCCAGCCCGAAACCCAGGCGCCGAATTACAACACGCTGGAGAAACCGACCGTGCAGCGCCAGCGTGCAGTAGGCGACGGGCTGGAAGATGTCGGCACCCAGGAAGAGCTGCTGGATATTCCGGCTTTCCTGCGTCGACAGGCAGACTGAGCGCGACGGTGATTGCGAACGCCGGTTTTCTCACTCACCGGCTTTCGGACCGTTCTCCTCCGCGCCGGCTGGCTTGCCGTTTGGCAAGCCAGCCGGGCTGGGTCCGGTCCGGGCGGCGCCGTGAACGGCTCGCCGGGATGAGTGTCACACGCTTGTCATCATTTTCAGGCCTGTGCTAGTCTCCGCGCCAGTTCGTGCTCTTGGCTTTCTAAGTCATTGATTTCTTCACAGAAGCACTGATCCGGATTTCACTATGTTGCGACAACGCACGATCAAAACGGCGATACGCGCGACCGGCGTCGGCCTGCATACCGGCGAGAAGGTCTACATGACTCTCCGTCCGGCCCCCGAGAACTCCGGCATCGTCTTTCACCGGGTAGACCTCGATGAGCCGGTCCAGGTACCCGCCGATCCACTGCTTGTTGGAGAAACCAACCTTGGCACGACGCTGATCAAGGACGGCGTCAAGGTCGCAACCGTCGAACACCTGATGTCTGCTCTCGCAGGCCTTGGTATCGACAATCTGGCCGTCGACCTGTCCGCCGCCGAAGTGCCGATCATGGACGGGTCTGCGGGACCGTTCGTGTTTCTCCTCCAGTCTGCTGGCATCGAGGAGCAGAACGCGGCAAAACGATTTATTCGTGTTCGCAAGAAGATTCGGGTCGAACACGATGGCAAATGGGCAGAGCTGACGCCCTTCAACGGTTTCAAGGTCAACTTCGAGATTGCCTTCAATCACCCGGTCTTTAACCGGTTACGGCAGGACGCGACCATCGATTTTTCGTCCACGTCGTTCCTGAAAGAAGTCAGTCGCGCGAGGACCTTTTGCTTCCTGCGCGATGTCGAGGCGCTGCGCGCGCGTAACCTGACCCTCGGCGGCAGCATGGACAACGCAATCGTGCTTGATGATTTTCGCATCCTTAACGAAGACGGTCTGCGGTACTCGAACGAGTTTGTCATTCACAAAATTCTGGATGCGATCGGCGATGTGTATCTGCTCGGCCATACGCTGCTCGGCAGCCTGTCGGCCTACAAATCCGGTCACGACCTGAACAACAAGCTCCTGCGGAAGATGCTTGCCGATGAAGACGCGTGGGAGGAAGTCACTTTCGACGACGCCGGGAAAGCGCCCATCTCCTACGCGACGCCAGCCTACGCCTGACCGGACTTCGGCGCCTCGGCTCAACGACCGACGCGTACCCGACAACGATTGACCGCATAGCCGCCATCCCGAGCGGCCTTTACCATGCGTTCCGACTCGAAACGCAGCCGCGCGGCCCACGCGGAGCTGCGACATACGACGACCAACTCCCCGTCGTCGCGAAGATTGGCTGCTGCGACCGATGCACGCGCCGGCTCATCCAGGCACAGCCGAACCCTGAGCGCCAGATCGTCCATATCCTGAGCGTGCTGGACTAAATCTTCGAGGGCGTTTCCGCCCTTGAAATTCAGCAGCTTATCGATCTTCTTCAGGCTCATGGATATGTGACGCAGTGCGCAGTTCCGAGGAGGTCCGGGTGACGCATCTCAAGGTTCTCCGGACCATTTGTTGTAAAGAAAGCCGGCATTATGCATATTGACCTTCCGATAAGGGCAAACCCGCTGAAAAGCGGCGACGCAAAGCCACCGATCTAAGGGACTACGGGTCCTAGGATAGCGGGGTTACCGAGTTGATCAACGACGACAGGCCGACAATCAGAACGAAGCGCCTCCCAGGGCAGCTGGCCGGTCGATACGACAGTATTTCGATGGCAGGCGCAACGGCTGCGTTCGCCCGGACGTGACTAAATGAATGTAGTTATCTTCGGCAAGGGCTTCGGCAAGCCCCGGCAGATCAGCCTGAAAGGGCGCACGGTTGTTGCGCTTTCCTTTGCGCTCAGCGCATTGCTGGTTGGCGGCGCATTCATGGGCGGTTACTGGTACTCCAGTCATAACGGCTCCGGCGTAAGCTTCGCCAAGGCCGACCAGATGGCGGCCGAACTGGAAGCGGAACGTGTGGCAATTGCTGAAATCCGCCAGCAGGCTGAAGACAAACTAGACGCTCTCGCCATCAACATCGGGCAAATGAATGCCCGGGTCATTCGTCTGGACGCACTTGGGCGACGATTGACTGATATGGCCGATATCAGCACCGACGAATTCGACTTTGATACGGCTCCGGCGGTTGGTGGTCCCGAGGAACCCGCGATCGAGGCCGGCTCCAGCGCCGTGCCCGAGATCGTTAGCGCCATGGCTGTGCTTGGCGATGAATTGGATACGCGCGAGGCGCAGCTGACGGTGCTCGAAAGTGTCCTTATGAACCAGAATCTGAACGCCCGCGTCTACCCTCAGGGACGGCCAGTTCGTTCAGGGTGGATGTCGTCCTATTACGGGCGACGGACAGATCCCTTCACGGGCAAGCCCGCGATGCATCGCGGTGTTGATTTCGCCGGCAAGGAAGGCGCCGAAATTCTGGCTGTGGCTGACGGCATCGTGACGTGGTCGTCGCCGCGCTTTGGTTACGGTGAGATGGTTGAGATCAATCATGGCAATGGCTATGCCACGCGCTATGCGCACAACGCTGAAAACCTCGTCGAAGTCGGCCAGGAAGTTCGCAAGGGTGAAGTCGTCGCACTTATGGGCCATACCGGCCGCGCCACCGGCCCGAACCTGCATTTCGAAGTGCTGCATCGCGGCCAGCGGGTAAATCCGGTCAAGTTCATTCAGGAAGGCGAATAGCCCGCATCGCTGACCGATCTGCCTCTGGCACTGCCCCGCCGGGCATTATCGTCCGGACCTTTAACTTCCCTCCCGCGCACCCATGTCCGAGTCTCGAACCAATGGTTTCGGTAGCAGACAAAGATAGACACCATCCGTAAAATACCCGGTTTTGCGCGCAGGCCGGTGCCTCGCGACCAGACCTGTTTCAGGAGCCCTCGGTGGCAAACTTCCTAACCCGACTATTCGGCAGCCGCAATCAGCGCCTGCTCCGCCAGTTTGGCAAGGTCGTCAAGACGATCAACGCACTCGAAGACGGCATCAAGGCGCTCAGTGATGACGAGCTTGCCGCGAAGACCGGTGAATTCCGCGGTCGAATCGAGCAGGGTGAGACTCTCGACGACCTGCTGCCGGAAGCCTTCGCGGTCGCCCGTGAGGCGGCGCTGCGTACGCTCGGCATGCGGCCGTTCGACGTGCAGCTGATTGGCGGTATGGTGCTGAACCAGGGCGATATTGCGGAGATGCGCACCGGTGAGGGCAAGACCCTGGTTGCAACACTGCCCGCGTACCTGAACGCGCTCAGTGGCAAGGGCGTCCACATCGTCACTGTCAACGAATACCTGGCGCAGCGAGATGCCGACTGGATGCGCCCCGTGTACGAGTTTCTCGGCTTGACCGTCGGTGTGACCAAGAGCGGTCAGTCGCAGCACGAGAAAATGGAGGCCTATCGCGCCGACATCACGTACGCCACCAACAACGAACTCGGTTTCGACTACCTGCGCGACAACCTGGCCTTCTCGGTCAACGACAAGGTTCAGCGCGAAACCAATTTCGCCATTGTCGATGAAGTCGACTCGATTCTTATCGACGAGGCCCGCACGCCGCTGATCATCTCCGGACCGGTGGAGGAAAGCACTGATCTGTACCAGCAAATCAACAAGCTGGTGCCAAAGCTTTCGGTGCAGGAAGAAGAAGACGGTCCCGGCGACTACTCGCGCGACGAGAAGTCGAAACAGGTTCACATGACGGACGAAGGTCATCAACGGGTTGAAGAGCTGATGATCGAGGCCGGTCTGCTGGCGGAGGGCGAAAGCCTGTACGACGCCGCCAACATTCGTTTGCTGCATCACCTGAACGCAGGTTTGCGCGCGCACTCGATGTTCACCAGAGACGTCGCCTATATCGTCAAGGATGGCGAGATTGTCATCGTCGACGAGTTCACCGGCCGCACCATGGCCGGACGTCGCTGGTCGGATGGCCTGCATCAGGCCATCGAGGCAAAGGAAGGCGTACACGTCAAACAGGAAAACCAGACGGTCGCTTCGATTACGTTTCAGAACTACTTCCGCCTGTACGACAAGCTGTCGGGCATGACGGGTACCGCCGATACCGAGGCCTTCGAGTTCCAGTCCATTTACGGACTCGAGGTCATCGTCATTCCCACACACAAGCCCATGGTTCGTGACGACATGGCCGACCTCGTCTACCTGACGCAGAACGACAAGTTCGAGGCAATTATCGAGGACATCGAAGACTGCAAGGGAAGGGGTCAGCCGGTACTGGTCGGCACGACCTCTATCGAGACGTCCGAATACCTTTCCTCGTTGCTGAAGAAACGCAAGATCGACCATGAAGTGCTCAACGCAAAGCAGCACGAACGCGAAGCTGTCATCGTGCAGCAGGCCGGTCGTCCCGGGTCGATCACGATTGCGACCAACATGGCCGGTCGCGGCACCGACATCGTTCTCGGCGGCAACCTCGAAGCAGAACTCGACGCCGGTGGAGAGGGTGCTGACAAGGATGCGCTGAAGGCGGAATGGCAGGAGCGCCACGATGCGGTCCTGGCAGCGGGAGGCCTGCACATCATCGGTACCGAACGGCATGAGTCACGGCGTATCGACAACCAGCTTCGGGGTCGTT
>CAZMEA010000125.1:0-7149 GCA_964565135.1 uncultured Woeseiaceae bacterium
CCCCAGCCCATCGGGTTCTCCGGCCAGACGTCGATAGCGCGCTGAATGCCGGTCGAATGATCAAGCAGTCGCAGGAAGCCGCCGTAAGAGCCGCCGACGACGATGTCCGGATTGTCCGGCTTGGCCGCGATGTGACCACTTTCACCGCCGGCGGTTGGTTCCCAGTCGCGCGTGCCGATGCGGTCGCCGCGCAGGGACCGCGATCGGATGCGTACGGCCGTGTTGTCCTGCTGGCCACCCAGAAGTCGATAGGGGAAGGCATTGTCTGTCGACACTCGATACATCTGCGCCGTGGGTTGATTGCTCTGTACCGACCACGTTTCGCCGCGGTCATACGACACATTGGCGCCGCCGTCGTTGGCTTCGATCATACGCAACGGATCGTTCGGATCTATCCAGAGGTCGTGGTTGTCGCCGTGCGGTGTCGGAATCTCGACGAAGCTCCGCCCACCGTCTTTTGAGTAGTGAAAACGCACGTTGAGCACGTAAACGCTTTCTTCATCGGCCGGGTCCGCATAGATCCGGGTGTAGTACCAGGCGCGCTGGCGCAGGTTGCGATCCTCGCTCGTTCTGGTCCAGGACTTGCCGCCGTCACGCGAGCGAAAGACGCCACCGTCTTCGGCCTCGACAATCGCGTACACGTTCTTGTTATTGGTTGGCGAAACCGTGACGCCGATGATGCCGAGCGTCCCTTGCGGAAATCCCTCGTTGTCGCTGATCAGGTCCCAGGTGTCCCCGCCGTCGACGCTCTTGTAAAGGCCGGAACCTTCGCCGCCACTCTCGAGGCTGTAGGGTGTTCGTCGAACCCGCCAGAAGCTTGCGTAGAGAATACGCGGGTTTGTCGGGTCCATCGCGAGGTCGACGGCGCCAACGTCGGGGCTCACGGAAAGTACCTGCTCCCAGGAGTCGCCTCCATCGGTGCTGCGGTAAACACCGCGTTCGTCGTTTGGGCCGAACAGATGGCCCATGGCCGCCAGGTAAACGATGTCCGGATTCTTCGGGTGGATACGGATTCGCGAGATGTGCTGTGTGTCTTCGAGGCCGAGCTTGGTCCAGGTATCGCCGGCATCGAGCGACCGCCATACACCGTCGCCCGGAGAAACATTGCCGCGCACCGTCTTTTCACCGAGCCCGACATAGACCACGTTGGGGTCCCAGTCCGATACGGCGACGGCACCGATCGACCCGCCAAAGTACCCGTCCGACACATTGTCCCAGCGAGCGCCGCCATCGAGCGTTTTCCAGACGCCGCCACCGGTCGCACCCATATAGTAGGTGTCCCGGTTGCTCGCGAGCCCGGTCACAGCGGCGGAGCGGCCACCTCTATACGGGCCGACTTCTCGCCACTCGAGGGCCCGCAGATGGGCAGGCAAACTGTCCGGGTCGAGGTCAGCCTGGGCGGCCGAGGTGACGAGAAGGAGCAGGGCGAGAATCAGTGAGCGCGTCATGGCAGGTCAGTCTCCGGAGTGTTCAGCTTCAGGTGATGCGTCCACGCGCATCGACAGATCGATCGCTTTTACGTGTTTGGTCAGGGCGCCGATCGAAATGTAGTCGACGCCGGAGTCAGCCGTGTCGCGCACATCATGCAGTGACACGTTGCCGGACGCTTCGAGTTCGGCCCGTTCGTCCGCGGGTCTTTGTTGGTTTGCGGCAACCGCGGCCGCAAGCGCTTCGACGGAGAAGTTGTCGAGAAGTACGCGATCAGGCCTGGCTTCGAGCGCCTCGTCGAGCTCTTCCAGGCTTTCGACTTCGATCTCGATAAGCACGCCGGGGTTGTTTCCGCGAGCATCTGCAATTGCAGCGCCGATACCACCGGCCGCAAGGATATGGTTCTCCTTGATCAGTACGGCGTCGAACAGGCCGACCCTGTGGTTCATTGCGCCACCGCAGCGGACCGCGTACTTCTGGGCAAACCGCAAGCCCGGCAGGGTTTTCCGGGTATCCAGGATGCGGCAGCCTGTGCCGCGCACTGCGTCGACGTAGGCGGCCGCGGTGGTTGCCGTCGCGGACAGCGTTTGCAGCAGGTTCAGCGCAGCTCGCTCGCCGCTGAGAAGCGCACGTGACGGACCGGAAAGTCGGCATAGCGTGCTACCGGCCGCCACGGAGTCGCCATCGGCAAACGCCCACTCGAGGTCGACGGCGCTGTCGAGTTCGGCGAACAAGGCGTCCACCCAGGGGCGCCCGGCAAGCACCATCGCCTCGCGAGTGACGATGGTGGCCGTTGAGTGTGCATCGGCCGGAATCAAAGCGGCGGTTCTGTCGCCGGAGCCAATGTCTTCGGCCAGAACCGTCGCGACAAGACGGCGCAGATCGGCAGCCGTGACGTCGTCAAGCGTGAGATCGACCACGGTTACATGAAGAATCCGTGGCCTGCGCCGACCATGCTCATCAGCAACGGCACGGACAGCATCGTGTTCGTGCGGGAAGCGAGAAAGGCAATGCGTTTCGCTCGGGCAATTTCGTCGGCGGTGGCTTCGACCATTCCAAGCACTTTCTTCTGGTTTGGCCAGATCAGGATCCAGACGTTAAACAGCATGATGGTGCCGAACCACGCACCGATGCCGATGGTCAGGCCGTATGGATTGATCGGGTCCGTGAGGGTGCCGAGCGCAAACGCGTCATCCAGCTGGCCACGATGGCCGAGGAATGCCGCCCCGGTGAGCCAGGTGAAGAGTGCGCCCCAACGGAACCAGAGCAACGCCCGTGGGGCGACGTATTTGCTGATCCCGGCGGCGCCGGGGCCACCTTCGTCGGCGGCAGCATCGGCGAGAGCAGGAACCTGGACGAAGTTGAAGTAATAGAGCAGGCCGATCCAGACGATGCCGGCGAACGCGTGCGCC
The DNA here is from genome assembly GCA_964565135.1 of uncultured Woeseiaceae bacterium. Lineage (GTDB taxonomy): Bacteria > Pseudomonadota > Gammaproteobacteria > Steroidobacterales > Woeseiaceae > JBFGFX01. Next base: position 2,841 of record CAZMEA010000125.1, read on the forward strand.
CAGATAATGATCGAATTGGCGGCAACGCCGCCAACGATGTGGTCGCCGAGCGTCGCAAACACGATCAGGAGGGAGATAACGAGTCCGGCGACAAGAGTGCCGGCGATTGTATTCAATGGGTTCATGCGGGTACCCCGGTACCAGGTGGGAGATGCTGCGCCCCGTCGTTCGGCGCTTTTAGGTTTGCTGTTTTGTGCGGCGATTGCCGACGGGGTGGACGTATTATAGAGTCTCGGGCGGAAAATTCAGGACCAGCGCGGTCGACGGATTTCGCGCCGGTCGCCCGGTCTGCCCCGTTTCTTGCATCCAATGACATCAGGACGATGAACGCTTCAAAACCCGCAACGCCAGGGATACGGCTCGCTCCGACCGCATCGCCGTGCGTGCAGATCTGCACGCTGGATAACGACGTCTGTATCGGTTGTGGCCGGACGGTGACCGAGATTGCGACCTGGACCCGCATGTCGGTTGAGGAAAAGCAGGCGGTCTGGCAAAGGCTTGATGCCCGGGCGTCTGAAACGGATAACGTGGACCCATGAATCGTCAAATCGCAAGACCACTCGTTCTGCTGGCTGGTCTGTCGTTGGCTATCCAGCTGAGCGCGTGTACCGGCATGCTGCTCGGCGGTGGCAACACTGCCGGTCGACCCATCGGCAGCACGGCCGGACCATCGGAGGCCGGCGATCTGCAGATAGAGGCGACGATTCGCGCGCGCTTCAATGCGAGCAGCGCGCTCGATGGCTCTGCGCTTAGCGTGGAATCCGTCGGCGGCGTCGTGACATTGCGGGGCTCTGTATCCGCCTACGCGGCGCGGGATCACGCGGAACGCCTTGCCGCCGACGTTAACGGTGTCGACAGGGTCAGCAATCAGATTCAGATCAGTCGCTGATTGGCTTGAATCGGCGGGCCAAATCCCGATATCGTCCCAACGAACCAAGAACGGAGAACACTGACGTGGACGTCAATCAACGTATCGAAGAACAGCTGAAGAGTCACGACGTGCTCTTGTACATGAAAGGCACGCCGGACTTCCCGCAGTGCGGCTTTTCCGGGCAAACCGTGGCGGCACTGAAGTCCGTCGGCAAGCCGTTTGCTTTCGTCAATATCTTCGAGGACCCCGAGATTCGTGAAGGTCTGAAGACCTATTCGAACTGGCCGACGTTTCCCCAGCTTTACGTCAATGGTGAGCTGGTCGGCGGCTGCGATATCGTCGTCGAGATGTACCACTCAGGCGAGCTTCACTCGCTGTTGGGCGCCTCGAACGATGCTCCGGCCGAATCCGCGGGTGATTGAGGCAGCCACGAGGCTTCGAAGATCGGCTGAAACCGGTTGACGATGTCGCAGAACACGTCCGCCGTAACCTCTGCGTCGTAAGCTGCCGAATGCGCCTGGGTTTCGTCCCAGGGCAGGCCGGCGGCCTTCACGGCGCGGGCTAATACGGTCTGCCCGTACGCGACACCACACAGCGTAGCCGTATCAAAGCAGCTGAACGGATGAAACGGACTGCGCTTCATGTTCGTGCGCGAAATCGCTTCGTTCAGAAAACCCAGGTCAAACGCGGCGTTGTGCCCGACCAGAATAGCGCGTGTGCAGCGCTGCTCACGCACTGACGCCCGCACCTCGCGGAAAATTCGTTGCAGAGCATCGCGTTCGTCGATTGCCGGGCGCAACGGATGGTTGGGATCGATGCCATTGACCGCCAGTGAGGCGGGGTCCATGTTCGCACCTTCGAACGGGTGAACGTGATAGCGGAAGGTTTCGAGCCGCGTCATCCGCCCGTCGGGTTGCTGCCCGATAATAACGGCCGCGATCTCGAGAAGCGCATCGGTTTTCGAATTGAAGCCGCCGGTTTCGACATCGACGACGACGGGCAGAAAGCCGCGAAATCGGTCGGACATCTCGTACGAGCTGCTCATCCCACAGGCTTCCCGGGCGCGTAGTGCGCTCAGCGATCCTCTGCGTGCTCGAGGAGGCGGCCGTCGAGTAGCAGGTTCATCGTGTAGCGGACGCCGAAGCCGGTTATGTCTGTCGGAATGTGGGCCAGGCCGCCTTTTCGCTGGGCCGCACTGAGATCGATGTGCACCCAGGGTGTCCCCGCGTCGACGAACTCGTTGAGAAAGCTCGCGGCCAGGATATGGTCGCCGCCACCTTCCGGCGAGCATTGGCGGATGTCTGCCGTATCGCTCTTCAGTTCCTCGAGAAACTCACCGCCGATCGGAAATGGCCAGAGACGCTCGCCGCTGTCGACACCGGCCTTTTTGAGCATCGGGTGCATTTCGGGACGGTTCGTAAACACGCCGCTGTAACGGGTCGTCACGGCGTTCATGCAGGCGCCGGTCAGGGTTGCGTAATCAATGACGGCTTTCGGTTCCTCGGCACACGCGAAAACCAGCGTGTCGGCCAGCGCCATGCGACCTTCGGCATCGGTATGAATTGTCTGGATCGTCTTGCCGTTGGCCGCCGTTACGACGTCCTGTGACTTGTACGCTGTCGGTCCTGTACGGTTTTCCGTGATGGCGAGCCAGCAATCGACCGGCACATCAAGCCCGAGCTTACTGATCGCCAGCAGGCTGCCGACGGCGACCGCGCTTCCGCCCATGTCGATGTGCATATCGAGCATCGACATGAAGGGCTTCAGGTTGGTACCGCCCGTGTCGAAGATGATGCCCTTGCCGACAAGGCTGAGTTCAGGTTTGGCGGTTTTCGCGCCGGGTCGGTAGCGCAAACGGACGATGCACGCGCTATCGTCCGCATTGCCCTGTGCGACGGCGAGGAACGCGCCGGCCCCTTTCTTACGCAGGTCAGCGACGCCGTAGCGGGTGAACTGCCAGCCGTTCTCACCGGCGAGATGCTTCAGGAGCGTGCTGTACTCGGTGGCATCCAGTTTGTTGGCTGGCAACGCCGTCAGCCAACGGGCAAGGTTGTTGCCTTCGGCTTCGGCCTGTGCGCGTGCCAGGTCGATACGATCGGGCATGCCAAGAATTCTGATGCTTCGCAGTGCCGACGGCGGCGATTCCTCCTTGAACGTGGCCAGCACGAAGGCGGCCGCGAGAGCGGCCGAGACGACGTTCTGGACCAGCTCGGCCTGTTGTTCGTCACTGAACCCGGCGACCCAGATACCGACGACCCCGGGTTTCTCCCGTTTCACGGCGGCGACCAGTTGCCGCGCAAAGGTCAGCCGGTTGAAGGCGGCGTCAGCAGCGTTGACCGTACCGATATGCACGGCGGTGCCACGCTTGTTTCGCAGGCGGGTGCTGACGGCCGGCGTCTGTCCCTTGACGCGCCGTCGCAGCAGGCGTTTGAGGGTCTCGGTCTCGGGCAGTGCTGTCCAGGTCTTCTTGCTGATCCGCTCGGGCAGAACCAGCAACAGCTGATCGAGGCCGGCAAGCGCTGCGGCTTTCGGTACCCCGGTCTGCTGACTTATCTTGATATTGTTTCCATTGAATTTATCGGCGTAAAGACGAGCCATCGAAGCACTAACCTTTAGGGCCCGCTTGGGCCATAATACGCACCGCATAAAACACCGGGGGACGGTCACGCCCAACCCGGCAGGTGCGGTGATCGTAGCAGGACCCCTGACCTAATTCACCCGCACGCCTTCCCGACAAATGCTAATGGCGTCAGCCTGGATGAAACATGAGTGAATTCAGCCGATTTGATGATATCGACCCGACAGAGACCAGCGAGTGGCTGGAATCCATTGACTCCGTCCTCAAACGCGAAGGTCCGGAGCGGGCGCACTTTCTGCTGAATCGAGTGATCGACTTCGCCCGTCGTTCCGGCGCATATTTGCCCTACAGTCCGAATACGGCCTACGTAAATACGATTTCTGCCGGGCAGCAGCCTGAATATCCTGGAGACCGGTCCATCGAGAAGCGCATCGAGGCGTACATCCGCTGGAACGCGATGGCGATGGTTGTACAGGCAAATCGCGAGAGCAGTGAGTACGGCGGCCACATTTCCAGTTACGCCTCTTCCGCCACCCTGTACGAGGTGGGCTTCAATCATTTCTGGCGCGCACCCACGGAAACCCACGGCGGCGACCTCGTGTTCATGCAAGGCCACTCGGCGCCGGGCATCTATTCGCGCGCCTATCTCGAGGGCCGGATGGATGAGGCCCGACTGAATCGCTTCCGTAAGGAGGTTGGCGGTGGCGGCCTGTCATCCTATCCGCATCCCTGGCTAATGCCGGACTTCTGGCAGTTCCCGACGGTATCGATGGGCCTCGGACCGATGATGGCGATATACCAGGCGCGTTTCATGCGTTACATGGAACCACGGGCACTCATCGCGACGAGCGACCGCCAGG
>CAZMEA010000126.1:0-7119 GCA_964565135.1 uncultured Woeseiaceae bacterium
CAATTCGTTTCACTTTTCGGGCCACCGAGAACAACAAGAATTGGTAGCGCGAACGCAGAGTATGGATCCAAAGTGGAACGAAGACCTGCCGATTTACCGGCAACTGCGCGACCGTGTCGTTGCCATGATTCTCGAAGGCGCGCTGGCCGACGGTGATGCGTTGCCATCGGTGCGAAACGTTGCCGCGGAATATCGATTGAATCCACTAACGGTCCTCAAGGGCTATCAGGAACTGGTTGACGAAGGTCTCGTCGAGAAGAAGCGAGGTCGGGGCATGTTTGTCACGGATGGTGCCCGGACGCAGCTACTGAAAGACGAGCGGCAGCGTTTCCTTGATAAGGAATGGCCGCAGGTCGCCGCGACGATCGAGCGCCTTGGTCTCGACGTAGCGCAGCTGCTCGAAGAAACCAAGAAGACAGCGGGGAAGAAGGACGATGTCTAGCCTGGTCGAGGCGCGAGGCGTCACCAAGACGTTCGGCAGCCTGAGGGCTGTCGACAACGTCAGCTTCGATATTGAGAAGGGCCGGATCATGGGTCTCATCGGCCCGAACGGGGCTGGCAAGACGACGTTGCTCAAAGCGTTGCTGGGCCTGACCGACTGCGAGGGTTCGCTGTCCGTCCTTGGTCTCGATCCCTTTCGGCAACGCCGGGAGCTGATGCAAAACATCTGTTTTATCGCGGACGTGGCCGTTCTGCCGCGCTGGCTGCGTGTAAACCAACTGCTCGACTTCGTCGAGGCCGTGCATCCGCGCTTTACTCGGAAGCGTGCGGAACAGCTGCTTGGCGAAACCAAGATTCCTGCACGCGCCAAGGTGCGGGAATTGTCCAAGGGCATGGTCACCCAGTTGCACCTGTCCATCATCACCGCTGTCGATGCAAAGCTGCTGGTGCTCGATGAACCGACCCTCGGCCTCGACATCATCTTTCGTAAGGAGTTTTATCGGAACTTGCTGAGCGATTATTTCGACGAAGAGCGGACGATTCTCATCACCACTCACCAGGTTGAGGAAATCGAAAACCTGCTGACTGACGTCATGTTCATCAACAACGGCAAGATCGTGCTGGACGCCAGCATGGAGTCACTTCCGGAACGTTACGTCGAGCTGCTGACCTCCGGTGAGTCCGTTGAACGGGCCAGGGAGATGAAGCCGATCTTCGAACGCGAGGTGTTCGGCAAGAAGGTTCTGACGTTCGAGGACGTCAGTCGCACAACGCTAGAGTCGCTTGGCGAGATAAGGACGCCCGACATTGCCGACCTGTTTGTCGCTAAGGTCAAGGGAGAAGCCGCATGATCGGCACCCAGCTGGCCCTGGTGCGGCGGGAAGTCTGGGAGCATCGCTCCCTTTACATCGTTCCTGCGGTCCTGGCCCTGGTCGTCACGCTGACCACGATCACCGGTCAGGTTGCCGTGTCATCGTTCGGCCAGCAGATAGACCTTGCAATTTTGGGCGCGTCGAACCTGGGCGACACAGAGCGTTCGGCTGCGCTCAACGTGTTCATGCTGTCGATGTCCTGGATCTTTGTCCTGACGATGGGAATCATGACGATCTTCTACGCGCTCGACGCCCTCTACGCCGAGCGCAAGGACAAGAGCATTCTTTTCTGGCGATCCTTGCCCGTGACCGATGCAGAGACCGTCGTCTCCAAGCTGTTAACGGCAACCGTGTTGATTCCAGCGGTGACGTTCGCTGTGATTGCTGCGACTCATCTGTTGGTGCTGGTGATTTCCAGCGCGTGGATCAGTATGCGGGGTGCGGAAGGATGGTCGATGATCTGGTCGGCCGTTCCGCTATTCGACAACTGGATGGCAACGTTCATTGCACTGATTGCGCTGTCGATCTGGGTTGCGCCATTCGTCGGCTGGTTCCTGTTTGTCTCCGCCTTCACGAAGCGATCACCCTTCCTGTTCGCCTTTCTGCCGCTGATCGTCTTGCCGATGCTGGAGCGCATTCTCATCGGCTCGAACGTGTTTTTCGAAACCCTGGTATCCAGGGCGCCGTTTGCCGTGCCCATCATCAAACGCTTTTCCGAGGATTCCCTCGATTTCGAGTCTGAAGCACAGCTCATGGAGCTCGCACAGTCGGGCGTCAGCTTGCTCTCGGTCATCGACGTGGGTCGCTTCCTGTCCAGTCCGGGGGTTTGGCTCGGAGTGGTCGTCTGCTGTCTTTTTTCCGCGGCCGCGATCTACGTACGGCGCTATCGCGACGAATCCTGACTCGCGTCGCGGCCTCTAGGCGGGACGAGTGTCCAGTCTGTGCTTGCGCAGCTTGCCCCGCAGCTGGTCATAGGTGAGGTTCAAGAGGCTCGCGGCGACCCGCTGATTGAATCGCGATTTCTCCAGCGCGGCCTCGAGCAGGTTCCGCTCGGTTTCCAGCATTCTCTTCTTCAAATCCACTGGCAGTAACGGCGTCCTGCGGGCTGTTGCCTGAGATGCAGGGGCTATCGTTGTCGGCGTGCTTGCGGACGCAAGCTGGAATGGCGAGTCGAACGGATCGAACGCGATCTGGCTCACCATTCGCGACTTGTCTTCACTGCGGTAGACGGAGCGCTCGACCGCATTCTTGAGTTCCCGGACGTTACCCGGCCAGTCGTGCTTCAGCAGAGACGATGCCGCGCGCGCCGTAAACCCCGGAAACATGTCGAGCCGAAGTTCGCTCGCCATGTTCACCGCGAAACTTTGCGCAAGCGGCAGAATGTCTTCGGTTCGTTCGCGGAGTGGCGGTACGGTGATGACATCAAACGCCAGTCGGTCAAGCAGGTCGTGACGAAACTGGCCGGCATCGGCGAGGGACGGCAAGTCCGCGTTGGTAGATCCGACAATGCGTACATCGGTCCGGATCGTATTGCTGCCACCAACGCGCTGGAGTTCTCCGTACTCAATAACGCGGAGAATTTTCTCCTGCATCCGAAGCGAAATTGTTGCCAGTTCATCGAGAATCAACGTACCGCCGTCGGCACGCTCAAAGTGCCCGGTATGCGCCTTGACCGCGCCGGTAAAGGCGCCCGCTTCGTGTCCAAACAGTTCTGACTCCAGGATCGACTCTGTTAGCGCCGCGCAGTTGACCTTGACCAACGGCTGATCCCAGCGCAGCGAGAGAAAGTGGAGCCGGGAGGCGATCAGTTCCTTGCCGGTTCCCCGTTCGCCCACTACCAGCACCGGTTTGTTCAGCGGAGCCGCTCTGGAGACGTGCTCCAGCATATCTACGAAGGCGGGTGCCTCGCCGATGATGGGCTGAATCGGATTCTCGGGCTGCATTGATGAATTATCCCAATAGTTAGCAGAAAAAACCAATAGCCGGTATTTTTCACCAATCCAGTAGTGCCTCAGTCCGCCAAAGGTTCCTTAATAAAGACAATAAAAACAATAATTTACAATCATCAGACAAAGTTGGCACGGTTGCTGCAAGTACCAGAGGGCATAACCACCCAAACAGAGGAAGCACCATGGGAATTTTCACCAGATTCAGCGATATCGTGAATTCCAACATCAACGCGATTCTTGATAAGGCTGAAGACCCGGAAAAGATCGTCCGGCTGATGATCCAGGAAATGGAAGACACCCTGGTTGAGGTTCGCTCGGCTGCGGCTCGATCGATTGCCGACAAGAAAGACCTCAACCGCAAACTGACGACGCTTGAACGTGAGCAGGACGAGTGGGATTCGAAAGCCGAGCTGGCATTGCGCAAGGGTCGTGAGGATCTCGCAAAGGCCGCTCTGGTCGAGAAGTCGCGGGCAACGGCCGCTGCCGAAGCCGTCAAGGCGGACTACCAGGCGGTCGATGAAGGCTTGGCGAAGCTGAACGAGGACATTTCGAGGCTTGAAGCAAAACTCCAGGACGCCAAGGTCAGGCAGAAAGCGCTGCTGGCGCGTCACAAGACCGCGAATAGTCGTCTGGCTGCCCGTCGCAAGATTCACGACTACAAGATCGACGACGCGATGGTTCGCTTCGAGCAATACACGCGCCGCATCGACGACGTTGAAGGGCGCGTTGAAGCCTACGACATGGGCTTACCGAAGGATTTGAACCACGAGATTGCCGGACTGGCGGCTGAAGAGTCGATCGAAAAAGACTTTGATGCGCTGAAAAAGCGAGTGGCTGAGGCTGACCACAACCCCTCAGACAATAGCTAAGGGAGGTGACGTTGAGTTCGTTATTTGGCGTAGCGCTGATCGTATTTCTGGCGATACCGGCGCCTCTTTTCATCATCCTCTACTTCATGTCGAAGTGGAAACAGTCCCGGGAACTCTCGAGCGCGGATGAAGAGATGCTCGAAGGACTCTGGACACTGTCGCAGCGGCTCGAGGAACGACTCGAAGCCCTGGAAACGATACTCGATAACGAAGCGCCTGATTGGAGGAAAAAACAATGAGTCGAGGCAACTGGAATCCGGAGTACCGTTCATCAGGCGGTCTGTATCGGGACCGGGAAAACGGCTGGATATTCGGCGTCTGCGCCGGTCTGGCGGAGTTTCTCAATTTTAGGACAGGCGCTGTGCGGCTTATCGTTTTTGTCTGCCTCCTGGTGTTCTTCTGGCCGACCGTACTCGCCTATCTGGCCGCCGTGTTCCTGGTTCGCGAGAAGCCACTGATCTATTCGGGTGAGCACCCGGAAAATGAGTTCTGGCGACGCTCGTCCTGCTACAACCGCTGGAGTCACCGATGACTCAAACAGAAACTATCGGTCGACGACGCTTTTACAGGGATAAAGAGCGGGGTGTTATTGGCGGTGTTTGTTCCGGACTCGCGGATTACTTCGGGTTCAATCTCAAAGTAACCCGGATTCTCGCCGCAATATCGCTATTGATGGCATTCCCGGCGACGGTGCTCGCGTATATCGGTATCGTCCTGCTGGTGCCCGCAGCGCCCAGTCGGACACCGAAGCCTGACTTCGATGCCGAGTTCCGAAGAGCTGTTCGTTCGGATCCGCGACACACCATGGCGGACGTCGGAAGGCGCTACCAGAAGATGGAGGCGCGCCTCGCCCGTCTGGAGCGATACGTCACCTCGCCGCGGTTTCATCTCGACCAGGAGTTCCGCAGACTGTAGGCGGACGCAACAGGGAGTAAATCAAGCTAATGAGTGGAAGTTACATATTCGTACTCTCGATCATCGCGCTGTCGTTCGGCTATGGTCTGGTGAAAACGTGGATGGACAAACAGCCGAGTGCCAAAGCCAGGGGCGAACCCGACGAGGCGGAGGAGATGATCGGGAAAATCGAGATGCTCGAAGAACGAATTCGCGTTCTGGAGCGCATCGTCACCGAAAACAAGATTGATCTGAAGCAGGAAATTGATCGACTGTAGGCAGACACACAATACTCTCAAGTGATTACGATTCTACCGACAAGACCATCATGAATACGAAGGCTTTGATCGAACTCGTACGTCAGCGGGGCAACGAACTCGGCGGCTTTGCGGTGCTGAGTCGGTCCGCTGCGACTCCTGAAGTCGTCGCGCTTCCGGGAGGTCGATGGCTTGAGCACATTCGCCATGCCGACGATCTCGATGGGGCCGGTTCCCTGGGTCTTGTGGTCGTCACGAACCAGCTGGAACACATGGAGCTAGCCGCTGCGCGGCATCTTCTTGCCCGCCTTCGCGACAGTCACGCAGCGGTGCTGATCGCACACGATCCTTCGCGGGTGTTTTCGACGGGAGACTATCTCGCCCTGGGATTCGAGGTCGACTCAAATGCTGATTGCTACATTTACGATGCAAATGCCGGTTCGCGTCAGCGAGACTGGAACAATTCAAGTAATTGGGCTAACCCGGAAAACTTCGATAAGTTCCGGTGGTGACGTACGTCACTCATCGCGGTCGCGGAACGCCTGAACCTCCGTATTGAATTCCGCCGCTATCCGCTCCATGTCCTCCACCGCAGCGTTGTACTTCTTGGTCAGAAGATCCTCTCGCTGCTGTTCATCTTCCGGCGCCAGATCGACCATCTGAGCCCTGGCGTTGTTCTCTTCGTTAACGATGCACTCCAGGTACTCTTCCATGCTGGTAACGAACTGCTTCACGTCTCTTTGCGCGCTCAGCATCGCTTCTCTGTCGGCGGTCGCACCGTCGGGGATCTCAACGCGCGTCGGATAGTCGCACGCCAGTGCTCCGGTAGAGCCGACAAGCAGTACGAGGAACGATGTCATACGAAGTAGTGATTTGATCATGAGTCGCTCATCCGGTCGGCGCCAGGCCGTCTATCTCGGCAACGGGATCGACATTTAAGCATGTCGAAAATTGTGAGTGAAGCAGTTGCCCAATTGGTTATGTCGCAACGGTGCCCATGCGCTCGGGCGTGTACTCAGGCAAACAGGGCGCGATACTTGTCGGTTCCTTCTGCCTGCGCCAACACCAGATCGAGATAGTCATCGGAGCTCATCGGCTGGCCAAACAGCATGCCCTGGACGTAGGCGCAACCGAGGTTTTGCAGGTAACCCAGCTGCTCTTCGGTCTCGACGCCCTCGGCGACGACGTCCATTTTCAGGCTTTCGCCCATCTGAATAATTGTCCCCACGATCGTCGCATCATCGAGATTGTTGGCGATATCGCGTACGAACGAGCGATCGATCTTCAGCGTGTTGATCGGGAACTGTTGAAGGGCGCTGAGCGAAGAGTAGCCCGTACCGAAGTCGTCAATTGCGAGATGGAGTCCCTGCGAGTACAGCTCGTCCAGGATCTTGATCGTGCGGACCGGATTCTCCATGAGCGTCGTCTCGGTGATCTCGAGTTCGAGTGACGTCGGTGAGATCTCGTAACTGCGCAGTATGCCCGCGATCCGGGCAATGAAATTCGGATGTCGTAACTGTCGCAGGGACAGGTTCACCGACACGCGACCCGGCGACGAAACGGACCGTTGCCAGAAGCGGAAGTCTTCACACACCCGATCCAGAACCCACTCGCCGATCTGAACGATAAGGTCGTTTTCTTCCGCCAGCGGTATGAAATCGGAGGGTAGTACCGTGCCACGATCCGGAAGCTGCCAGCGAACCAGCGCCTCTGCACCCACCACTTTGCCAGTGTCGACCTCGTAACGCGGCTGATAGCGAACCAGGAGTTCATCGCGCTCGAACGCCCGTTTCAGCTTACTCTTGGTCATCAGCCGTTCGACATTCGATTCGTTCTG
>CAZMEA010000127.1:0-7045 GCA_964565135.1 uncultured Woeseiaceae bacterium
AGTGCCGATTCCTCATCCGGGAAGAAGCCAGACTGGTAGGCCGGCTGGCGAACGAGTTCACGAGCGTCGATCTCGGAGACCCAGACTTCGGCGAACGCTTCTACCGCAGGCGCCACTTCGTAGTGGGCCAGCATGGTCGCAAGACTGCGGCGTGTCGGCGTGCGAAGTGAGGTTACGTCAGGCAGAAACAGGCCGTCACCGCCGATGGACCACACTGCGTTGGCGACGGCGGTACCGACGTCATAGGCTCGAATGGAGCCGTCGGGAGCGAACTGATACCAGTTTCCGTCTGCGAAGCTTCCGGAGCCGAGGTTGGGCAGCATGCCGACACCGGTGGGACCGATCACGCCGTCGTTGGAGACGATGTTTGCCGTGCCCTTTTCGATCAGCGTGTTCGTGAAGTCGGGGTCCCCGGTGTCACGGAACTGCCAGCCGCGGTCCAGGTGCGGAGCGTCTGAGCCAATCGCGCCTGCGCGGTCCGACACCTCGAGACTGAGTACGATGTTGCCGCGGCCGTCACCACTGTTCACGCCCCAGGCAAAAGAAGCCGTTGTCTCTTCCAGCAGGTCTTCGTCAGAAACGCCGTAGTTGGAGCGGATCTCGAAGCCTTCGAAATCCTGCTTCATGATGATGTTGACGGTACCGGCAATGGCGTCTGCGCCGTAGATCGGTGCACCGCCCACGGCGATCGTTTCGATTCGATCAATCAGCGAAACCGGGATGTTGTTCATGTCGACCTGCAGGCCCGATGTCGTCGTAACCAGTGCCGTGCTGGACAGAGCCGGCGTGTTGGAAGACACGAAGCGGCGACCGTTGACGAGAGTCAGCGTGCGTTGTGATCCCAGGCCGAAAAAGTCAACGAAAACCTGGCCGACGGATTGTGCACTCTGCTCGTTTGAGCCGTTCTGGAGGTTGTTGCCAGCGGCACCGAATGCCGGAATTTCGAACAGGGCCGAACCGACGTCGGTAAACCCGCGATCGTCGAGGAACTCGCCATCGACGACGATAGCCGGCTGCAGTGTGTCAAAGCCGGCTCGCGGAATGCGAGAACCGGTTACCGTCACCTCTTCGATGTTCTCCTCATCGATGTCCTGCGCCATGACTGCCGGCGACAGAGCCATCGAGATCGCGACCGCAAGTGGCGACGCGCGACGCAAGCGTCGCGTGTTCACATGGATACTCATTCTGATCTCCCACTAAATGACGAGACGGACTCCGTAACCAGCGCTTCGTTTAGTTGTGTATCTGGAGTCCGCTATTCGAATAGTTTCGAAGCTGCTGGCGGCCACGTACTAAATACGTATGGGCGCGGATTGTAATGCGTGTTGTAACAAGATGCACTACCATGAATGAATAATGTAATAAAAGCTAAATTATTTATTATTTACAGTAAGTTATCGATCAAGAAGAAATGTTGTGTTTTTGGTACATTTTTGTTGGATCGGCTCTGAAGGCAGGTGTTTACGGCGCGACGTGACCGGACAACGGCGGTATCATGCGGCGCTTGCACCCAATGGGAGCCGGGGTACAGGCCCATGAAAACACTGTTTCAGCGCTTGCCAGTCGTCATCGTTGCACTTCTTCTTGTTTCGACAAGTTCGGCGCAAGTCCCTGAACAATTGCGGGAATGTGTGGAGATTGAGGTCGCCATCGAACGGTTGTCGTGCTTCGATCGCGAAATGATGAATCTGACGTCCGAGGCTGCCCCTGAGGCCGCCAGTACGGCTTCCGACCAGCACATCTCGACGGCCACGGCGGTTTCCCAGATAGCGCGTGAGCCGGTCGTGGCCGCGCGCCCGGTAGCGTCGCCGTCGACGAATACGGCGTCCGTGGCGGAAACTGCGCCGGCGGCCAATTTGGGTGACGAAAGGGTGTCTACAGTGGTCCGGTCTTCGCAGCCCACGGAGGAAGCTCAGCAGCCCGACGCGCTCGAGGCAACGGTGGAGGAATTCAACAGTGAACCGGAGCCTCGCGCTGAGCCAGTGCGAGAGATAACCGCTGTCGTTACGAGCATCACCAATCGCGTTCGCGGTGAGCATGTCATCGAATTGGAGAACGGCCAGACGTGGCAGGAGAACTTTGCCAGCCGCTACATGCCTTTGGAGCCCGGTGATGAAGTGACCATCCGCAAGCGCCGTTTCGGCGGCTATCGGCTCGTCACGCCGAGCGGTAAAGGCTACCGTGTCAAACGCGTCCGCTAGATTTCGTCGAAGTCAGGTTTTAGCGACTGCGGTTCTTATCGGGCTAGTCGCAGCTGCCCTGGCAGCCTTCGCACAACAGCCCGCTCAAGACCCTTTGGAACTGCTTGGCACACGGGCCACCGAAGGCGCCGTTGCCGGTTACGTAGACGACAACGTCTGCGCGAACTGCCACCGCGCTATTTTCGACAGTTTCCAGGACGTCGGCATGGCGCAGGCGTTCAAGGCGCCGCCGGCGGCGCGGCACATCGAAACGTTTGGGGTCGAGTACTACCATCAGCTGTCGGATCGCTACTACCGGATCGACCGGGGCGACGACGGCGACCTGACCTTTGTCCGCTATCAGAAACACAACGGTGGGCGGCCACTCAACGAAATTTCGATCGACATCGATTGGGTTGTCGGTTCCGGTAACCGGGCGCGGAGTTACCTGTACCAGACGGACTACGGCGAGCTCTTCATGCTGCCGCTGAGCTGGTATTCCGAGGACGAACGGTGGCGGATGTCGCCGGGTTTCGAATACCGGACGCACGAGGGCGTTGGCCGGCGTTTAACGCGGGCCTGCCTGTCCTGCCACAACGCCTTGCCGGAAGTACCCGAAGGCAGCGACGAGTTCTGGCGGGCTGAAACGTTTCCCCACGAGCTGCCACAGGGCATTGGCTGTCAGCGCTGCCATGGTCCGGGCGGTGACCACATCCGCGCCGTGCTAACCGGGCGCGTGGAGCAGATTCATGCCGCGATCGTCAACCCGGCAAAGCTGTCCGGGGATGAACGCGATGCCGTGTGCTTTCAGTGTCATCTGTTGCCGTCGGCGACTGTCGAGGGCGTGCGCAGCGTCGGGCGTGGCATCTATTCGTTCCGGCCCGGTCAGTCGTTGACCGATTTTATCGTCAACGTCGATATTGCCGAGCAGGACGTCGCACCCGGCGAACGCTTCGAGATCAATCACCACGCCTATCGTTTGACGCAGAGCAGCTGCTATCGCGAGAGTGCCGGCGAGCTGACCTGCATCTCCTGCCACAACCCGCACGAGAAGCCGGAATCGGATGCCTTCCGTGCGACGTCGTCGGCGGTTTGCACCGGGTGTCACACGTCTCCTGCGGAGCTGCACCCGCCCGACGCCGGGGTGGAGGGCGACTGCATCGGTTGTCACATGCCGCGGCGGCGAACGAGCGACGTCATCGAAGTCACGATGACGGATCATCGAATCGCACGTGGCCCTTTCGATCTGGACGCGATCGCGGCTCCTGTCGGTAAACAGGACCACGCCGTAACGGGAATCAGCGTATTCGACTTCGGCGATGCGCCGGAAGGCGATGCGGCGAATCTGTATCGATACCTGGCGGCACTGCGCGCCAATCGATTCGTGGCGGCCGGGCGCACGGGCCTGGAGCAGCACCTCGAGGAGTACAATTACGACACGCCAGAGCCGTACATCGACCTGATCAAGGCGCAGCTCAAGGTTGGCGACTTCAAAGCCGCCGAAGCCGAAGCCCGTGCGTTGATTTCCCGCGATGAACGTATCGCCTCGGCCTACAACCTGCTGGGTACTGCGCTGCTCGGGCAGGGACGTGCGACGACGGCGGTCGCTGCAATAGCGCGGGCGGTAGAGATAGAGCCGGATCCGGAGGCGTACTTTAATCTCGCTGCTGCGTACCTCGGCACTGGCGATATCGTCCGCGCCGATGCCCAAATTGATCATGCCCTGGAGCTGCGCCCGTTAATGGGTATCGCCTGGCGCTACCGCGGATTGATTCGGAAAGCGGAAGGTAAACCGGCCGAGGCTCGCGCGGCGCTTGTTCGCGCCCTGCAAATCGACCCGCTCGACTCCGCAGCATACGCGGAACTGGTCACCTTGCTTCGCGAGCTGGGCGATAGCGACGAGGCAGAGCGCTTTCTCGAACTGGGGCTCAGGTCCTCGGCAAACCCGGCGCTGTTGCAACCCCTCGCACAATAATCCGGCGCTGACTGACACCGCTCCAACTGGCGTGGTGTGCTTGCCGTTCGTCCTGCGCCCCGGCAGAGATTGATTCTGCAAGGCGGACCCGTATTATCCCCGTGCTGACAAGGTCCCGGGGCGTCGGGGCTCAAGTGGGAGAATAGAGCATGGCCAAGAGTGGTGGCGGAAGCCGCAACGGCGGATCGCGGGATGTTTCTCCCGGCGGATTCATCATCCGGCTGATCGCCGCCCTTGTACTTGTGTTTGCGACCTATAACCCGACTGATTACTCCTTCTACGACTGGGTGCAGACAGCCATCGCGAATGGCGCACTCGGTGCGATCCACTTCTTCGTCGGCGTCATTCTGATTATCGGCTGGACGATCTACGGCGTCGCCAGCTTTCGCGCTCTCGGGCCTCTAGGGCTGGTATTAGGGGCAGCTTTCTTTGCCACCCTGGTCTGGCTCTTGATCGACTTCGAGATTCTGACACTCGATTCTGCGACAACGGTCACCTGGGTGGTGTTGGTTTGCCTGGCGGGACTACTGGCTGTCGGCGTGTCGTGGTCGCACATCTGGCGCCGTCTGACGGGTCAGCTCGAAGTCGACGAAGACTGAACCTGGCCTCGTCGAGCCGATAGCAGGTAGAACACCAGCCCGGACGCGATCAGCCCGAGGCCGAACAGGCCCTCGGTAGGGCGGTTCTGCAACACGAAGTACAGCGTCCAACCGGTCAGCGCCAGGTAGATCAGTGGTGGCACCGGGTACAAGAACGTTCGGTAAGGCCGCTCGAGGTCCGGCTGACGATGCCGTAGTACGAACACACCCAGTACGGTGGCGAAGCTGTTCAGCGCCAGCGTGAAGCCCGCGAAAACCAGAATCGATTCGAAGGTGGACGTCACAATGAACAGGATTGTGAGCGTCGACTGCAGCCAGATTGCGTTGGACGGAATACCGTCCGCGTTTGTCCGTGCGAGAAATCGCAGGCCTTCGAAGTCTTCGCCGACAACCTGCAGTACCCGTGGGCCGGCAATGGTCATGGCGCTGACCGTCGAGATCAGCAGCAGTGCGAGGACGAGGCCGGTAAACCGTCCGCCCAGTTCACCGAAGGCTGCCTGTGCGGCGATAGCGCCGACCTCGACCTGACCCACCATCGAGTCCATTGGCGCGACGCTCAGGAATACATAGTTCAGGGCAACGTACAGCAGCAGTACGATGCTCGTGCCGGCAATCAGAATGATCGGCAGCGTGCGTTGCGGGTTCTCCAGCTCGCTGCTCAGGTAGGTCGCGGCGTTCCAGCCCGTGTAGGCGTAGCTCACGTAGATCAGCGAGACGGCAAACGCCCCGCTGGTCAACAGCGCGCCATCACCGCTCGCTGGCAGGAAGCGCACCGGCTGCGCATCGCCGGCGAAGGCCATCGCCGCGAGGCAGAACGCGACAATCACGCCGACCTTGAGAATAGTGAAGATGACCTGGAGGCCGCCGCTGTTGCGCCGGGCACCTGCGTGCACGGCGGTCAGCGCAATCACGAGCACGACAGCAGCGAGCTTGCGGGCCCAGTCACTGACTTCGCCGGGAAAGATTGTGGCGCCATAGGCCGCAAAGGTTATCGCGGCCAGCGCCGTGGGGGCCGCGAAGCCAATTGTCGCGGACACCCAGCCGGACACGAAGCCGGCAGCGGGGTGGTAGATCCTAGACAGAAAATTGTACTCGCCCCCGGATCTGGGCAGCGCGGCGCCGAGCTCCGCGTAGGTCATTGCGCCACACAGTGCGGTTACGCCGCCAACCGCCCATAACATCAGCAGGACGAAGCCCGATCGAATGTCGAGCAGCTGAAAGCCGAGACTCGTGAAGACGCCGGTGCCGATCATATTTGCAACAACGACGGCAATTACGGTGGTGTAGCGGAAACTCTTCTGGGTCATGCCTGGTGACGGTGGCGGCGCGGTTCTAATCGTCGAGCGTAAAGGCGTCGGCATCCTTGTGGAAGGGGAAGCGCGTCCTGAACGTCTCCATTGCCGTCAGATCGATTGTGGCGTTTCCGGCGCCAGCCTGATCGCCGAGGTCCACGAGCGCTTCGCCGAGGTAGTCGATGATCGCACTGCCACCTTTGTAGGGAAGGGCATTGCCGTCCGTACCCGTACGGTTGACGGCCGCAACGAAACATTGGTTTTCGATGGCGCGCGCGCGGATCAGGGTTGCCCAGGCGTGATGACGCCGATCAGGCCAGTTGGCGACATAGATCAGCAAATCGTAATCGCCGCGATTTCGGCTCCAGACGGGGAAGCGGAGGTCATAGCACACCTGGGGACATATCCTGATACCGCGATACGTGAAGACTTTGCGTTCGTTGCCGGCGGCGTAGTGCTCGTGCTCATCGGCAAGGCGGAACAGGTGTCGTTTGTCGTAGTACTGAAGTTCACCGTCCGGCTGCATGAACACGAAACGGTTGTAGTACGCACCCGCGTCTTCAACGATCAGGCTGCCGCAAACCGCCTTGCCCGTCTGCGTCGCCTGCGCGCGCAACCAGTCGACTGTCGGCCCGTCCATCGTTTCCGCCTGGGACGGTGCGTCCATCGTGAACCCGGTGGAGAACATCTCCGGCAACACGATCAGGTCCGTATCGTTCTCAATTGCAGCCATCGCATCCGTGAACGCATCTCGATTGGCGGCCGCGTCGTGCCAGTGCAGATCTGCCTGCAGAATTGAAATGTTCAGAGCTTGCACAGAATCTCCGCTGCCTGTTCGAGCGTTTCGTCGTTCTTCGCAAAGCAGAACCGAAGTTCTGACCGCCCGGTCGGTGCTTCGCAGAACACCGAGACCGGTATCGACGCGATGCCGGACTCGGTCGTCAGTCGACGCGCAAAGCCAACGTCATCCTCGTCGGAGATGTTGGCATAGTCGAGAAC
>CAZMEA010000128.1:0-7033 GCA_964565135.1 uncultured Woeseiaceae bacterium
ACACGCATTTGTTGGTTACGCCAAAGCCGTTGATGACCATGCCGCCCCACTGCTGGACGTCTTCCGGACCCACCGTGCCTTCAACGTCCGATACGGAGGTGAAGGTGATCGGCGCGTCGGCAGTACCGTCAGCGATGATGCGCGAGCCGCGGTTGATGACGAGGAAGTCACTGCTGGTACGCCATGCGAGCGTGGCACCCGCTTCGATTTCCAGCGTCGGGCCGTCGCCACCCTGAGAGATACCGGCTGCTGCGAGCTCGGCATCCGTGTTGAAGGTTCTGCCAACGAACAGGCTGCCTTCGAAGATGTGCGCGCCGCCCATCGGCAAAGCCGGGATACGCAGGTTGGTCGTCAGGTTGTTACCTGCGCCGACGACGTCGGGATAGGTGCAGTTCATGCCGTCATAGGCACCCTGCACCGGTGTGCCGCTGGAGGTGATCGTGGCACACGGATTCGGTCCCGTGTTGGTTGGCGGCGGATTGTTCACCGTCGAGTTGTTGCTGTCGGTCACGTTGGTCGCCGGGGCAATGTTGATGTCCCCGCTCTCGCACGCGGCGAGCGCGAAGCCGGCAGCTGCTACGGTGAACAGAAATTTGCGATTCATCTTTGTCTCCAGGTCGATTTTTGCAGGCGCAACGAAGTGCGCGTCCAATTCCTAAATGAAAATGGATGGTGGAAAGTGTTGTCTTGCTCGCTCGTCTAGACGTTCGTCGTTTTTATTAGCTCTATCGGACGGTGAGCGTCGTCAGGTCCCGAAGGTCGGGTCTCTCGCCCCAGTTCGCTCGCCATCCGAGGGAGCCAGAATGTAGGCGGAGTCTGTTGATGCGATATGACAGGAATATTACGAACGCGTTACGTGTTGGGGACACACGACAGGCGGTTGAACGATTTCCGTTTCAGCAGCAGAGACTTGTGATAAATCCTGCCGCTTTGTTGCGTGCGGTTATATGCCGCCCAACAGCTGATCCGGATCCAGAACCTGGCCCTTGCTGACGACAACTGCGACCCGACGCGTGTTGCGGATGTCGTCCAGCGGGTTCGCCTCCAGGAGCACCAGATCGGCAACCATCCCCGGAGCGACCAGGCCCATTTTCTCCTGGAGCGAGAAAAACTGCGCCGGACGCACGGTGGCGGATTCGATGGCTTCCAGCGGTGACAAGCCGGCTTCGACGAGGCGTTCGAGCTCGGTGTGCAAACTGAATCCGGGCAGCGCCCGACCAATCGGCGTGTCGGTTCCGGCGCCGATCGGGACGCCGGCCGAGTGCATGCGCCCGATCAGGTCCAGGCTCCATTGAGCGAAGGTGGTGTCGACCTCATCTGACGTTTCTCGCGCCTGCCACGCGGCGGTGGCGTCGCGCCAGTCAGCATCGGCCGCCGCGGGCAGGCGGTCGAGCACGGTGTCCCAGTCGTTGCGATCGTAAGGCGGATACATCGCGAACGTATTCAGCCGCAGCGTGGGCACCTGGATCGCGCCACTAAGAGTGCCGATGGTGCGAGCACACCGCTCGGGATCGTAGTCGGCGATTGCGCGCAATCGCTGCAGCGAATGCAGGCTGGAGCGAAGCTCGAAGCCTGGACCTCCGTCGTGCCCGGCCAGGACGGACAAACGCTCCTCGTGCAGCTCGGGAGAGCTCGACGCGCAGTCGAGCTCAACGTTTCGTACATGCTCCATCGAATCGACCCGTGGTCCGGCCTGGCTGGCCGTCATCGAGAGAGGCACGTGGGCCGCAACGGGCAAGCCGTTCTCCTGGCCGGCGGTTACGAGCGCTTCGAAAACCGCTGGCGAAACCATTTCATAGACCTTGATGAAATCGACGCCGGCCTCCTTCAAGGCGAGCACGTTCGCCCTCGCCATGTCGATGTCGGCGTTTTGCGTACCGATCTCCGGGCGCGATTCGCCGTCGTAGACAACGTACTGGCCGTCGAGCAGCGGGCCGGAGTAGTAGACGCGTGGTGCGAGAGCGCCGGGTGCGCGCATCCGGTCTACGACCGGCTGGATCCTGTGCATCAGCCCGCCGGTATCGCGAACACTCGTTACGCCATGCGCCAGGAACAATGCGGGCATGTCTTCCGTAAACGCATCGTCATAGGTGAGATGGACATGCATGTCCCACAGACCCGGGAGCAGAAACATTCCCGAACCATCGATCGTCTCTTCGACGGCGACCGGTTCGCCAGCTGGCTGCACCGCCAGAATCTCGTCGCCGTCGAACACGACCGTCTGCGCCTCGCGTAAGCCGTTCACGGCATCGATGACCGTCACGTTCGTGATCGCCGTGCCGGATGGTTCGGGCGTGTCCGTGCCGCAAGCGGTCAGAGCCAGGAAAGCGAGATACGAAAGCGATCGAATTTGAAGTTTCAGCATGGCAAGGCTCACGGCTGCAGGTCTACGCGAAAATTGAGGACGAAGGTCAGGAACTGGGACACTTCCATCATGTCCGCCGCCACAAAGCGCACGGTGTGCGAGTTGACCCGCTCCACGCCCGGCAGATAGCCGAGCAGCTCAATCGGTCGATAGTGTTTGAGGGACAGCTCGATGGTGATGGGCGGCTCGAGCACATAGGGTTCGAAGTCGGTGATTCGGCTCATGGCGGACGCGACCCGCGTTCGGATCACCTCCTGGGCGGCACCCGGCGTCAGTGTCTCGGCTGCATGGAAGCCACGCGCCCATTTGACGACCGCGCCCTCGACGGGTCCGATCGCCACCTGGGTCTCCGCCACCGCGACGTCGTCGCCCGAGACCAGGATAACGGGTACACCGTACATGCCGGCGATTGCGGCATTCATGCTGCCTTCGGACATCGGTATGTCGTTCAGGCGCAGTTCGGTGATGTTGGCGCTCGACATCGTATGCGCGCGGACCCCTGCTGTGTTCGACGTGCCCGAGTGATAGCCCAGAAAGATGACGCCGTCGAAGGTCTCGTCGATGCCGTCCATCATGCCCAGAGGTCGCGGCCACGAGCGAATAACGGTCACGTCGTCGGGTAACCGCTCGATAAGCAGGCTCTGGCCGTTGCCGTGGGAGTCGCTAACCAGGATCTCCGTAGCGCCGGCCGCTTTGGCCGCGTCGATCGCGGCATTGACCTCGGCAGTCATGAATTCGCGAAAGCGCTGATACTCGAACCCACCCGGCCCGAGCTGCTCCCCTGTGACCGCTCCTGCCAGCCCCTCCATATCCGCCGAAATGTAGATCTTCAGCGAATCGTCTTCCTGACCCAGAGCTCCGCCTGTGATCAGAAGAACAACAATGACGACGATGGCACGGATGAACATGGCGTACTCCCGAAACAAACCCGGCGCCCTCGATAGTAGCGCCTCTCCAACTGACCCACTATCCGGATCGCGCATGCCAAAACGACCCGCAGCCTCAGCTAGAATCGGGGGGCCAGCTTGCGTATTCGGTTTTCCGCGTGATTCATCGCCTGTTTGCCTCAGCCGTTCTCTTCATTGCCGCCTCGGCCGCATGGTCGCAGGGCAGTGGCGGCGTCAATGTGCCGGCTCAGCAGGAGAAGCCCTACGTCATTCTGCTGTCGATCGACGGCTTCCGCTGGGATTTTCAGTCGCTGTTCGACACACCCGGCCTGGATCGTATCTCCGAGACGGGCGTGAAGGCCGAGGCGATGGTGCCGGTCTTTCCGACCATGACCTTCCCGAATCACTACTCGATCGCGACGGGCCTGTATCCGGCCAATCACGGCATTGTCGACAACAACTTCTATTCCCGCGACCGGCAGCGCTTCTACTCCCTGCGGGATCGCGCAGCGGTCCAGGACGGAAGCTGGTACGGCGGCACCCCGCTGTGGGTTGCAGCGGAGCAGCAGGGCATGGTCTCGGCGGCCTACTTTTTCGTCGGCTCGGAGGCCGATGTGCAGGGCGTCAGGCCGACCTACTGGTACCCGTTCAATGGCAACGTTCCCGGCGAAGACCGCATCACGCAGGCCCTGGAATGGCTCGGGCTGCCCGATGAACAACGCCCGCACCTGATCACCCTGTATTTCGAGGACGTCGATGAAGCCATGCACAACTACGGGCTACCGTCCCCGGAACTGAGCGCCGCCGTTTCGCAGGTCGACGGTCACATTTCGGACCTGCTCGACGGCATTGAGGCACTGCCGTTTTCTGACGACGTGTACATACTTGTCGTCTCAGACCACGGACAGGCCAAATTCCGGAGCAGCAGTCCCGCCTTCGTCGTCGAGGATCACGTCAATTTCGAGGGCATCCGCGCCGTCGATCACGATTCCTTTGTCGCGCTGTATTTCGACGAACCGGACACCGGGCTTGCGCGGATCATTGCCGACCGCATCAACGAGACCTGGCAACGAGGTCAGGCCGTCATTCCCGGCGACGCGCCCGACAGCTGGCATATCACCCGAGGTTCCCGATTCGCCGATGTTATTCTGCAGGCCGATCAACAGTTCGTCGTGCACACCAGGCGACGGACTCCACCACGATTGGTCAGCGGACATGGCTGGGCACCGCAGGTTCGGCATATGCACGGACATTTCTCGGCGCGGGGCCCGAGGCTATCAGCGGGTGTGCGCATCCCGGCCTTCGAGAGTATCGATGTCTACCCATTCGTAATGGAGATTCTCGGGCTCGAACTGTCCGGTCCGATCGATGGCGATGCCGCCACGCTGGTACCGCTGCTCAAGTAAGCGGCTTGACCAGACCGGCAGAGATGCCCCGGGCCTGTATCACTGCGTCGGAATCACGAACCACGGGTGACCGAACCAGTAGAAACTGCCATCACCGACCGGTGCGGTGCAGTTGACGCGCTGCCGTCCCGCGCCGAACGGCCGTTTTGGACCGACGGAAAAACGGCGCCCGGGCGCAAGCCAGTCAATCTCGACCTGTCCCTGGCCACCGACGAAACATGTGATTGCAGCGGACGAGATCGCCTCGCTGAGTTCGACGGTAATGCGCGGCAGCCGGTTGTCGGTCAGTGGCTCTTGCGGCACCACCGACGCAACCGGCATCGCCTTGCTTGAGATCTTTGTCGCAAACTGATCCGGCGCGCCGAAGGTTTCGTTCATCGGAAAGCGCGGTAGCGAATACCTCGGTGAGGCTTCGCCGACGGCGCCCGAGTGCTGTCCGAACGCGTACCTGAACCCCAGATCGCGAAGCACCTGCATTGCGTCGATATCGAATTCACCGTAGGGATACGCAAACACGCCGTCCAGCGATTCGACGTGCTCAACGAGTCGCGCCTTTGCCCGCATGACGTCGGCTGCAACATCGCCCACTGTCAGCAGGGACTCATGGGCAGCACCGTGATTCGCGATCGAGACACCTGCCTCTGAGAGCTCGGCGAGCTCATCCCAGGTCATGTAGTCGGACAGCCCCTGATCCAGCGCATCGGTGGAAACGAACAGGGTGTAGGGGACGTTGTATTCCCGAAGGATCGGATGACCGGTCTCGAAAACCGAACGAAAAGCATCGTCGATCGTGATGACCACCGCTTTCGGAGGCAGCGGATCGCCACCGTCGAGTGCCGTGAGCATCCGCGACAGCGGTATGACCGAATAGTCATTGTCGCGGAGATAGTCGAGGTGCGCGCGAAACTGGTCGACGCGAATATTGGTTGCCGGAAATCGGCCATCCCCAAAGCGGTGGTACATCAGAACCACGGCGCCATCGGCCATGACCGACTGGTTTCCACCAAGTCCGCAGGCGGCGAGCAACAGAATCGGTAGAAAACGCATCACCCGCGCAGCGTAGCACGGAGATAAAGGGTTACTACTGCATGCCCGGGTTGTAGGCGATGTGGCATCTCTCACACGGCGGATACATGATCTCCGTGGCTTCGAGGTAGGCATCGAGATCCTTGTCCTGGGCCGCCGCCTTGGCCGTAGCGGCAGCCGCAATCATCGTATCTGTCCAGCTACGCCAGTTCGCGTTGTCAGCCCATACATCATCCTGCGGTCCGCCACCGCCGTCCCGGATCATGAAGCCTGCGGTCATGACGACCACCGCGGCCTGCTCGAAGAGCAGCCATTCCTCGTCAGTCCGGGGTTCTTCGATGCTCCACATAGTATTGGTCGCGGGCGTTATGACTGCGGTCATAACCTCCTTGACCGACACGCGAGCGACCGCCTTGTCTCCCTCACCCGCCGCCGACAGGGAGATAAACAGCGCGATCCCTGCGACGATGAGGACGAGAATGAGTTTTTTCATGATCTACCCCGCAGCACCCCGGCAGACCATGCTGCAGAAGGCGTCGCCGGAGATTCATTCGGGCTTGTACTTACATGCCACGGAGAACCGGGATAATCTGCTGCGCTGCGAGTAAGATGCGCCCTGGTTCGCGGTGACAGCCGGACCGTTCGATTCGACGTTTGATCTGCAACCCTGCCGGACAACGGACGGTCTACAGACATTGGCAGCGGCGGTCGCGAGTCAAACGCCTCACGCGAATCGTCGGCACCGACAGCTCAAACATCCCATGCATTCCGGAGCGGCCCTGCAACAACCATGACCGACGAAAGCCGTTCCGCCCTCGACAGTAGGCGTTTCCGTATCTACCTGTACGGGAACGTGTTCTCGGTCATGGGCATCTGGATTCAGCGGCTCGCGCTGGGCTGGCAGGCCTGGGAACTCAGCGAGTCGGCACTGATTGTTGGCCTCGTTGCATCGGCGCAGTTCATGCCAACGATTCTGTTTACACCGTTCTTCGGTGTCATGGTCGACCGCATCAGCCCGCGCATCGGCGCGATCGTGATGCACGTTCTGATTACGGCGATCTCGTTTGCATTGGCGGGAATGACGTTTGCCGGCGTCATGACGAAGGAATGGCTGCTCGCGCTCGCGCTTTTGCACGGTATCGCGAACAGTGCTTACGCACCGATTCGATTGGCGCTCATCCCTGAGCTGGTTACCCGCGCTCAGTTTCCGAGCGCTGCTGCACTCACTGCGACCATATTCAACCTGTCCCGCTTTGTCGGCCCCGGCATTGGTGGCGCCATCGTTGCCTGGTACGGCCTCGGGTTTGCCTACCTCGTGAATGCCATCACCTACATACCGGTGATCTTCG
>CAZMEA010000129.1:0-6991 GCA_964565135.1 uncultured Woeseiaceae bacterium
CAGGGGGGTCTGATCCTCTGTGGAAACACGGGCGTAGCCTATCAGGGGCATGAAATCGGGCCGTTTGCAATTTAAGGTATCGCTACTAAACGACCGTTTGTAAACGAATGCAAGGGCAATGTCTATGGGCGCGCTCGTTGGAAATCCCTTGGTTTCCTTGCGCTGAGCGCCGCGAGAACACGCACAGAGGAACGCGCAGACGCCTTCAATATATAGAGTCATAGGCGACACCCCAAGATTTCGCTTGGGTGCTGTGCCAAAGCACCATATTTTGCACATATGAAATCGCAACAGTCCGTTTTTCCAGAGGAATTGGAGGAAGACACCGAGGGGCCCTATGACGGTGCGCCATCGGAAGAAGACCTCTGGTTCCTGCCGGGTCCGGTCGAAGACGAACCCGACTTCCTGCCGCCGCTGCCCCGGGCGGAGCCCGATGAACGTGCGCTGGTCGCGGACTGGGAAGCCGCCCAGGCATCGCAGGCCCTTCGTCTGGCGCGCGTGGCCGCCCGGTTCGGAGCCCTGGATGATCGTCTGGCCCGCGGCCCCGAAGGCTGGCGTCACCGGGTGGGATTGCTCGCGGCATCCGAGTTCAGCTGGATGTTGGGCGACCGGGTATCGGTTGACCGCCTGGGACTCTGGCACGCAATGCGCCTGGGCGCGACGGGTGAGGACAGCGTTGAACTCCAGCGTGAAGCTTGGACGTTCCGGCGGCTTTCAGGAGGTCCTGGCCCGGAGCAGGATCTCGCGAGCTTTCTGGGTCGGCACGAGGTGGAGGGCGTCGAACCGCTCACGGAGAAGGTCGCGGCCTGGAACGCGGTCATGGACCTGACATCCAGCCTGCACCCCATGGTAAGGGCGCCTTTCGCATTTCACCTGTGGCCATTGACCGGGATCGGCTCCGAGGGCGATGTCCTCGAAGGTGCGGTCGTCGCGGCAAGGCTGTCGGGGGCTGAAGGGCAGGGCGGGGCCTTGTTCGCTCCGTTGCAGATCGGCGGGGCAGGGGGGTTGCGCGGAGCCAATCCCCAGGAGCGGTTTGGAAGATGGCTCAAGGCGGCCGAGCGAGGGATCATCGGGTCGATGCGACAGATCGATCAACTGGAGGCGTGGGAGGCACGGGCAGTCGCGCGCTCCTCGCGCTTGTCGGGACGCACCCCGCCGCGCCTGATCTCTGTCCTGCGCGACTGGCCGCTCGTGACCGCGCCCATGGCCGAGGAACTCACCGGCGCCAGTCGCGCGGCCGTTCAAAGGAACCTCGCCTGATTGGAGTCGGAATGTCTGGTTCAGGAAGTGACCGGTCAGGGAAGGTTCCGGGTGTGGCGCATTATTTCTTGAGTGGGCGATATCGTCGTTCAAGGTTCAAGGTCATGGCGGCACAGGAATGGATTGAACTATGTTGGATTTGACCAACAGGACTACCGGGGGCACGAGTCGGCGGTGACAGAATCTGGCTTTCAATGGCGCTTTGCGCCAGCGACGCCTTCCAGCGCTAGACAACCCATTGACCGTAGACTGCTTTTTTCCGCTGCCTCAGAGGTAGCTTTCTGGGGTGCGAAGATAGGATAGTTCGCTCAACGCCCCGTATCGCCAATCAGAGCAGCGAACCCAGATCCGATCCCTGCCAGCCTCATAGATGAACTTTGCAGCCGCGTGGGTCTCGCCGATCCGCTTCTGGGAGTACCAGCCGCCGGCATCGGTCCAGTTGACCACGAAGTTGTATCCCTGTTCCTGCGCCTCCGCTTCAAGCAACCCGACGCGCACCAGTTCCGGGATAGTGAAGGCCGCGCGCTCGGGATGTCCAGCGGACGCGGCTTTGCCACGGTAGCGATGAAAAATCGACGGGCCTCGGCGCGCTGCCCGCCATCGAACTCGAGCGTCGTGTCATTCACGAACCGAACCTTGCTGCGGAGGGTCTCGACATCGGCTTTCTCAAGCCCAGTCTCCATCTTGTCCTGAACTGCCCCGGTGAAGCTGCGCTTTTGGGCCATCAGGTCCGGCCAGTCGATCCGCAGATCGCCCGGGTCGATGCCTTTGCCGGTCATCAGTCGTGCGGCATCGATGATTTCTGCGCCGCGCCGGAGCATCTTCTTCGGGTCGCAGCCGCGCAGGGCACAGGTGCCGCCATATGGCAACGCATTAACGATGGCCACGTCCCAGCCGTTCGAGGCGCATTTGCGGGCTGCGTTCACGCCGGCCATGCCGGCGCCGATCACGATCTGATCGTTTATTCGGCACATTCCTTCTCAATTCGAAGATGGGTCAAGAGAGCGATCTGCAAGATCGCGGCGGCTGCCGAGATGACGAAGACCGTCTCAACCCCGAACGCGGCAACACTGACACCGCCGACGAGAGGCAGTGCGAAGGCCGGTGCGGTGAGGGCGTTGAAGTATCCGCTATAGGCCGGTCGGCGGTCGTCCGGCGAAATTTCCATAAGGAGTCCGATCACGGCAATGGTCAGGCCGTTTGAGAGGGCGCCAAGCACGAAGAAGACAGCCATAAGGAGGGCGAGGCCGCCGTCTGTTGCCGTCGGGAATAACAGAATCCAAAGCAGCGCGAGAGGCGGTCCGGTCCTGGTGATCGCGATCACACGCATCAGGCTCAGTTTGCTCAAGCGGTCGCCCCACCAGCCCCAGAGCGGGTTGGCTGCGAGGGCTCCTGCCGTCTGTGCGGCGAGCAGCGGGGCAACATTCTCGAGGCCGATACCAATCTCGCTGGCCGCGACGATGTAAAACGGGGCGGCGATCAGAACGGCGGCGCCGGCCCACTGCGCGAACACGAAGCGGCGGAACACCGGGTCGTGGCGGAACACCTGCCGACCTTCACTCAGATACGCCAGGAAGCTGGTGCTGGCCTTGACTGGTGCGGTGCGCTGCGGTTCGCCCATGCTGACAAAGACGATCGACGAGACCAGCATCAGGGCCGAGGCCAAGCCGAGCACGGCAGCATAGGACAGGGGCATTTCCAGCGTCCTGACAAGCCGGTCGGCGACAGCGGCCACGCCAAGGGCGGCGACCCCGCCACCGAAGAATCGCAATGCCAGCATCCGGCTGCGCAGCTCGGAAGGCACCGAGCGTGCGACGATGTCGTTGTAGGGCACGCCAACGATTCCGCTGAGGCCTGCGTAAACCGTCCAAAGTACCAGTGTCACGGCGCCGAGCGCAGCAAATGACCACCCGACCGTTCCGCCAAGCCACAGAATCGCAGCGAGGGCAGCGATCGCAAAAGTCCGTCCGAACGCCCCGAGGACGTAGAAGGGCATCGACGATCCGCTCTTGCCCGCGAGGTAGCCGACGACGATCTGGGGCAGCAGCCAGCCGAGTCGCAGGATCGTCGGAACCGCTCCGACCGCGATGGCGCTGCCTGTCAGCTGATGGACCAGCGCAGACATGACCGTGGCGCTGTCGACCGCGGACGAGCCGGCCTGGAACGCTGCACCGGCCCCGGCCACGTGCCAGAACCTGCGGCGCGGCGTCACGTCCCGCTCCAGTCCGCCGGATCGACATAGAGGCCGAACCAAATCGACCAGATACCCAGAAGGACGAACAGAGCTGCAAGTATCCAGCGGCGCATCCGCAGCCAGTCAGCGAACTTAGAAAGCCGGGCCGCGAGGCCGGGCCAAAGGGTCAGTGGTACAAGCGGCAGCGATAGCGCAAGGGCAAAGGTGCCCATCAGAAGCATGCCCGACACCGCCGATCCCGACAGCGTCGCCGCGCCGATCAGGGCGAAGAGGATCGGCGCGGCGCAGGCCGGGATGTTGAACCCGAACGCGAGGCCCTGCAGGACCGGATTTCCGGCCGCGTGCCACCGCTTCGGCGCGAGACCGATGCGATGCCGCAGAATGCGCTCCAATCGAAACAGCATCACGACACCGAGTGTCAGATAGATCGCGCCGAACACCAGCCAGAACCCCGTCTGTATTCCGATGGCACGCTGCCCGAGGTATACAATCGCGCCGCCAAATCCGGCCATGACGACGAGACGTGCCACGATAAAGCTGCCAGCGGCGGACAACCGTCGTGCGGCAGGGCGGGCCAGTTGCCGGTCCAGAAAGAGAAGATGCGCGCCGATCGTGCACGGTTCGACAAAGCCCAGAAGTCCAAGTCCGAATGCCAGCGCAACAGTTTGATATGACAGATCCAAATTTGCTTCCAATCAGGTGCCCATCAGCACACTAGCTCTTCCACCGACTGGAAGCTCAAGTCTCCCAACAATCATCCCGCGCAGCAGCTGAGCGCCGCCACATCCTTCTCGAAGGTCTGGGCGGCGAGTTTCAGGCCCTCGACTGTGGTAAGATACGGGAAGATCGTGGTGCCAAGATCCTCATAGCTCATGCCCGCCTTGAGGGCCATGGCGGCGGTCTGGATGCTGTCGGCGCCCTCCGGCGCGAGGATGTGCGCACCGAGAAGCCGCTTGGACGCCCCGTCGGCCACCAGCTTGATCAGCCCCCTTGTGTCGCGCGCCGCAAGGGCCCGTGGAACGGCGTCGAGCGGCAAGACGGAGGTGCGCACGTCATGGCCGGCCGCCTTGGCCGCGGCTTCGGTCAGGCCGACGCTTGCGACCTGCGGGTCCGAGAACACGACCGCCGGCATGGCGCTGTTGTCATAGACAAGGCTGTCGCCGTTCATGGCATTCTTCGCCGCGAGCCTCGCGCCGTAGGCCGCCATGTAGACGAATTGGTCCTGTCCCGTCACATCGCCGGCGGCGTAGACGCCTGCGCGGCTCGTCCGCATCCGGTCGTCGATCTTGATGCCGCCGCGGCCGTTGGTCTCGATCCCGGCGTGCCCGAGCGCCAGGCTTTCCGTGTTCGGCACGCGGCCCGTTGCGAGCAGCAATTCTTCGGCTCGAAGCCCTGCTTCGCCGCCCTCGGCTTGCACGGTCAGCGTGATCCCGGGCTCGTCCTGTGTCGCTCGGAGGTAGGACGCCACTGACCTGACCGCGATGCCTTCCGCCTCGAAGGCATGCGTCAGCGCTTCGCCGATCTCCGGCTCCGCTTCGGGCAGGAGCCCGCGACGCGTTACGACGGTCACGCGCGCACCGGTCCGCGCAAACACCTGCGCTAGTTCGACGCCGATATAGCCGCCGCCCATGACGATCAGGGAAGAGGGCAACCGCTCCAGTTCCAGGATCGAGGTACTGTCGTGATGGCGAACGCCGTCCATGCCCGGAATGCCCGGCACATGCGGGCGGGATCCGGTGGCGAGGACGATCTTGCCGGCCGCGACCGGATCGCCGTCGACTGTCAGCCCGCCGTCCTCGCCGAAGCTTGCGGCACCTTCAAGATAGTCGATACCGTTGTGCTTCGGCAGGACATCGAGGTATTTTGCCGCTCGCAGGTCGTCGACCAGGGCTTGCTTCTGCCGCACGACGGCGGCCCAGTCGTTGATCCGCGCCTCGGCCTCGATTCCGTCGAACCGCCGGGCTGCCCGGGGCGCGTGCATCACCTCCATCGCGCGGATCATCGCCTTCGAGGGCACGCAGCCGACGTTCACGCAGGTGCCGCCGATGATCCCGTGGCCGATCAACGCCACGCGCGCGCCATCCTCGGCGGCGGTGATCGCGGCGGAGAACCCGGCCGATCCGGCGCCGACCACGGCGAGATCGTAGCTTCCGTTTCCGTTCGAGCAGCAGTCAGACATCGGTGTGTTCCTGTTGAGACCGGTTCCTGCGGACCAGCGCGTAGATTGTCAGCAAGACGAAGATGGCGAGAGCCGGAATCAGGACATAATCGAGGACACCAGCGAATGCCGACAAACCGACCACGCCGAGCAGGATCACGAGAATCGGCGTGAAGCAACAGAGCGCCACGATCACGGTGCCGATCACACCGGTCAGCAGGAGTTTGTCACGCATGGGTGAGGCCTCAGGAATTCGATGCGTCATCGAGGAGAACGGCTGTGTAGCCATAGGCTTTGGGCTGCGCGACGATTTCGTCGATGTTCGTCAGCGCGTCGTCGAATGTGATCGTGTAGATGCCGGACTCGCCGCTGTCGTGCTCTTCGAATTCGAGGATCTCGACGCGTGCCGATTTCTGAATAGCCTCACCGACGATGTAGGAACAGGACGGGCACCAGAGCCCGCTGACCTCGATCCGGGCTTGGCGTTCTTCGGCAGCGGCGTTGCCTGCCGAGAGCAAGGCAATGCAGAGAGCTGTGAGTGTCTTGCGCATGGGTGGTCCTTTCTCAGTATCCGAGCAGCGGCGGGGCGATGTAGGGGAAGGCCAGAGAGAGCGACGACAACGGTCGCTGTCCAGAGCGCACCCTTCATAAAGCGCTGGTTCACCGGACGCTCGCAGCTTCCGTCGGCACAGGCCGGGAGCGAGGGTCGGTAGACATTCCAAAACCCGTAGGCGAGCGAGGCGCCGGCAAAGGCGAAAAAGATCCACTTGTACTGATAAAGCGCGCCAAGCTGGCCGATCCATGCGCCCGTGGCACCAAGGCTGAACAACACCAGCGGGAGGATGCAGCAAGACGTCATCGCAAGCGCGCCAAGAACTCCGCCCGCCGTTGCGGCTTTCGTTCCGAGTTCGCTTTCCCGCTCGGGCGCAGCATTGGCCTCCGACGTCATGTTTCGCGTCTCCGATTGATCCATTCCGGCATCCGGCGTACCATCTGTAGCGACTACAGATGCAAGGAGTTTCCGGAATGGCGGATATCACGAACGCGCGAGGTTACCCGATTGGTGCAATGTCGCGCGAGACAGGCGTGAATATCGAGACGATCCGCTATTACGAGCGTATAGAGCTGATGCCGAAGCCGGACCGGACCGCCGGAGGAAATCGACAATACACCCATGACCACCTCAAGCGACTGTCCTTCATCAAGCGCAGCCGCGAGCTTGGCTTTAGCATCGAAGAGATCAGGGCAATGTTGACGATGGTAGACCAGGACGGCGTTACCTGTGGCGAAGTGCATACCATGACCATGGAGCACTTGGATTCGGTCAAGGAGAAGATCAGGCATCTCAAGAAGCTCGAACGGGCGCTGACTGCCATGGC
>CAZMEA010000130.1:0-6881 GCA_964565135.1 uncultured Woeseiaceae bacterium
ACATACGCCACGCACCATTGCACCAATCGCCGTTCTTTTAGCTTGCCGAAATCCATTCGCCGGTAGTACAGGTCTCTGTTCGAAACCGCATTCTAGACACTCGTCCGGCAATAGTCCTGACGAGACGCCGCCGCTCGCGCCGATGAACGGGGCACTTTGCCGTGGAAACGGCTTAGTCGACGCGTGCGGCCAATCGCAAATCGAACGTTGGGGAGCCCGCGGTGCCGATGCTTGCGAAGGTGCCGTTCAGGGTTACGCGCACTGCCTCCACCAGCGGATCGAAACCGTCGCTGTCCGGCGCACCCGCGTAGGTGAACGTGCCGGACCCGTCGTCGTACTCGACGGTGCCTATCGTTACGCCCGGAGGGACCGGAGAGCCCGACGTATCCAGAAGAACCGGTCCGCCGGCGAAGCACGCCGCCGTGATGCACAGGGACAATTCGTCGGGAATATCGTTGGTGATCTGCAGCGTGTTGTTGTCGGGCGAGAGCGAACCGTTGTTGGCGACCGTGATCGTGTAGCCAACGACCGCGGCAGGAATGGCCTTGGGGTTCGTGGTGGTGTTGATCGGGTCCGAGAGGGTCGATACCGACTTGGACACCACGACGTCCGCTTCGAACACGGCATGAAACGCGCCGGACGCCGCGACGACGCCGGCGGCCTCGTTCGTGTGGTTTCGTTCCGAATCGTTATCGATGTCCTCGTCGATCGTCAGGCCGATGCTGCCGGGTGACTGGCTGCAGCGCCTTACCCAGCCGCCGTTGTTGCCGTTGCGTGTATTGGCCGACGCGACCGCCAGCGGCGTGTTGCTGAAACTTGTCGCGTAGCTGTTTGTGTAGCAGCCGTTCGAAAAGCCCTGGATGTTTGAAGCAGTCGCGAGCGACTGCAGCTGGACGGCGGTGCCAAAGGCATCGACAAAGGACGCATTGGCCAGATCGTCGATCGCGAGTATCCCGATGCGCTCCGGTGTCGTTACGCTGCCCGCGGTTGATTCCGCACGCTCGAGCGTCACCTGGAAGGAACCCGACGTGATGCTGCGTAAACCGACATCCATAAACGGTGCCGACGACGCATTCGGCGGCGACCCGGATTCGTTGTTAGCGGTTTGAATGCTGGCGAGCATCGCCGGCGCTGCGCCGAAGGGCGCAGGGAACACGACCGGGTCCCAGGTCGTCGTCAGAAAGCGGTTCGCAAAGCTTGCCGTCGAATACTCGAATGCGAGGATACGGGAGCCATCGGGCAGGACATGATCCCCGGGCTCGATAGCGAGGTAGGCGGTTGGCATCGCCACGTGCTGGCCGTCATTCGCGGCAGGTTCCGTCTGCACCACCTCGAAGCCGCCGGCCGTGATGTTACGGATTCGTAACGTTGATGGATCGGAACCGTCCGTCGTTGGCAGGACAAACACGAGCGGAGTCGTCGGAAACGGGCGCAGAAATGTCACGCTCGTCCAGGCCTGTATCGTAAACGTGTCGTTCACTGTCACGGCACCCATCTCCAGCTCGTATGCTGAAGCATTGCTGCCGTGAACTAGCGCAATCAGCGCCCACAGCCATCGTTGTCTGTGTCGATTAGCGATCATTGCTTGCACAGGGCGGGAGACAGTGTCCAGCACGTACGATAGCGCGGTCAGCGGGTTTGGCAGTGCCTTCGATCACAGAAGGCTTCGGGACGTGCAGGCAGTGTGACTCATATCACAGTTTGGTCACCGCGACGGGCGCGCATCACCCGAGTTTGTTCACCAAAAAACGCTTTGAGCGGAGTCGCGAGCCTACGACGCGCGGAGAGTTGCGTCACTGATTGAGGAAGTGTTTCTCCAGGAATTCAGACCGGAAGTTTTGTGGTGGCGTCATGCGGTCCGGGCGGCCTTCGGGCGTGAAATCCATCAGATTCCAGTAGGGCCAGACGGTGTCCACGTGGTTTCCCTGCAGCTCAGTTCCCCAGAAATGAACGATGTCGCCCTTGTGTTTCCTGAAGACATGCAGGATGGGCCACTGCATGTCGTCATTCTCTCCCTGACAGCAGTAGTCAGCCTGGTAGGTCGTGCCGTAACCGGACACCAGGTCGATTTGCGACCAGCCTCGCGTCTTGGCGAACTCGTTGATCTTCTTCGGTAGCGCTTTGGCGATGCCGCAGAAGGCTGCGTCCGCAGTCACCTGATAGGCGGTACGGTCAAATCCGTCCATTAATGATGTGCAGGACGGGCAAGGATTGTCCCATCCCGGTCCATACATGAAGTTGTAAAGAATGAGCGTCGGCTTATCGCCGAAGAGTTCCGACATACGGACCGGCTGACCAACTTTCCCGTCGTTCGCTCGATGGAAGACATAGTCTTCCTTTAGCGCGCCGCCCGGGGGCAGTCGGCGGCGTTTCTCGGCGAGAGCCTTTGTCATTTCCACCAGAGCCTTTTCGTCTTCCAGGAGCTCGTTGCGGGCGTGCCGGTACTCCGGGCTCTCGTTGGGATAACGCGGTTCTTTCATATCGCCGACCTTCGTCTGTAAACCCGACTGATATTTCAGTATAGACGACAACCGACAGCCGATAAGTGTTAGCTACGCCATTCCCTGGCCGGCGAATTCGTTCAATAATCCGGCGCCGTACCTGCGAGTTTATTGAGGAAAAGAGGTGCCAGAAACACTCAACGAACGAGAAGCGCGTGTCATCGGCTGCCTGATCGAAAAATCGATCGTCACACCGGACCAGTACCCGCTGACGTTGAACGCACTAACCAATGCGTGCAACCAGAAGTCGTCACGCGACCCTGTCATGTCGTTACAGCCGGGTGAGGTACAGCACACGGTTCGCGGTCTCGAGTCGAGGCACCTCGTTCGGACTGAGGAGAACTTCAAGAGCAGGACCGACAAGTACTCGCAGCGTTTCTGCAACACGCGCTACAGCGAATTGCAGCTGGATGCAGCAGAGGTTGCAATCGTTTGTCTGCTGCTACTCCGGGGCGCACAAACGCCCGGCGAGCTGCGTGCGCGGAGCGGACGCCTTCACACGTTTGCAGACAATACCGAAGTGGTCCTGGCGCTTGAGGGCATGATCGAGCGGGACGGGGATCCTTTGGTCGTCAGGCTGCCGCGTACGCCCGGGCGCAAGGACTCAGAATACATGCATGTGTTTGGCGGACCGATCGATGTTGACGCTTACGTCGACGCGGCGGAGGAATCGCGTCCGGTTCCAACACCGCGGGGTGGGGGCGTTGCCGAGATTACCGAGCGCGTCGATCGTCTCGAGCGTGAACTCGCGGCGCTCAAAGAACAGCTTGGGATAGAGTCGGACTAAGCGGGCGACTGAAACGCCGACGTTCTGCCAACTGGTTCGCGGAGACAGGCTGCGATGCCTGCGATGATTCCGGCATGCTGATCGACGCGGTCGTACGTACTCGCGTTCGGGCATACCTGCTGCAGAAGACTGAATAGACAATGAAACAACTCTGCCTACTACTCGCTTCGTTACTGCTGGTGTCGACAGTCCGGGCTGATTCTGTGTCTGTCGTTCAGTTGCAGCACCGGCCGGCTGCGGAGGTCGTGCCCGTCATCGCACCGATGCTGGGCCCGAATGACGCGATTTCGGGTGAGGGTTTCAAGATCTTCGTCCGAGCGTCAGCCGAAGGTCAGCAGCGTGTTCGGTCATTGGTCGAACGACTCGACACCCCGGCCCGGGTACTGCAGGTGTCCGTTTTTCAGGGTAGCGAGCAGGTCCTGCGCGA
Source organism: uncultured Woeseiaceae bacterium (assembly GCA_964565135.1). Taxonomy (GTDB): domain Bacteria; phylum Pseudomonadota; class Gammaproteobacteria; order Steroidobacterales; family Woeseiaceae; genus JBFGFX01. Next base: position 3,716 of record CAZMEA010000130.1, read on the forward strand.
GCTCGCTCTTCGCGCCAATGTTCAGGTTCAACGCGGTGACACGACTATCGACGTCGGAAGCGGAAACGAAGCGGATGGCGGCGGGCGCATTATCTACAGCACGTCCGGGGGCAGCGCCAGTGTCGATGCCGTCGCTACCCAACGGAACCTGCGGGACCATCCGATACACCGGGTGCGCGTGACCGAAGGTAAGGAAGCGTACATCGAAACGGGAGAGCGCATTCCCTACTTCGTTGGCGCCGCGATGCGCGGGCGTCGAGCGTTGGCAGGTGGCGTGCAGTACGAAAACGTTGTGACGGGGTTCTATGCCCTGCCGCGCATCCGGGGCGATAACGTCGTCTTGGAGGTCAGTCCGTTCAAGAGTTCACGGAGCGACACCGGCCGCGGGAACGTCGAGACTCAATCTGCGACCACCACCGTCACCGGTCGAGCAGGCGAGTGGTTATTCATTGGCGGTGTCAGTGAGCAAACCGAGCGCACTGAAAGCGCTGTCGCGAGCACGTATGCCACCCAGGGCAGCAGGAACACCGGCATCTGGATAAAGGCGGAGCTGGTTGAATAGCAGGTTGGTGCTTACTGCCCGGCTCTCGAACTTGCCCGCCACCGATCGATCAACACCGCAATTACGATAACCGCGCCGGTGATGATTCGTTTGGTCGGCTCGGTTGCACCCAGCTGCGCCAGCCCGTTTTGCAATACGGCGATAATCAGCACGCCTGCGAACGCACCGATGACGGAGCCTCGTCCGCCCATCAGACTGGTGCCGCCAATAACCGCCGCGGCGATCGCCGAAAGCTCCAGCCCAAATCCCGCGTTGGGGTCGGCTGAGCCCAGGTAGGCCGCGTTGAAGATGCCGCCGATACCCGCCAGCGCACCCGAAAGCGCCAGTACCGCGAGTATGTAGTTGCGGCTGTCGATACCCGCCATGCGGGCAGCCTTCTCGTTGGTGCCGATCGCGACGAGGTGTCGGCCGAAGACGGTTCGGGTAAGGACAAACTGTCCGGCGATGACCAGTCCGATCGAAAAGATCAGGGCGGCGGAAACGCCGATGCCCGGCAATGGCAACGCGATCTTCTGAATCGCAGAGCCGATGTAGACCGTCTGTGAATCGGTTACGAGGTAGCCCATGCCGCGGGCCATTTCCAACATTCCCAGGGTCACGATGAACGAGGGCAGGGCGAAACGCGACACGAGCGCACCGTTCACCAGACCGGCTGCGAGGCCAGCAAGAATTCCTGCCGCGCAGGCGACGGGCAGCGGCAAACCCAATGAGACGATCGCAACGCCAACCACGGTCGCGCTCAAGCCAACAACCGAGCCAACCGACAGATCGATGCCGGCGACGATCAGAACCAGGGTCATGCCGACGGTGACGGTCGTCAGTGCGGGCAGCTGGTTCAGGATCGTCGTCAGGGTAACGACAGAGAAGAAGTTCTCCGTCGCAAGCCCAAAATAAAGAATCAGAAGGACAAGTGCCGCAAGGATGAAGTTCTCCTCGGCGTGGCTTTTGATTTTCTGCAGGATGCTCATCAGCCGATGGCTCGTGTAGTTTCGGAGAACGCACTGAATGCGGCGGTGAGGATAGCGTCTTCTGCGAATTCGTCGCGCGCGAATTCGGCAGCGATCCGTCTGTCCGAAAGGACGACGATGCGATCGCACACGGTCATCAGCTCTTCAATCTCGCTCGAGGCAATGATCAGGCTCTTGCCTTCGGCCGCCAGCTCGCGGAATCGGTCGTAAAGCGTGTGTTTGGTTCCTACATCGACACCGCGCGTCGGCTCGTCCAAGAGAAACACATCCGACCCGGCGTTCAGCCAGCGCGCAATCAGTGCTTTCTGCTGGTTGCCGCCGGAGAGTTCAGCAATGTCCTGTTCAGGGCCGCCGCAGTTGACGGCAAACCTGTCGATCAGAGACTTTGCGTCGGTTTGTTCGCGAGTCGTGTCTACGACGCTCAGCAGCGAGCGCTGCTTGCGGCTACCCGGGAGCATCATGTTGACCCGTACGGACTGGCCTTCGAAGAGCCCCATCGACTGCCGATCTTCGCCAACCAGCGCTATGCCCGAGCGCACTGCCTGGGTCGCGTTATTGACGTTGACGTCCTTGCCGTCGCAACGCTTGGTGACCGTGCCGCTGGTCAGCGGGTCGAGCCCGAACAATGCGTGCAGCAGCTCGCTGCGTCCGGCGCCTGCGAGCCCCGCCAACCCGGTGATCTCGCCCTCGTGAGCGCTGAGGCTGACGGGGTAGGGCAGACTGTTGGTCGTGATGGCGGCGGCGCTGATCAGTGCGTTGCCTTTCTGGCTGGACGCCGCTGACGATGGCTCGAGCGCCTCGCCGGCCATCAGGCTGACGAGTTCGTCGACTGAATAGTCAGATGATGGCCGTGTTGCAACGACCTGGCCGTCGCGAAGCACCGAGACGGTGTCGGAGATGTCGAGCACGTCGTTGAGGCGATGACTGATGTAAATGACGGACAGACCGGCGTTGGCACGCTCGCGAATGATGTCGTGCAGGCGCTCGGCCTGGATTGCGTTCAATGCGGCGGTAGGCTCGTCGAGCAACAGCAGGCCGGGATCGTCGACGAGCGCCTTCGCGATTTCGAGAAGCTGACGCTGGGCAAGGCTCAACGAGCCGGCCGGTGTTTCCGCAGCAATGCCGTCCAATCCAACGAGCGCCAGCATCTCCTCGGCCCTGGCCCCGAGACTCCTGGTGTCGATAACGCCGCGCTGACGTGGCAGTTGCCGTAGCTTGACGTTCTCGGCGACGTTCAGAGTGGCGATGATCGAGAGTTCTTGCGCGGCGAACGATACGCCGGCCGCAAACGCGTCGGCCGGTTTCTCGGGGGCGTACACCGCGCCGTCCAGTCGTATCTCACCACTGTTCCGGTCAGTAAGCCCGGTGAGGATGTTGACCAGGGTGGTTTTGCCGGCGCCGTTTTCACCGACGAGTGCGTGTACCTCTCCGCGAGCCACGGTGAGATTGACGTCGGTCAGGACGGGCGCCGCATAGGACTTGTTCAGGTGCTGGATGACCAGCCTGGCGTCATCCATGGCTAGTGGTCAGTCCAGACTCTCGATCGTCACCAGGTCCACCGGCGTCGCTTTGTCTTCCAGCTCGATGTCGCCGTTCAGCGCCTGCAGCGCGTAGTCGATGCCGTACACGGCCAGGA
>CAZMEA010000131.1:0-6839 GCA_964565135.1 uncultured Woeseiaceae bacterium
CTCCCTTGCCCGCGATGGTTCGGTATCGCCGGATACCGATCCATAGGGGATTTCCGCAGGCGGATGTCACCGCTTTGTTAACCAGCGACCGTCGCAGCAGATTCTCGGCACAGCCCTGGCGCCCGGTGCGAATAGCCGGTGCACTGATGGCTGGAGAGACTTGATCGAGCCGGCTAGTCGAGCTGCCCGGCACGGCCACCGAGTATCGGCAGGACCCAGTAGCGAATATCTGTGCCGGCCAAGGATTCCTCGAGCCCGATGAGAAATTCGTCGACGGCACCCTCATCCATTTGTACTTGGAACTGATGACGGCGAATCCGCCCGCTAACCTGCTCGGCGGCGCTGAGCCCATCGTGGCCCGAACTGTGTCCGAACACGGGAAAGCTGGTAAAGCCGAGCCCACCGTCATGCCCGAGCAGCCAGTCTATTAACGGCTCCTCCAGGATCGACGGGGCGTTCAGGACAACGAGTGCCTGACGCTCTTCACCCGAACTCATGAGGCTGCTGCCGCGAAACCGAAACGTCGATAGAGTATCGGCAGAATGATTAGCGTAAGCGTGGTCGCCGTTATCAATCCACCGATGACGACGATCGCAAGAGGACGCTGAATCTCTGAGCCGGGCCCGCTTGCGAAGAGCAACGGCGCGAGGCCGAAGGCCGCTGTGCTTGCCGTCATCAGGACCGGTCGCAGGCGACGCCTCGCGCCTTCGACCACGACGTCGGCCATGGGCAGACCGCGCGCGTGCAGCTGATTGAAGTACGCCACCAACATGACGCCGTTCATCACGGCGATACCCAGCAGTGCGATAAACCCAACTGATGCGGGTACGGACAAATACTCCCCGGTTATCCATAGCCCGAATACACCGCCGATTAGTGCGAGTGGGATGTTCGTCAGGACCAGCAGCGCCTGACGAATGGAGCGAAACGTTGAAAACAGCAGCAGGAAGATCAGTCCCACACCAATGGGCACTACGATCGCAAGCCGGGACGCAGCGCGCTGCTGATTCTCGAATTGTCCGCCCCATTCGACGTAATAGCCCTCCGGCAAATCGATATTAGTCGCCACCCGCTGCCTCGCTTCGTCCACGAAACCAACCAGGTCCCGGTTCGCCACGTTTGTCCGCACCACGGTAAACCGCTGCCCCCGTTCGCGATTAACGCTGACCACACCTTCCACGCGCCTTAGCTCGGCCAGAGTCTCCAGCGGGACCTGCAGACCCTCACCGAGTGATACGGGCAGACTAGCGAAACTCATCGGAGATGCACTTACGGACGCCGGCGCACGCAGCACCAACGGTGTTCGTCGAGCACCCTCCTGAATGATGCCGAGCGGCAAGCCCTCGAGCTGTGCGCGCAGTATCCGCTGCAGCTCCTCAACGGTCAGCCCCAGTCGGCCGGCCGTCAGCCGGTCGACAACGAGCTCGAAGTACTGAACGCCCTCGTTCTGGCTCGTGAAAACGTCCTGGCTGCCCTCGATACTGCGCAACTCCTCGGCAATCTCGGTTGCATAGGTGTTCAGGGTCTCCAGGTCCGAACCGAACAGCTTCAACGCAACATCGCCCCTTACGCCCGTCAGCATCTCGGAGACACGCATTTCAATCGGCTGCGTGAAGCCGTAGGCGACACCGGGGAAATCGTCGAGAACGCTGCGAATGGCTGCAACAAGTTCATCCTTGCTGCGCACACGCCATTCTGACTTCGGGCGCAGCACCATGAAAATGTCTGTCTCGTTCAGCCCCATGGGATCCATCCCGATTTCGTCGGAGCCGACACGTGCCACGATGCGACTGACCTCCGGCACCCGCGCCAGAATAGCTTCTTCGACGCGCAGATCGAGATCGACGGACCTGTCCAGCGTGATCGATGGCAGCTTCTCGAGTTGCACAATCACATCACCTTCGTCCATCGTCGGCATGAAGCTCTTGCCGATGAACGCGTAGACAACGGCCGATAACAAAAGAGCAGCTATCGCACCGAATGAAACCCATCTTGCATTATCCAGTGACCACCGAAGCGCGGGCAGATACATGGCTTCGAGTTTGCGTGGCAGCCACGGCACTTGCGGGGACACCTCTTTGAGCATGAAAGATGCCAGAACGGGAATGACCGTCAGCGACAACATCAAAGAACCGGCCAGCGCGAACACGATCGTCAACGCGACAGGTGTGAACAGCTTGCCCTCCAGTCCCTGCAGGGTGAGTAGCGGGAGAAAGACGATGATTATGATGGCGGTGCCCGACGCAACGGGTACGGAGACCTCTCGCACGGCGCGATAGATGACGTGCAGGCGCGGTAGCAATCGCTTCTGCCGCCATTCACCAAGGTGCGTCGTGATGTTCTCGACCACCACGACCGAAGCGTCCACAAGCATACCGATCGCGATTGCAAGGCCGCCGAGGCTCATCAGATTTGCGGACATGCCGAACTGGCGCATCAGCATGAATGTGACGAGGGCCGCAAGTGGCAGCACGAGCGCGACAGCCAGAGACGCTCGGGCACCACCGAGAAACAGCACCAGCAGGGTAATGACCAGGACGGTTGCGCCGGCCAGTGCACGGGAGACGGTTCCAACCGCTCGCTGCACGAGGTCACCGCGGTCATAGAAAACGTTGACGCTTACGCCATCAGGCAGTGCGCTGGCAATCTCGTCCAGCTTCTGCCTCACGTTGCGAACGACGTCGCGCGCATTGGCGCCGCGCAGACCCAGAACCAGTCCCTGCACCGCCTCCGCATCGCCGTTCTGCGTGACGGCACCGTAGCGAGTCACGGCTCCGATTCTGACCGTAGCAACATCGCCGACGCGGATAGGCAGGCCGTTCTTTTCCGCAATTACAATGGCGCGAACGTCATCGAGCGTGCGAATGCGCCCCTCCGACCGGACCAGGAGATTCTCCTCGCCTTCGGTCATGCGGCCGGCGCCATCGTTGCGGTTATTTGAGGCCAGCGCCACCCCCAGGTCCAGAGGATCGATGCCGCGCGCGGCCATGCGGTGTGCATCAGGCATAACTTCGAAACTGCGCACATAGCCGCCGAGCGAGTTCACATCGGCGACGCCGGGCACGGTCCGGAGTGCGGGACGAATGATCCAGTCCAGCACGGTGCGTTTCTCGGTCAGGCTCAGATCCCCGTCGACAGTGAACATGAACATTTCACCCAAAGGTGTCGTCATCGGTGCGATACCGCCCTCGACATCGGCCGGCAGGTTTTCCCAAACCGCCGAAAGCCGCTCCGCCACCTGCTGGCGCGCCCAGTAGATGTCCGTGCCGTCCTCGAAATCCAGGGTGACATCGGTCAGCGCGTACTTGGTGACAGACCGGAGCATGGCCTGTCGCGGAATCCCGAGCAGCTCGAGCTCGATTTGCGCCGTAATCTGATTCTCGACTTCCTCCGGCGTCATGCCCGGCGCCTTGACGATGATTTTCACCTGGGTCGGTGATACGTCCGGGAACGCGTCGATTGGGAGCTGACGAAATGCATACCAGCCGAATCCGGCGATCAGTACGGCAAAGAGCATGATCACCGCACGCTGCGTCAGCGCGAATTCAATCAAGCGGGACATCACGAGCCGGAATCATCCTGCGCCGACCAGAGCGCTTTGAGTGCCGACACACCGCTCACAGCGATCAGGTCGCCATCGTTAATCCGAGCATCGAAATAGGTGACATCAGCGTTCGAGCCGATGACACGGACCGACACGACGTCGACGCCCAGCTGGTTGCGCACGAACACATAGTTCGAATCGCCGCTGCGGAAGACGGCCGATGCGTCGCTCATCCAGATACCGCCTGCCGATACCTCGCGCGCCTCTGTCACGAGGCGAACAGCAACGAATTGGCCCGGACTAAGGCCAGCGGCTTCGCTCTCGAGCGTCGCCCGCACGGTGACAAACTGCGTTGCAGAATCGATTGCCCTGCCAATTGTGGTCACTGTCCCCACGTAGCCCTCGACTGAACTGGCCAGCGCCACCCGCATTCCCGGCCGTACCGCCGCCGCTCGCTCCTGCGGCACGTTGATCTCGAGCCATAGCGCAGACAAATCAGCGAGCCGGTAGACGGGCGCCATGGCGTCCAGCCTCTGCCCCGTCGTAGCCATGCGCTCGATTACCGCACCGCCGAACGGCGCACGGACCTTCAGCGTGTCGATCAGGACACCACTTTGTTCGAGATCCTCGATCTCTTGAGACCTAAGGCCCGCCATACCCAGGAGCTGCCTGTGCTCATTGAGTCCGGTCTCGGCAATTCGATTACGGGTTGTGGTTTCCTGAAGCCGTCGCGCGGAGATAATGCCTTCCGCGTGGAGCTGCTGATCACGTTCGAAACCGTTGCGCGCCAACAGATAGGTATTCCGGGCGTCGAGAAGCTCACGCTGCAATTCGATGAATCCCGGGCTTCGTAGCTGGGCGAGGACTTCTCCCTGCTCGACCTCATCACCAATCGCGACACGCAGACCGGTGAGCAAACCCGCATGCGGCACGCCGACGACTGCTTCCTTTTCCGGCGGGATGACCACCTGTGCGGTGGCCTCGAGTCCCGTGAAATCCGTTGCGAGCCTGGGTGACACAAATCGGACACCCAGATTGTCCAGTTCCTCGGACTCAAGCCGAACCTGCTCTGGCAGCGCGTTGGCGCTCAGGACCAGCAAGACCCCGGCTATGACTACGCTCGGACTTTTCATGGCATCTCACCCACGGCCTGGTTATACATCGCCGTTTGCCTCTTCTCTTCGATAGTCAAACGGGCAAACTTCCGACGGGCCGCGATCGTCGTTGCCTGCAGCTTGAGGAGATCGATCAGATCGAGCTCCCCTTTCTCGTACGCCGACTCGCCCATCGTCTGTTGACGCTCTGCAATCTGCAGGCGCTCGGAAGCGGTCTCGAGACTCTGGCGCACGACGCTTAAGCCATGGGCCGCCTCGTGCAGTGCCAGGTCAAGCACCCGCAGTTCCTGTTCCCTTGCCGCACGAGCAGCCGAAGCTATTCGCAGAGCGTCGCCAGCCCGGGCATCCCGATGCGAAGCGCCGCCAAACGGTACGTTCATCGTGATGCCGATGCTGTCGTCCAGGAAAGGCTCGAGCGCTGAGCGTTCACGCCGCGTGCCTATCATCAAATTCGCGCCGTTAGTCGTGGTTTTTCTCGCGACCTCGACATTCGCCTCAGCACGTTCAATTGCGGCATTAGCCAGAGCGAGAGCGGGGTGCTCAGTGGTCACCTCATGGAGCTGACTCAGAGGTTCGAGGACGAACTCGGGCCGCCGTTCGAGGCCGGTGACCGACCGATAGGCGCGTTGCGCGTCCAACACCATGGCATCTGCCTCAATTACCGCCGTGCGAAACTCCAGAAATGAGGAACGTGCCAGCAGGACATCACTCAGGGACACGTCGCCTAGTTCATATCGCCGCTGCACCACGGATACCAATTTTTCAGCAGTGTCGAGCGCCAGCTGTGCCAGCTCGTGATCACTCTCGGCGAGCGCAACTTCCCAGAGCAGCATGCGCACGAGTCCGGCTACGCGCCAACGAAGTTCGCGTACTGCAGCCTCTGACTCGAAGAAAAGAGCATCGGCCAGAGAGCGGACTGCAGCCCTCCCGCCCCAGTTCCAAAGGGGCATATCTACACCTGCTTCGTACTCCTCCAGTCCAACATCGGAGCCCAGTCGGTCAGACTGGTAGCGCACAACCAGCGCCGGTGGCTGTCTCAGCCAACTGTTTCCCCGTCTCGACCAGGCACTAGCCTGTTCTTTGCGGGCGACGAGGATTTGCATATCCGGATACGCAGCAAGCGCACCATCGACGGTGTCCAACAAAGTCATCGAGGTATCTACCACCAGCGGCTGGTGAGCATGGTCAGGCAGCTCGCCTGAAGCCACTCCACCGAACAACGCGGTGGCGAACCAGAGGGTTGAAAGCGCCAGGGCATTGCGTATGTACGAGAGCATAGTCTGCAGAACCCGAATTCAGTTCGCGGAGTCTTGCTTCGGCGATGGACTGTTACAATCCGTCTTTCCGCGTATATCAACATTCACAGTTGGCAATGGCGCGGATAGTTGTGAATGGCGCAGGTAGCAGCGTGTCAACGCGCTAGCGATTGATGTCGCAATTGAGAAGCAATTCGATCTTGCATTTCCTGCGGCAAGCTTGCGTGAATGTCGCGGTTGATACGTTAGGTGGTTGAATGAAGATCCAGATTCTGATCTTGATATGCTCAACGCTGTTGCTTACAACGCGGACGGGGTTCGCGCAGGATGCCGACGCTGCTGCAGAGCGGGCAAGGATTGCCAATCAACGCATCATCGCGGATACCGAGCGCCGACGGGCGGATGTCGAGAGCGCACGCGTAGCGGAAGAGCAACGCCTTGCCATCGAATCTCAATCAAACGATGTATCGGCGGCCGAAGCCAATCCACCGTCTGCTGTACGTCCGGCGACGGCGACCCGTCCGGCACCACCGCGGCCACCCGTTTCGGAAACGGCACCGACGCGCCCGGCCACGACGAGCACAAACGCATCGCCCGCATCGGCGACGCGTCCTGCACCGCCGCGACCGCCTGAACCGGCAGGGAACGATTCGGCGTTGTCAGTGACGGTTACCGGGTCACCTACAGAGCGCTCTGCTATGCCTTCAACATCCAGCCCTGCGGTTGCAGAATCGTCAACGATAGCTGCGAAACCGGCACCTGCGCCCGAACTGTCACGGGAAGAAGTCGCGCCGACGGGCGGTGGGAGTGACACAGATATGCCGGAGATGCTCGAGCAGCTGCGCGATCTGGGCGAACTGCGGGACGCAGGTTACGTGACGGACGCCGAATTCGAGACCATCAAGCAGCGCATCCTCGACGGCG
>CAZMEA010000132.1:0-6809 GCA_964565135.1 uncultured Woeseiaceae bacterium
CGCGAACGGTTTCTCGTTGAGGCCGAAAAAACTGGTGTACATGATGTCGAGACTAGCCCGGCGGGCCCGTCATTCTACCCGAATTGGTCACCGTCAAGGTTCCGCGCGCGCCCCAGCGCCGAATCGCCGAAGCGTTCCCGGACGTCATCGACGGCCCGATCCAGCGGATTGGCGGGCGCCGGATCCGCCGTCCCGAAAAGATCCTGCTGCAGCGCCGGGCCGAGTTTCCCGCCGCCGACGCCGAGGAGCCTGAGTGGCGTATCGGGGTTTTCGCGCTGCCAGTCCCGCAGCAGCCGACGCGCCGCGGCGTAGATCTGATCTGTCCCGTTCGAGGGGGGCGTCAGCGTGCACTGGCGCGTGAAGGTCGTGAAATCCGCGCGGCGAATCTTGACGGTCACCTTGCCCGCGGTCAGTTCCTTGGCGCGAATACGGGTGGCCACGCGCTCCGTCATGTCGAGGAGCTTCGCGTCGAGTGCCGCCGCGTCCGTAAGGTCTTCACCAAAGGTTTGCTCGGCGCTGATCGATTTGTCGGCACGTTCCGAGGCAACGGGTCGGTCGTCGATACCGCTCGCACGGTCGCGCATGCGGTGCGCGTAGCGACCGAATATCTGTCTCAGGGTTGCGTCGGATGCTGTGCGCAAATCCCTGATCGTCTCAACGCCGACATTCTGCAGTTTCTGCAACGTCACCCGGCCGATGCCGGGAATGACGGCGGCACGCAACGGATCGAGCGTCGACATCACCTGATCCGGCGGTACGACAACCAGTCCGTCGGGCTTGTCCAGGTCGGAAGCAATCTTGGCGACAAGCTTGTTCGGCGCCACGCCTACCGATGCCGTGAGCGAGGTTCGCTCACGGATAGTGTCCTTGATCGCTCTTGCCATGGTCTCGGCCTCGCCGAACAACGAAACGCTGGCGGTAACGTCTAAGAACGCTTCGTCCAGCGACAGCCCCTCAACGATCGGTGTGAACTCACGAAACACATCGAAGACCCGTGTCGAGACATCCTTGTAGTGGCTCATTCGCGGCGGTACCTGGACCAGGTCCGGACAGCGCCGGCGAGCTTCGCGCATAGGCATAGCGGAGCGAATGCCGAACTTGCGGGACTCGTAGCTTGCCGCTGCAACAACGCCCCGGTTGCTGCCGCCGCCGACGACCAGGGGTTTGCCTCTGAGGTCCGGATTGTCGCGCTGTTCCACCGACGCGTAGAACGCATCCATATCGACGTGCAGAATACGTCGCGCCGTCATCAACGAGTGTTCATCAGCTGGCGCGCGCGACGATGTAGTCCGCCAGCCATCGCAGTGCGGCGGCCTGGTCGCCGAACCGATCCAGGCATTCGTGCGCTGTCGCAAGCAGGTCGTCGCATCGCTGGCGGGATTCCTCGAGGCCGAACAGGGCGGGCCAGGTTGCCTTGTCATGCAGTTCGTCGGCTCCGGCCGCCTTGCCGATAACCGCCGTGTCGCCCTCGATATCCAGCAGGTCGTCCCGAATCTGGAACGCGAGACCGATACTGCGACCGAAGTGATCGATCGCCTCCCGGTCATCGGCATCCGCGGAGTCGCTGACGATGCACGCCGACATGGCCGACGCATGCAGGAGTGCACCCGTTTTCAGATTGTGCATGCGCTCGAGCTCGCGAACCGACAGCTTCTTGCCCTCCGACGCAAGGTCGATGGCCTGTCCGCCGGTCATACCAAGGGAGCCGCTGGCGAACGCGATGAGTCGGGACAGTTCTACTTTCTGCCCGTCCGGAATTGACGTTGATTCGGCGATCGCGCCGAAGGCCAGCGGCAGCAGTGCATCGCCGGCGAGAATCGCCGTGGCCTCGCTGTACTCACGATGCACCGTCGGCAACCCTCGCCGCAGGTCGTCGTCGTCCATGGCCGGAAGGTCATCGTGCACGAGCGAGAAGGCGTGAATCAGTTCGATGGCCGCCGCCGGTGCGTCCAGTCGGTCCGGGTTCGCACCGACGCACTCGCCGCAGGCGTACACCATCAGCGGCCGGACCCGCTTGCCCCCGTTCATAACGGCATAGCGCATCGCGGAGTGGAGACGCTGCGGCACGTTGTCCGCCGCCGGAATCACACTGTCCATATACGCTTCAATGCGCTCGCGATACGCGTCCACGCGATCCTTGAATGGTGTCGGCAAGGCCTGCTCCGTAGGCGGCTGGGTTTTCAACTAGAGTACCGCGATTCCCGAGCCGCAGTAAGCGGGTTCGGGAGTCGCCCGGCCATTGCGCGTATACTTACGCGCCAGCGTAAGCGAGCCAGTGCAGGACCCGACATGCGGGCGTCAGCAATAGCCCAACCGAACATCGCCCTGATCAAGTACTGGGGCAAGCGAGATGTCCGCAAGAATCTTCCCGCGGTCGGATCGCAGTCCATCACTCTCGACAGTCTGTGGACGACCATGGACGTCGAGTTCTCGACGGAGCTGCCGGCCGATGCGTTGCAGATCAACGGCAGCGACAGCCCGGCCATGCTGCCGCGGTTGTCTCGATGCCTCGACTCCATCGCAGGTCCGGATCGACCCGCCGCCAGAATCATCAGCGAATGTAACTTTCCAATCGCAGCCGGGCTCGCCTCGTCCGCTTCATCGTTCGCCGCGCTCGTTGTCGCTGCGGATGCGGCGCTCGATCAGGGTCGCGACACACTGACTCTCGCCCGCGCCGCAGGGGCAGCGTCTGGTTCCGCAGCCCGCTCGCTGTATGCCGGTTTCACAGAGCTTCGAACCGGCGATACCGATATTGATCTCGAGCTGCTGGCAGCGCCCGAGGACTGGCCTCTCGAAGTGATCGTTGCGGTAACGAACGCGGGTGCGAAGCCGGTTTCATCCGGCGATGCGATGATTCGCAGCGCCGAGACCTCGCCCTTCTACGCGCGCTGGGTCGACGAGCAGCAGGCCGATCTCGATAGCGGTCGTGCCGCGATTGAGTCCAGGGACTTCGCTCGACTCGCCGAGGTTGCCGAACACAACTGCCTGAAAATGCACTCGGTGATGTGGACCTCGAGACCCTCCATCGTCTACTGGAATCAGGTCACCCTGGCCTGCATGCAAACGGTTCGCGAACTGCGCGCCTCCGGCCACGCCGTGTTTTTTACGATCGATGCAGGTCCGCAGGTGAAGGCCGTGTGTCTGCCCGGCGACGCCGACGCGGTTGCAGCTGCTATGGCCGATGTTGACGGTGTGATCGACGTGATGCGGACCGGGTTGGGTTATGGCGCCCGCGTGGTTGCCGACGAGTGATTCCGGTTACGGCAAGTGCCCCGGGCAAGGTTGTTGTATCCGGTGAGTACGCCGTGCTCGATGGGGCGCCGGCAATTGCCATGGCTGTCAACAGACGTGTCGGGGTGTCCATTTCAGAAGCAGTCGGATCGGCCCACACCCTGACAACGAAGGGCTATCTCGACGGAACCTGGCGTTTCGAGATGGGCTCAGGCGACATCGCCTGGATCGACGCGCTTCCGGCCCCTGCAGCAATGCACTTGATGGAGTGTGTGTTCCGGGAGTGCGCCTGGTCGCCCGACGAGCCCGCGCAGATCGTCATCGACAGTTCCGGTTTTCACGATACGGCGACCGGCGAGAAGCTCGGCTTTGGCTCGAGCGCGGCGGTCGCGGTCGCTCTGGCTGCGGCGTGCGAGTGCAGCACCGGCAATGCACCTACCGCCGAGTCGGGCGCGCGAGCGCATCGTGCCTTTCAGGGAAATCGCGGTAGCGGCATAGACGTCACGACGTCGCTGACGGGCGGCATCCTGCACTTCGTGCGATCGCAACCGCCCGTGCAACTGCACTGGCCGGATGATCTTTTGTGTCGCCTCTACTGGAGTGGCGTTGCGGCTTCAACACCGGCCAGGATTTCGCTGACGCCCGATACCACAGCCGGTGGCCTGCACGAGGCGGCGGAAGCCGCGGCCGCTGCCTGGTCCAGCGGTAGCGTCGGAGACATTCTGGGCAGTCTCGATGCGTTTGCGGAGTCGCTGGAAGCGTTCGACTCGACGACCGGGGTGGGTGTTTTTGCAGCCGGACATGCCGAGATGCGTCGTGAAGGCAAAGAGATAAAGGATCTCGTGTACAAACCTTGTGGGGCTGGTGGCGGAGATGTCGGGATGGCAGTCACGCGCGAGGCGGCTTCACTGGCCAGGTTTGACGACGTTGCGGCCGCCAACGGTTTTGTCGTGCTCGATGCGGCGTTGGACCCCCGCGGTGTCAGCGCTGCGCCGGCGGCGTAATGACAATGGACTCGACGATCCCCGGTTTCTATCGCAAGAGCGTTCTGGAACGACTCGGTACGCTTGTTGAGATGGGTGTGCTGACACGGGCACAGGCGGACGCTCTGGCTGGCGGACAGGCGTTGCTGCCCGTGGATAGGGCCGACGCGATGATTGAAAACGTCATTGGCGTGTTTGGTTTGCCGCTGGCGGTTGCAGGGAATTTTATCGTCGACGGTGTCGAGCGCGTCGTGCCCATGGTCGTCGAGGAGCCGTCCATCGTGGCCGGGCTTAGCGGCATTGCGAAGCTCACTCGACACGAGAACGGGTTTAAGACCGAGTCCCAAGAGTCGTTGCTTGCCGGCCAGGTGCAACTCGTCGACTTTACCGATGGAGACGCACTGGCAGCTAGCATCGAAGCAGCACGTGCGAAGTTGCTGGACACCGCGAACTCGGTTCTGCCGCGGCTTGTTCAACGCGGCGGCGGCGCACGTGACCTCGATTGCAGATTGTTGACGCTGCCTTCCGGCGAGCCGACCGCCGTCGTTCATGTTTATGTGGACACGTGCGACGCCATGGGCGCAAATCTCGTGAACACGGTATGTGAGCACCTTGCGCCGGAGCTCGAGAAACTGACTTCGGCTCGGGCGGTCCTGCGGATACTCTCGAACCTGGTCGACAGGTCCCTCGTTTCAGCACGCGCCACGATACCGCTCGCATCGCTCCGCGGAACCGACCGGGAACCGGAAGCGCTGCGCGACGATATCGTCATTGCTGCAGCGGCAGCTGCCACCGATCCGTATCGCGCCGCAACCCATAACAAGGGCGTGATGAACGGCGTCGACGCCGTTGCCATCGCCACTGGCAACGACTGGCGAGCCATCGAAGCAGGTGTGCACGCCTACGCTGCTCGCGACGGGCAGTATCGGTCGTTGACGGACTGGCAGGTCGATGAGCGGGGAAACCTGCGCGGTTCGATCTCCCTGCCGCTGAAGGTGGGGATCGTCGGTGGATCACTGCGCGCCAACCCTGGCGTCGAGATGGGCCTGTCCATTCTCGGCGTCGACACCGCGCGCGAGCTGGCTGGCGTTATGGCCGCGGTTGGCCTGGCACAGAACTTTGCGGCGCTGCGGGCGCTTGCCGGGCGTGGCATTCAACACGGACATATGCGCCTGCATGCACGCAGCGTGGCGGCTACCGCCGGTGTCCCGACGCAGCAGGTCGACGAGGTCGTTGCCGCCATGATCGACAGCGGGGAGATCAAGGTCTGGAAGGCACGGGAGCTGGCGGAGTCCATGCAGAGCAAGGCTGACAAAAGCGACGCGGAAGCGTCCAGTCCGACCGGGCGGGGCGTGGCAGCGGGCAAGGTCATTTTGCTCGGAGAACATTCAGCGGTTTACGACAAGCATGTACTGGCGTTGCCCCTGCCTGAGTCTGTCGTCGCCCGCGTGTCGACCGTGGACAACCCGACATCACTTCAGGTTCTAGAAAACGGTCGACTGTCGACCGTCGATTTCTCGACCCGAACCGGTGCCGGTGTGTCCGCGATGCTGAAACTCATCGCGGAGCGCCTCGGCTGCCAGTACAGCGCCCATCGAATTCACGTTACGACGCAGATTCCGGCGGCTATGGGCCTGGGTTCGTCGGCCGCGTTTGCCGTTGCGCTCATCCGTGCGCTCGCGGACCTGCACGCGGTCGAGCTGGACGATGCCGCGGTCAACGCGCTGGCGTTCGATTGCGAGAAGCTGGCCCACGGCACGCCGTCTGGCATCGACAATACGCTGGCGACCTACGCCCGGGCGGTACTGTATCGACGCAATGCGGAGCCGAGCACCGTCGCGCTCGATCTCGACGCCCCAACGCCACTTGTCGTCGCCTCGAGCGGGCAGCGTGGCGTAACGCGGGATCAGGTCGCCGGCGTGCGTGCCCGAATGTCGCAGCAGCCAGACCGTTTCAGTGCGATATTCGAGGAAATGGATCGCATCGCGCTGGCAGGCACAGACGCGCTCAAAGCGGGCGACTTCGAAACCCTGGGCAGCCTGATGAACCTCTGCCAGGGCTATCTGAACGCCATAGGCGTCTCGACCGTCGAACTCGAGCGGATGATATCGATTGCCAGAAGTGCGGGCGCGGCTGGCGCAAAGTTGACCGGAGGAGGCGGCGGTGGTTCGATTGTCGCTCTTTGTCCAGGCCGCGAACCGGCCGTCGCCGACGCGTTGCAGGCCGCCGGCTACGAGATTATCTCGGCGCACAACTGATCGGTTTTTGCCATGGTAGAAAGCGTACATCGCATCGTTTCCTCGGAGAGCGAGGAACTCATTCTCGTCGATGACAACGACGTCGAGATCGGCACGCTCAGTAAAGCGGCGTGCCACGATGGCGAGGGCATCCTGCACCGCGCATTCTCGTTGTTTATTTTCAATACCCGCGGCGAGTTGTTGCTACAGCAGCGCAGCGCCGCCAAGCGCTTGTGGCCCCTGTTCTGGTCAAACAGCTGCTGCAGCCACCCGCGGGCGGGCGAAACGATGGATGTAGCGGTCGGTCGCCGTCTGCAGCAGGAGCTTGGTTTGAGCGGTGAACTCGAGTTCATCTACA
>CAZMEA010000133.1:0-6798 GCA_964565135.1 uncultured Woeseiaceae bacterium
CTTCCGAGAAGCCGAAGCACAGCGCAGCATCGGTGCCCTCAGCACAGGAAAACGGGTACACGGCGAGCGTCTGTAAGCCGTCCGCCGGCGGCGACGCTGTGCGTCCGGAAAAGGCCACGGCCACAACAATCGCGATCACAACGACCGCGGCAATGCCGAGTAGCGACCGATTCGACGAGCTTTCGGCAACGTCGGCCTCTGACGGAACCGCGAATTTGGGGGCCTCGACCGACGCCAGCGGCCGCACCGGCTGCATCAGGCGGTAGCCGCGTCGGGGAATGTTCTCGACGAAGCTGGGATTCCGGCTGTCGTCACCCAGTTTTCGACGCAGCACGGAAATGCAGCGATTCAACGGTTCGTCAGACTGTGCGCGTCCGTCCCAGACCGTCTCGATCAGCTCGTCTTTTGTCAGCACGTCGCCGCCGGCTTCTGCCAGCGCCACCAGTACGCGCATCACGAGCGGTTCGACGCGCTCCTCGGCATCGTCGCCGCGCAGCAGGCCCCGATCCGGAAGTACCGTCCAGTGGCCAAGCAGGAAGCCCTTGCGGAGATCGAAGTCGCGGTCCATGTGCCAGTTCTGCGCCAGTCATTTTCTTGTTGCGGCTACGTAAACATCGTACCCGAAGCATTTCGGCGATGAGAAGCTGATCGACCGGTAAAAACAGATTCCAATAAAAGTTATATTGTTATATTGTTACTAAAATACCCAGGAGAAAGTCATGGCCAAACAGGTAACCCGTGTCCAGACGGGTTTGCGTCTCGAAAAATCGCTCCTGAAAGTCATGAAGGCGACCGCCGAATACTGCGATATGACCCTCGGCGACCTGGTCGAGGGCATCGTGCTGCACGCGTTCGAGGGCAAAACGGCGTTCTCAGCCGAAACCCTCGAGGCTATCGCGGCGTTCAAGACGCTGTACGGCTGCGAACTGTCCGCACTGGACAGCCATCGGCTCGAGGAGGTCAACGATGACCCGGCTTGAGACGGCCGGGGACCCTGACGAACTCGCCCGCTTTGAGGCCGGTGATGTGTCCCCCGAGCAATTCGATCATGAGGCCCATGTGCGGGTAGCCTGGCTCATGCTGGGCGAGACCGATCTGGATGACTGTCTACGGCGCTACCCGCGTGCTTTGCGGCGGATCACCGAACGGCTGGGGGTTCCCGAGAAATTTCACGCGACGCTGACGGGGTTCCTGCTGCTGCTGATCGCGGAACGGCGCGCCAACCTGCCGGACGCCGGCTGGCTGGCCTTCCGCGCCGCCAATCCGGACCTGCTGACCGCTAGCGGTGACCTGCTCCGGCGCCACTACTCACCCGACCGGCTCGCCTCAGCTCTCGCCCGGCGCCAGTTCCTGGCGCCGGATCTGGGTCAAACGTCTGCGGCGGCCGGCTAGTTCGCGATCAATCGGAACAGACCGCCGTTGTAGTCGACGACAAAAAGTTCGCCCGCGTTGGATTCGGCGAATGACGCAATAGAGAGAGTCGTCACCGCAAGCTCAACCGGCGCCGTACCCTGCGGAGAATCCGCCGGCACGCGCCAGATCCGCCCGGTCACGAAGTCGCCGAACAGATACTGCCCCTGGAGCCCCGGAAAGTCGGTACCCCGGTAGACGTAGCCGCCGGTCACGGAAAAGCCGAAGCCGTGCGCGTACTCCGTCATGGGATCAACGTTGTTCGTATCGCAGCCTGTGGTGCCAGGCGGGAAGCAGTTCGCGCCCTCACGTTCGTTCCACCCGTAGTTCTGGCCACCGGTGACGAGATCAATTTCTTCCCAGTTCGCCTGGCCGACGTCACCCGCCCAGAGTGCATCGTTCGAGCGGTCGAAGCTGAAACGCCACGGATTGCGGAAGCCCCAGGCGAAGATTTCCGGGCAATTCGCCGTGCCGCTGCCGCCCGCGCACTCGGTATTGCCGCGGAACGGGTTGGTGTCAGGGATCGCATACGGCGTTCCACCGTCAACGTCCAGGCGCAGAATCGCACCGAGCAGATTGGTAGCATCCTGTCCGTTGCCCTGGGGGTCCCCGCCGCTGCCGCCGTCACCAACGGCGACATACAGGTCGCCATTGCTGTCGAACGCGATGTGTCCGCCGTTGTGGTTATTGAACGGCTGAGCAATCTCGAGAATGACCTGTTCGGTACTGACGTCCGCCAGCCCGGTCGCCCCGTTCACCGTAAACCTGGAAATCACGTTTCGAAACGGCGCCCCCGCAGTGTACGAGACGTAGAAGAAACCGTTGGTCGCGAAATCCGGGTGGAACGCCATGCCGAGCAGCCCGGCCTCGCTGAACACAGAGTTCACGCGGCCCCGAATATCGAGAAAAACGGTGCTGGTGCCGGTTGTACCGTCGTTGCCGAAGACGCGGACGATGCCCTGCTGCTCGACGACAAACCAGAGCGAGTCGTCGCCTGGCGCCTGCAGCAGGAATACCGGGTCTATGAAGGTCAGAAGCGGAAACACCCGCTGTACGCTGATCGATCCAGCCGGCGGCACGACGGGATCCGGCGGATCGATGACCACCCCACCGCCTGCACCTCCGCCGCCACCGCTACCACCACAGCCGGTAACGACCAGTGCGACCAACAGCCAGGTGAGCCCGGCCCGCTGTCTCATGCCCATGCGACGCATCCCCAATCTCCTTACCGGTCAATGCAGGGCCAGCATAGTCCGCCAGGACGCGCAGGTCACCCTGTTGCCGACGGGCGACACGACAAACGCTTCCCCTGGCCAAACCGCCCGACGCTGCTTGCGATATGTCAAACGCGTTGATAGAAACGACGCACACTATCCATCCCACGAGGACGCTTCCATGCGCGGAGTCACTCTTTTCGTAATTATGTTCAATCTGGCCGGAGTGGCGTTCGCACAGACTGATGGCACATCGCTCGAACAGAGCCTCGAGGCCATCGAGGATCAGGTGATCGCCTGGCGGCGCGACCTGCACGCCAGCCCGGAGTTGAGTAACCGGGAGTTCAAGACGGCCGAGAAGATGGCCGCGCACCTGCGGAGCCTCGGCCTGGACGAGGTGGAGACCGGCATCGCGCACACCGGCGTCGTCGGCACGCTGGTTGGCAGCCAGCCGGGGCCCGTCATCGCACTGCGGGCCGATATGGACGGCCTGCCCGTCCAGGAGCGAACGGGGCTGCCGTTCGCGTCCAAGGCGATGGGCGTCTACAACGGCGTCGAGGTGCCCGTCATGCATGCCTGCGGCCACGATGCGCACATGGCAATGCTGATGGGTGCGGCGTCCGTGCTGGCCGAACACCGCGATTCCCTTCGCGGCACCGTGAAATTCATCTTCCAGCCCGCCGAGGAAGGCGCTCCGACCGGGGAGGACGGCGGCGCGCAGCTGATGGTCCGTGAAGGTGTTCTCGACGGCCCCGACGCCCCGGAGGCGATATTCGGCCTGCACGTCTGGCCGCTGGAGCACGGCGCGGTGCATTACCGGTCGGGCTCGCTGATGGCGGCCGCGGACAGCTTCACCATCAGCATCAAGGGCGAGCAGACGCACGGCTCGTCGCCCTGGCTGGGCGTCGACCCGATTCACGTTGCCACTCAAATGGTTACGGCGATACAAGGCATCCCCAGCCGACACGTCGACGTGACTCGTGGGCCGGCTGTAATCACCATCGGCAGCATCCAGGGCGGTGTCCGGGGCAATATCATCCCCGAAACGGTGGAAATGGCGGGCACCATCCGCACGTTTGACGCCGGGGAGCGGGAAAAGCTGCTCGCGCGCATGAAGAGCACGGTCGAGAACATCGCCGAAGCGAACGGGGCGGAGGCCGAATTCACCGTCACCTTCTCCGTACCGGTCACCGGTAACGATCCGGCACTGCTGAAGGCCATGCTCCCGAGTCTCGAAGCCTCTGTGGATAAAATTCAGGAAACCCGCGTCATTACTGGCGCTGAGGACTATTCGTTCTTCGAGGAGCGCATCCCTGGCCTGTTCATGTTGCTCGGCATCAGCGATCCGGGCGTCGCCCCGGGCGCCGCGCCCTCGAACCACTCGCCCTATTTCAACGTGAACGAGGCGACCCTGATCCAGGGCGTGCGGGCGCACGTGGCCTTCGCGATGAACTACGCACAACAGACAGGCCAGTAACGACCGGCGAACCGGCGTGGAGTTTGACCAGTCCGAGGTGGTGCGTCGGCGCCCGTCCGCAAAGCTGCCAACCTACTACTACCACGAGCATTTCCTGGAGATGCTCGGTTTCGTCGTCGAACACTACGCACACGCCCTCCGGCCGGCGCAACGTCAGCTGATCGATGACTACCATTCCCTGTCGCTGCCGGCACAGCGCCTGTACGCGCGACTGGTCAATCGAAAAGGGAGCGTTTTCCCGCGAAATCGACTCCGTTACCCGGAGATCGGCGATATTCACGCCCCTTTGGCGGAACTGGCCGCGTCTGGCTGGGTCGGGGCGCCCGATGTGTCTGACGTGCCGGATTTGCTTCGATGCCTGACCCGACCGCAGCTCCTGGCGTTGCTGCTGCCGGATTTCGTGGGTCTGAGCCGATCGCTCAAGAAGGACGAGTACATCTCCTTCGCCTCAGAGAACGCATCGCCGGCGGCGCTGCTCGCCCGCCTGCCGGGCGACACGATCGTTGCACAGCGCCACAGTAAGGCGCTGTTATATATATTGTTTCTGTACTTTGGCCGGCTCCCGGACGGCCTCGCACAGTTCACGATGCGCGATCTCGGCCTCGTCCGGACGCAAGGCTTTCGCAAGGACTACGAACCGCGCTTCAATGAGCTCGAAGAGGCCGAAGAGCATTTCTACTTCAGCGTGCGCCTGAAACGCCTCGAGCGGACCGTCCTGCCGGCAGGGCTTGCTGATCTCTCACGGGATTCCGGGAACTGGCCCGAACCTGCCTACCCCGGCGCTGCAAAGCTCAGGGACCGCCTGGCGGAGCAGATCGGGCGCGCCGCCGAGGACGCCGGGGACCTGGCGGCAGCCCTGGCCGTCTACGCCCGAGGCGAATCGCCGCGCTGCACCGAGCGGCGGGCCCGCATCCTGCTGGCGTCCGGAGAGCGGGATGCCGCCCGGGCGCTGCTCGAAGCCGTCATCAGCGCGCCCACAAGCGACGAGGAGCGCATGTTCGCCGAAGACCTCTATCGGCGGAAGTTCGACCGCAAACGAACGTCAGTCGCGACTGACACCCTGCGAGACGCGGAGACCATCGATCTCGACGAGATTCACGCCGGCGCCCCGGAACGGGGCGCAGTCGCGTATTTCCAGGCGCGGGGCCAGCAGGCATTTCGCGTCGAGAATACGCTCTGGCGAACCCTGTTCGGCCTCCTGTTCTGGGATCAGCTCTATCCGGAGACCGGCGCTGCGCTGCACTCTCCGTTCGAGTGGCTTCCGGCAGACCTGAATGACGGACGTTTTTACAAACATAATCAAATATCTATAGAAGAAACGCTGAATCTACTTGAGGATAAACCCAAGCTCGTCCGACACATTCTGAGGGCCAGCACCCGCCACTACGGCCGAGCCAACGCGGTATTCCGCTGGCGGCAGACCACGCTCGATGCACTCTTTGCACTTCTCGAACACGTCGACCCTCGACGCCTGAGAGGTGCCCTCACCCGCCTTTGCACGGACTACAACGGTCATCGCCATGGTTATCCGGATCTCCTGGTAATTGACGAGGAAGGCGCACGATTCGTGGAGATCAAAGCAGAAGGCGACCAGTTAAGGCACAATCAGCTGGTCCGGCTGCAGCAGCTGCGCGCCGACGGGCTGCGAGTGGATGTGGTCCGCGCCCGCTGGATCGTGGACCCGGAACAGACCTACGTGGTCGTCGACGTGGAGACAACCGGCGGGAAGGGTCCCGACCACCGCATCACCGAACTCGGTGCCGTCAAGGTGCGCGGCACCGACATTATCGATCGCTTCAACACGCTGCTGAATCCACAACGACCCATCCCTTCAGGAATTACGCGACTAACCGGCATTTCTCAGGAGATGGTCGCAGATGCGCCTGCGTTTGCCGACGTTGCTGACGAATTCGAAGCGTTCATGGGCGATGCAATCTTCGTCGCACACAACGTCGGCTTCGATTACCGCTTCGTCTCCCAGGAATTCCGCCGCCTGGGACGCCGCTTTCGCCACCCGAAGCTCTGCACCTGCCAGTCGATGCGCAAGCTCTACCCGGGCCATCGCTCCTACAGCCTCGCCAATCTCTGCCAGACCTTCGACATCGCGTTGAAACAGCACCACCGTGCTTTGTGCGATGCCGAAGCCGCCGCGGAACTCCTGTTCCTGATCAACGAAGCGCGCCTCGAACAAACTCGCGAACGTCTCGCCACGGGCTGAATCGAGAACAAATTACCAGCGTCCGCGAAACAGGGACGCGCGTCACTTTCGTGTCGATGTCATCGACATATACTGCCGATATGTCGATGTGGAGCCGCTTTTTCGACAGGTTGAAGGAATGCGTCGATGCGATCGACACCAAACTCACGTGTCGATATTCTTTTACCATATCGACATAAAGCCAAATTTGGTCGATTTAGCGAACAATTGGCGGCATTCATGTCGAATTTCTGATAGTAAATCGACATGTAATTGCTTAATGTCGACGACATCGACACGTAAGCAGCAACTGTCGACGGTCAGAGCTCCAATCGACAGGTTCTAGGAATGTGTCGATCGAATCGACCTGTTTTGCCCGCCCCGACCGTTTGATCGGGGAACTTAAGCGGCGATCTGCAAGCGGATCGGCCCGCCCGAGGAACGCGAGATGAACGACTTTGTAGCCGACCAACCGTACAACAGCCTGCCCAAGCTGCCGC
>CAZMEA010000134.1:0-6797 GCA_964565135.1 uncultured Woeseiaceae bacterium
GCGAGTTCGTGGGCCAGGAGTTCCTGTACGCGGTCCGGGTCGATACGTCAGACGGCTTCCTGCTGTGTCCGGCCGACGAGTGCCAGGATTCGGGCACGCTGTGCCCGGCGACCTCCCGCTCGAAGTTCGAGATCGTCGAGGATTTCAACGATCCGATCATCGAGGATTACAGGCGTGTGCTGCAGGCGAACGACATTCACATCGCTGGAATCGAATTCATCGTGGATGCGAATGGCAACAAGTACACCTACGACATCAACACGAACACCAACTACAACCCGATTGCAGAAGCGAAAGCCGGCAAGTCCGGAATGGGAGCGATCGCGCACTACCTGTGTCGCGAGCTGGCGCGAAACGGATACCAGGGCCCCGGTGTGCCCTGCGCCGCGGTGGGCTAATCGGAAAAGCCGGTTGGCAGATCAAGCGTAAGGCTGAGCCCCTCGAGATCATGGTCGGCAAAGCCGACTCTCTCGAGGAGCGCCGCCCAGCGCGGATCAGCACGCAGGTTGTCATACCAACGCTGCAGGCGAATCTCACCCCAGCCTGAAGCACCGAACTTCTCATAGTCGCGATCGAGCCAGTCGAACGCCGCGTCCAGCTCACCCCTGTACGCAAACACATCAGCGACGACGCTCGGCCAGGTTTCGCCCCAGGTCTCGACCAGTTCGGTAACCGTATCGTTCGATTCTTCTCGACGACCCAGGTCGTACAACGCGACCGCAACGCCTTTGAGTCGGTTGTAGTCGTTGAGGGCTTGCGCTCGCTCGAGGGCCAGCTCGGCATCTCCGTTGAGCAGGCTCAACTCGAAGAGCTGAAAAGGAACGCCGTTGTAGTCCGGATACTCCGCCTGAATAGCCTGAAAGGTGCGCTCGGATTCGTCGAGCCGGTCTGCGTATTTGTACATTGTCCCCAGATTGAAGCGAAGACGCGGATCGTTCGGGGAGCGGCGAATGGCGTAGCGCAAAACCGATATCGCCTCGTCGATCTTTCCGGTTTGCAGCAATAACACCGCCACTTCGGGCAGGATCTCAACATCAAGTGCGTCGATTGCCAGAGCCCGCTCGATGTTCTCGTAAGCCACCTCCAGATCGCCATCGAACCGATGCGCAACCCACGCGCGCTCCGCATAGCCTCCGGCGTAGTCGTCGTCAGCGTCAATGGCCCTCTCAGCCGCGGTACGCGCCGCTTCGAAACCGCGCGACCATTCCCAGAAACCCTGTCCGGCGAGATTGCTGTACGCACCGGCGAGCTGTGCCCATGCAGGCGCATAGTCGGGATCGATGACGACGGCCTCACGAAGCAGCTCGACGGCGTCCTCCAGGGACTCCCGACTCCCCTGTCGCGCCCGATACTTCGCCTGAAGAAACAGGGTGTAGGCCTCAGGCGTTGTGCGTCGCGCTGCGGCCTGGTTGCCAAGCATGCCAACCTCCAGAGTCGCGGCAATCTGCTGCGACACCCGATCCTGGATGGCGAACACGTCACCAAGCCTTTCTTCGATCGACTCCGACCAGATCTGATAGCCGGTTGCCCCGTCGATCAGCTGCACACTGACCCGAACGGTGTCTGCGTCCTGACGGACGCTACCCTCGACAAGATGGCTGGCCGCGAGCCGTCGGGCGATTTCGACCGCCGGTAACTCCTGGTCGCGAAAAGCAAACGAGGATGTTCTTGCAACCGTCTGCAGTGACGGGTTTGACGACAGCAGGATCAGAAGCTCGTCTGCCAGACCGTCTGCGAAGTAGGCCTGATCCTGATTCTCGGAAAGGTCGACGAACGGAAGTACGGCCACCGACTGCCCTCCCACCGACAAACCCACTCTGGGCGCGTCGTCTGGAATCTCGAGAAGGCGCTCGATTGAAACCTGTAACACGGCAGCAACAACGAGGGCTCCAAGTCCAACGACGAGTTTCCGGACCGTCCCGACCGTGAGCCCGAGGAACCCTGTTTGGGCAGACCCGGTGTCGCCTTCCGGCGGTCCGGAATCGGTCACGGACACAGCCGGTATGAGCTGATAACCCCGTTTCGGCACCGTACGAATGAAGGCTGGCTCGTCGCGTGAATCGCCGAGGGCACGTCGCAGTTCACTGACGCAGCGGGTCAACGGCTCATCGCTCATGGCGCGGCCCGCCCAGACCCGATCGAGAATCTCGTTGCGCTCGACGACGCGTCCGCCGGCTTCAGCCAGCTGCAACAGTACCTCCATTGATTTCGGCTGGACGTGAACCGACTGACTCGCGCGAGTCACCGTACCCGCGAGAGGCTCGATACGCCGATCCTCCAGATTGAAGCCGTCCTTGAGGTTCATACCCATCTCTGCGCTGACCAGGCAGGCCATGTCGCCCGAACCAGCACTCGCGCTCACGAAGCAACAAGGCGCCCAATTCTTGCAGGCCCGTATGACGAAAAGGTTTCGAATCGAGCAGGCGAACGACACTCAGTCAGCGCGTCACAAAAGAACACAGGAAAAACGCAGCTTTCGCGCAGTACCCGGGGAGCGGTCATGCCGATGATTACGGCGACTAAACCAGACTCGGAGAATCACCATGCGAATGCATATCGGCATCATGATGCTTGCACTCACGTCAGTCGTCGTCAGCGGCTGCATCAGTCAACCTGTCGACGATGGAATGCACGCTGCCCGAAAACAGGCACTGCGACGACGCGCGAGCGATGTGCTGATCGCGTGCATCGACGAGGACCAGCGAGCCACATCCTATGACCGCTTTCTGCGCGTTCGGGTGGGCGTCTCGACGTGCGGTGCGAGACGCGATCGCTAGCGGGGGAAACCGTGGCCCGGCGTCTCGGACCCGGGCCACAAACTCGGCTTTGGAGAGACGCGAGGGTACTCTTCCGGCGTTGTCGTCAGGCGAGCTCGCGCTCGAACAGCGCGAGCAGCCTGCTCCACGCGCGTTCTGCCTGGGCCTCGTTGTAGACCGCTGAGTCGGGCGGACACCAGCCGTGGAGCGTGTCCTCGTACACTTCAACTTCAGCACGCACGTCGTGTTCGTCGAACGCCTCGCGCAGCAGGACCTTCTCCTGCGGATTGCGTTCGTCGTCGTTCGCTGCAATCGCAATCAGGAAACCGGCCTGCATCTGTTCGGCAAGTAGATGCGGGCTGTCCTCTGCCTCGGTAGCGAGGCCACCTCCGTGAAATGAGCCGCCGGCGCCGATTCGATCCGGTATCGCTGCAGCGAGCCGCATGACATAGGAACCCGTCATGCAGTAACCCGTCGTGCCGATCTTTCGCCCGGTATCCACCGACGCCTGCTGATCGAGCCACGCAACATAGGCGCGGCCATCGGACACACAGGTGTCCGGTGACAGGGACCGAGCGTGTGGCATCAGCAAGTCGCGGATGCCGGGGTCGCGGAAGGTCTTGCCGTCAGGGACGATCTGGCCCTTGTGCGTTCGGTAGTACGGATTGACAACCAGCACCGAGTAGCCGGATTCAGCGAGCCGTTTGCCCATGGCGCGGAATGCCGGCCTGATGCTGACGATGTCCGGCCAGACGATGACGGCGGCGTGCCGGCCTTCGGTCGGGTGTACGAAGTAACAGTCCGCCTCGCCGTCCGGTGTCTCGATCGTGACGTCCTGTTCAACGACGTCCAGCGCATTCGCAACCGGCGGCAACAGCAGCGATAGAGCCGCACCGGCACCTGCGATACTGAACTGGCGACGCGTCAGGCCGTGTCGCTCCAGGTAGTCCTCAACGTCTTTGTTGGTCAGGTCATCGCACATCGCAGTCTCCGGTCGTATGAGCAGGCAGTGAGCCGATCACTATACACGCAGAACTCCGCGGACCTCCCGGATCCGATGGCATCGCTTATACGATTCCAATATGGTCGCGAGACGAAGGAACCCGACACCGTCCTGCAGGAACCGACACTATGCCTGGCACGCCCGTACGCTTCGAAAACGCCGCCGGTCACACTCTGACCGGCGTCCTCGACCAGCCGGCTGACACGCCGCGTGCAACGGCGTTGTTCGCACATTGCTTTACCTGCTCGAAGGATCTGAAGGCCGTCGGCCGAATTGCACACGCGCTGAACGAAGCCGGTATCGCGGTGCTTCGATTCGACTTTACCGGTCTCGGCCAGTCGGAAGGGGAGTTCGCGGACAGCAGTTTCTCGACCAACATCTCGGACGTGGTAGATGCGGCTGGCTGGCTCGCCCGCGAACTCGGCGGACCCGACATCCTGATTGGCCATTCACTGGGTGGTACCGCGATGCTCGCGGCCGCGCGCGAGATCGCGTCGGCACGGGCCGTCGCAACCATCGGTTCTCCGGCCATGCCGGCGCATCTTAAGCATCTGCTCGGCGATAGCGAAGCGACCATCCGGAACACCGGTGAGGCCGAGATCAATCTCGGCGGACGGCCCTTCCTGCTGCGTCGACAGTTCGTCGACGACCTCGATACACATGACATGCCGGTCGAGATCGCCGGCCTGAGGAAGGCGCTGATGGTGATGCATGCGCCGCTCGACAACATCGTCGAAGTTGAGAACGCAGCCGAGATCTTTGCCGCGGCGAAACATCCGAAGAGCTTCGTGAGCCTCGACGATGCCGATCACCTGCTGAGCCGGGATTCCGACGCTCGCTATGTCGGCCACGTACTCGCAGCGTGGGCAACGCGATACCTGCCCGGCAGCAACGACGACGCCGATGACGTGCCGAATCCAAATGTCGTCACGGCAACGACCCGCGCCGGAGAATTTCGCACCGACGTCGTCGCCGCGGGGCACCGGCTGGTTGCTGACGAACCTGAGTCAGTCGGCGGATCAAACCTGGGTCCTTCTCCCTACGATCTTCTGAGCGCGGCATTGGCGAGCTGCACCACCATGACGCTGCACATGTACGCGAATCACAAGAAGCTGGCGCTCGACACAGCGACCGTGCACGTGCGCCACGGCAAGGTTCACGCCAAAGACTGCGGCGATTGCGAAACCGCAGAAGGAAAGGTCGACGAGTTTCACCGCACGATCGAGCTGCAGGGCGACCTCACTGAAGCCGAACGGAACAGGATGCTCGAGATCGCCGATCGATGCCCGGTGCACAGAACGCTGCACGGGGAAATCAAGGTACGTTCAAGCCTCGCTGAGGCCTGACACCTGTGTGAGATTGCGAAGGGTATGACGGATCGGTACGCATCACGTCACAACAATAACTCGCCGTCAGTCGACAGGCACACGGCGATCAAGGCAACCACAACGCCGGTCTAAGCCAGTAGTCCGGCAGGGAGAGCGTGCCGGATTTCGGCCCAGGCCCGGACAGCGCTCGAATCGACTGCCAGGCATCCTGCCACTCGGTCGGCAGCGCGTAGGGCGGTTGGACGTCGCGCTCGGGCTCGAAGCCAAAACGTCCGTAGTAGTTCGGGTCACCAAGTACGCAAACCAGAGCGGCGCCGGACTCTTGCATGCTTGCGACGCCGGCCCGCACAAGCGCGCTGCCCAGACCCTGACCTTGAACGGTCGGTGCGACGGCCAACGGCGCGAGCAGGGCAATGCGGGCACCGCTGTCTGGCTCGCTGCCGAAGGTGAAGATGATGTTGCCGACAATGCCGGCATCGGACTCGGCAACGAGAGAAACCGTGTGCGTCGGATCGCCAAGCAGCTCACGCACCAGCGGCAACAGATCCTCCTCGGGAAACGCTGCCGGGTACAAGGCCTCCACAGCGGGTCTGTCTGTCGCCGTACTCCTGCGTATCCTTGCGTCGCTCTTCATGCGGGTGACCGCGGTCGGTTGATGCCCCGAACCTTCAGGCATGGCTCCAGTTATCCGGATCGCTGCTATCGCCGGGCGACAGGCCGATGATGTCGCCATCGGTGTCGATACCGAGCCCGAGCACCATGCGATTCGCGTAGGCGAAGTACGCCGTCACCTGGTTGACCTCGAGGATCTCGCCATCGTCGAACCCGGCGGCGCGCAGTGCATCTATATCGGCTTCCTCGACATCGGCCTGCGCGGTCGTAAGGCGCGCCGCGTAGCGAAGCCCGGCAAGTTCCTTGCCCGAAAAAGCCGCGGCCGGATCGTCGGCGGAGAGTGCCGCTTCTATCGCATCGCTGCGTTCATCATCGCCTACGAGCCGTCGCATGCCAGCCAGGTGGTGGTCGAAACAGTAGCCGCAACGATTCAAGTGACTGACATAGACGCCAATCGATTCCAGGTACCACTTCGGCAGAGTGTTATGCGGATGGTGCAGAACGTACTTGTACAGCGTCATGTGGCCTTCCATCGAATGCGGTCGCAGGCTGTGTGCCAGCATGATGTTGTCGACGTTGTCGTCGGGGCCGGTTATCCGTTCGTACAGCCGCTTCAGCTTTCCCGTCGCTTCGACGAACGGAATCGTGCGGATCCAGGTCATGACGCTGCGAGGTTTGAAACGAAGATAGCCAGGATCCCAACCGGCACGACAAACCGCATCAGGAACTTCCAGAATTTAAGCCAGGCGCCGTTTTCCACCTGCAGGATCTCGGCCGCGAGATCGCTCGTCATGAACCAGCCGATGAATATCGCGTAGAGCATGGCGCCGACGGGCATCAGGACGTTGGTGATGGCGAAGTCCAGCAGATCGAAGGGCGTCATGCCGCTGAATCGATCGATGAATCCCAGTGGCCGGACGTTCTCCATGATGTTGAACGAGAACAGCGTGATGAAGCCGACGAAGAAGATGGTGATGCCGGCAAGAATGGCTGCCTTCGGTCGGCTGACGGACTCGCTTTCGGAGAACCGGCTTACGCAGACCTCCAGCATCGACAGCGACGACGACAGCGCCGCGAAGAAAACGAGAATAAAAAAGA
>CAZMEA010000135.1:0-4699 GCA_964565135.1 uncultured Woeseiaceae bacterium
GTTTGCGCAAATTGCGCGGGTCGCTTCCATATCTGGTTTGCGAAGTTACTTTAAGTTCTTGTGACAAATAATTGTGACGTCACAAAGCTCGGATTCTGTTTCAAATTGTTTCGATCGAAAGAGTTGCACGCGCGTTTTTTGACAGTACATTTGATCCTGAGGCGAAAGCCTCAAGCCAGTAAGCTTGCTTACTGACGCTGCCCTGCTGACCGGGATCCGAGTCTCGACAAGTGCCGGGGGCAGTGGACGCGAAAAGGGCGGAGCCCCGAGGGAAGAAGCAAAGCGAAAGCGGAGCGGAAGACCGAGAGGGACGCAGAGGATGAACTCGGAACTCACCTGTGCGTTACGCCAACAGGTAGCCCGACACCAATAGCGGTGAGGGAACGGAAACGGGGAGTGAGTCGAGAGGCGAGCCGACCGGGAACGGAAACGACCCGCAACAAAAGCAGATCTACCTACGCGTCCTCCTACATCTGAAAACGGCCTTCGGGCCGTTTTCTTTTGCCTGCAGGAAATGCGATTCGGCCTCAGGCGTCGTCTGGCTTGAGCTTCTCCAGCTCGTCGATGGACTTCGGCCAGTCCTTCTTCAATAAACGAGACAATGCACGGTCTGCAAGCAGCATGCCGCCCGTCTGGCAGCGAGGGCAGTAGTTTGTTTCGTTGCTGGCGTAGCGAATGCGCTGCACGGTAGTGCCGCAGTCGGGGCAGGGCTGACCAAACTTGCCGTGCACGGCCATTTCCGGTCGGAACGCGGTCACCTTCGTCGGAAACTTCACTGCCGCTTCTGAGCCAAGCCGATCCCGCCATTCGATCAGGGTCGATCGGGTGGCGTCGTACAAACGTTGCATCGCTGCATCGTCCAGCTTCGACGTCAAGCAAACCGGCGACAAACGGGCGGCATGCAGGATCTCATCCGAGTAGGCGTTGCCAATGCCGCTGAGGATGCGTGGGTCGGTCAGTGCCCGCTTCAGCGTTCGGTTTTGCTGACGCATCGCGGCATCGAACGTGGCCAGATCCGCCTCGAGAACCTCGAGACCCTTCGGGTCGTGCCGGGCCAACTCGGTTGATCCCTGGACTACGTGCATAGAGGCTCGTTTCTTCGTGCCGGCCTCCGTCACCGACAGTATTCCCGGCTCAAAGGTCAGAACCGCCAGCGTGTTCCGCGTGGGCTTTTTCGCCGCACTGCCGGCGTCCCGCCACTGGAAGCGACCGGCGATCATCAGGTGTATCACCAGCCAGTAGTCATCCCTGAAGCCGAATGCGATGCGCTTGCCAAGTCGCCGGATTTCAGTGACCGGGCGACCCTCGAGCGCATGCACAGGCGGTTCGGCGGTCCGCAGGAAGAACGGATTGAGCAGCTGAATGGATTCCAGATGCTGCCCGTGCAGTCGAGCGTCGAGTGCATCGATGTAGGCGCTGATGTCCGGCAACTCGGGCATGAATCGGTCCCTTCCGACGAGAGGCGATGTCTCCAATTGGCGCCACTCGGTGGCTGCCTAACTGTGATCTTTGTCAGGGCAATTTGTGTGACGCAGTTCCATACTCGCGCCTATTGGGAAGTGAGTCCAACAACGGGAAGTGATCGCAAGGAGGCAGTAAATGGATAACCCCTACAACACGGGTCATGAACGTGGCTCATCGGTGCTGGGTCCAACGTTAAAGTTCAAAGGTGAACTTCGAGCAGACGAAGATCTGCTGATTCGGGGCCAGATAGAAGGATCTATTCAGCACTCGTCAAACCTGAAGATCGGCAAGGAAGGCAACATCAAGGCCGAAGTCAGCGCCGAGTACATCGAGGTGCACGGCGCGGTCGATGGCAACCTGACCGGCAGCAAGTCCGTAGTGGTGCGGGATTCCGCGAACGTGACCGGCAATATCTACAGCCCGACCGTATCACTGCACGAGGGTGCCAAGTTCAACGGCAGCATCGACATGTCGGGCGATGAAGCGCCAGCCAGCAACGCGCCGCAAAAGGACGCTGAACCGGCGGAGGCGGTGGCCAAAGCGGCCGAAACAGAGTCGTCTGATGCAAAGGATGACGCAAAGCCTGCCAAGAAGTCCCGGTCTGCGCGCAAGCAGTCAGCGGATGCCGCTTAACCGATGTTTGGGAGAAAACCTGTGAGTGACACGCAAATAATGGAAACGCCCGAATTCGCGGACGATAGCAAGATGACCGAGTCGCAGGTCATCAGGCTGCGCGACGTGCCCGATAGCGTTCGCCGCTCAGGCGATGCAGAGCCCACCGACAAGGTTTCCGTCATCGGTGAAACCCTGTATTTCAAAGGGGAACTGACGGCCGGCGAGGATCTCGTCATTGAAGGCACCGTCGAGGGTACGATCAATCAGGGCAAGTGCTGTCTGACCGTTAAACCCAAAGGCCGCCTCGTCGCCAACGTCAATGCAACCAAGATCTTTATCGAGGGCAAGGTGAAGGGCGACCTCCACGCGACCGTGAGTGTCAAGGTTCGACGAGGTGGCGAAGTGGAGGGCAACATCGTCGCCCCCACTGTGTCTCTCGAGGAAGGCGCCACGTTCAACGGCAACATCGAAATGCGAGCGCCGAAAGACCCGGCCGAATAAATCCGGGGTCCAGCGTCAGACTGCGGAACCCGGGGTCATCGACGGCCCCGGGCGCCCCGAACGCGGGTGGCTCAGGGGTTTTGAACCGAGGCCAGCGCGTCGGTGTAGGTCGATTCGCCGGCGGGCAACCAGACGCGGGACGGAATTTGCAGAATCGCGCCGGCAAACAGCAGGTCTTTAGAGCCGCCGAAAGCATCCGGGTTTTCGGTAAACAAAGCGTCCATCAATTCGGCATTCGTGACGCCGGGCGCCTTCAGCCGTTGCGCGATGCTGGACAGGGTATCGCCAGGCTCGACCGGCCCGTAGCTTTCGACGGGTGATTCGCCAGATTTGGCGTCGATCGAGGGCTCATCTAGGCCGAAAATCGCCGATTTTCCGCTATCTTGCTTTTCTCCTGCAAACTGCTGGGTGGGCGCTGGCAGGTTGCCAAAGAGCGGTATCATAAGTGTGGAGCCGGCATAGATCGTGTGCATATCTTTGCCAATTCGGTCGGTATTTGCTGCCAAAATCGCCGAAATAGCTTCGTTCAGTGGCATTCCATCCGGTCGATACCGGCTGGCGATAGCGGAGAGCGTATCGCCGTAGCTGACGGTATGGGTGTCGTGCGTGGCCACCGCGGTATCCGCATCAACCGGTGCGGGGGCCGACGCCGGCGCGTCGGCAAGTCGTCGCGGCTCTCGCGCAGGCAAGGGGGCCAGGTCTTGCGGTAGATCCAGTCCGACCCAGGCGGTGTACTCCCCGTCTCCGGTTTGAAGCCGGATGGCGCCCCGTTCGATCGCGAGAATTTCGGCGCCGCCGACGCGGTCACCCGGGCGATACTGCATGCCGTCAATCAACGCCATGCCGCCATTCTTCGACTGGAACACGGCATTGAGCGTGAGGTTGCCTTCGTAAGCCCACGCCGAACCCTGGCCGCCGGCGGAGAACGGATTCAATCCGGCCAGGCACCCGATCAGGAGTGTAAGAATGCTTACGCAAACGCGCACGAAAGAAACCTCGGCCGCAGCGCTGCGGCGCAATTGAACTTAATCACTCTGTCGGCTGATTGGGCGTTATCTTTAGCGGGAGGCTAGCGTTTGCCCTGAATCCGTTTGGCGACGTAGGCCGCGCCGACCGCCTTGGCCTCGGGATCGCGTCGCGCCGCCAAAAGTGCCCCGGCGTCGTCGCGTGCATTGAAAGCGTTCTGCCGCAGCGCTGCGAGCTGTCGTTTGACGGTGCGCAGCACCACGTTCGGTTTGCTGGCGGTATCGTGCGCGAGTGAACTGATGTCCGCGTCGAAGGAATCAGGCTCGGTTACGCCGGTCAGGAAGC
Organism: uncultured Woeseiaceae bacterium; assembly: GCA_964565135.1. Lineage (GTDB taxonomy): Bacteria > Pseudomonadota > Gammaproteobacteria > Steroidobacterales > Woeseiaceae > JBFGFX01. Next base: position 3,892 of record CAZMEA010000135.1, read on the forward strand.
CTGCCGCCAGGGCGGTTTCGGCGTCGAACGGTCTACAGCTCAATACAAGGTCAGTCGCCAGCGTTTCGCCAATCAGGCGGTACAGATGTCCCATGCCGCCCCAGGCCAGGGGAATACCGGCGTCGACCTCCGGGATGGAGAACCGGCTGTTGTTGGCCGCGACCCGCAGGTCGCAGCAGGCGGCGAGCACGATGGCACCGCCGACACAGTGGCCGTGAATCGCCGCGATGGTGATTTGAGGCAAATGCCAGACAGCCTCGGTGGCCTGCCGTCCCAGGTCGGCCACCTGATCACCGCTAGCCGCGAACGCCGCCTCGAAGCCCGGCAGATCGGCGCCCGCCGAAAAACTCCGGCCCGCACCGCGTACGACGACAACACGAATCTCGTCGTCGGCCGAGAGCGCGTCGCAGGCCTGCATGAGTTCTTCGAGAAGGCTCGGCGACAATGCGTTAAGCACTTCCGGACGATTCAACTCCAGCGTTGCAACGCCCTCATTTCGGGTTACGAGCAGTTCGGCCATCTCGGCTTCCACCTGGGTGCATCATGGTATCCGCCAGTCAGTCTACTCGGCTGGCCCGCATCCGGCGATCCGTCGCCACACACGGGCCACCACGCCGTGTACGTTCCGGGCTGCCGAGGCCGATCAGGCCTCGGGCTTCCGTGCCACTACAAACACGGCGGCGCCTTTTGTCGGTCGCCAGAGATGATCGATCTCGAAGCCGGCATCGACCATGCTCTGCAGCAGTTCGTCCTGGGAGAAGACGCTCACCTTTGGAATCAGCCCGAGCGCGTGCCCGATGGGGCCGAC
>CAZMEA010000135.1:4799-6762 GCA_964565135.1 uncultured Woeseiaceae bacterium
GGAGCTGGGTGTCGCCCTGTTCGAACGTCGCGGCACGGCGCTGGAGCTCACGCCGAACGGTGTTGAACTGCTGGCGCACGTTCGCCGGATGGCGGATGCGGCAAGCGGACTGTCTCTCAGCGCGTCGGGCAAGGCGCTAACGGTCGAGGGCAACATCTGTATTTCGGCGACGGAGATCGCGGCGGCTTACGTGCTTCCACCCATCGTGCGGGATCTCAGGCAGCGTCACCCCGGTATTTCGGTAGAGATCATCGCATCCAACAGCACCTCGGATCTGAAGCGACGCGAGGCGGACATCGCGGTGCGTGCGTTCCGGCCGACACAAAGCGACCTGATTGCCCGGAAGCTGGGCACGGCCGACTTTCACCTGTACGCGTCACCCGACTATCTCGATGCGATTGGCAACCCGGATAGCGCGCATACGCTTTCCGCGGCCGACTTCATTGCCTTCGACCGCAGCCGCCAGCTGATCGATGCCCTGAACGAGGCGGGCTTCGAGCTGGATCAGTCAAACTTTCCGCTACTCACCGAAAATCATCTGGTGCAGTGGGAACTGGCCAAGGCCGGTGCGGGCATCTGCGTAATGGCGACGGCGATCGGCGACAAGGAGCCGGCGGTGCGTCGTGCGCTCCCGAGCATGCAGCCCATGGTCGGCGAGCACTGGCTGGTCGCGCATCGCGAGCTGCGCACCAGCCGACGCGTCCGCGTGGTGTTCGATTTCCTGGCCGATGCGCTGACCAGCATCAACTGAGATACCACTCAGGTACCGCGCATGACCTGGTGCGATCGCTCGACCAGCGCAATCAGCTTGTCGATATCGATATCGGCGAGGGATCGGAAGCTGATGTTGCTCTTGCCGGTCTTCACCTTGCCGACATCCGGTCCGTAAGTCTCCGCAAGGTACTTTCGATCCTCGACGGCGTGCAGGTATACGCTGATGTAGTTCTTCTGCAGCGCCAGGCCGTTAATGAACCAGTTGACGACCCGGCCTCGCGACTGCGTGTACGAGTAGTCGCCATAGCCGATGATGTTCTGGTCGCTGCCGCCCCAGAACTTGCCTTCCCACAAGACGCGTTCTTCACCCGGCATCGCTGCGGTGATGCGACGGTCGAGCTCGAGCATCTCGTCACGGTATGCCTCGTCGAGCCCGGCGAGAAAATCGTCCGGATCGCGATCGGTCTTATGCATGACCTGCTCCTACGCCCGATCAGTTTCCGGTCAGCATGCGGACCTCGTCGTCGAGACCTGTCATCTCCCAACGTGCCATCGAGATCGGGATACTGTCGATGCGATTGAGCCGATCGAAGAAGTCCTTCATGCGAAAGTCTTCGCCGCGTTCCTCTTTCTGCTTCGCGTAGTCGGCAAGCGTTCGCTCGAGAAGATACTTGCCTGTGATGTAGCTGGTTCCGTAACCGGGCTGTCGCAAATAGAGATGCTGCTCGAAGATGCGCAGGTCTTCTTCCGTTTTCATCCAGCCACGGGGCGTCCAGTCTTCGTGGATCGTGCCGGCCTCGGCCATCGTCATTTCATTCGCGTGTGCATACAGGGAGCCGAGGCCACGTGCTGCGCGCTGCGCCAGCAGAATCCAGACGATCTCCCGCGATCTCGGTCGGTCGTCATACAGGCCCGCGTGCATGAACATCTCCTCGACGCCGGTCGCCGTGCCTTCGTTGCGACTGTCGAAGATGTTGTAGAGCAACGCACCCTGGCGGACGGGGCTTGGGTGCGGCTCGAGATCCATACGGGCCAGCTCCATCCAGTGATAGAAGTGCGTGAACAACGGCGCCGGATCGTAGTGCGAGGTGATGTAGAAGAAGTTACGATCTTCCTCCGGTATGAACTTGCCCATGTGCGCCGCAACTGCCGGCTTCATGTACGGCTCTACGGTCAGGATCTCTTTCTCATCCAGGAAGTTGATGATCCGGTCGACCGCTTCGCGCGCCATCGCGTCGTACTCGGCCGG
>CAZMEA010000136.1:0-4504 GCA_964565135.1 uncultured Woeseiaceae bacterium
CGGGAAAGCGGAACGTTTCTGAATAGCGGCATCGCCAAGCAGCCCATTTTGATCGTCACCCGGGCCGCGCACAGAAGTTACCGGCTGGCGCATGCCGTTCGGTGTTGTTATCGGCCGTGAGCTGACCTGCTTGAGCGAATGCGCGAGAATATCCCGTAACAAATCCCGAACAATCGACCTGGTCTTACAGGCTCCTAAGGACGCCAGAAACATGAACTTTGACGCGGTTTCTGGCGGCAGGCGGACGGGGCGACCAGAATAGGTCCCGAGACCCGGATCACGATAAACAGATTTGAAACGCAGACTCCTCATTGCCACCCCGTTGCTGCTGATTTTTGCTGTCGTTCTGTTGACGATCGAGCGGCGGAACAGCATCGCGCTTGACCTGGCGAATCGGATGCTCGCCGATACGAACCTGACGGTTGCCGAGGTCGACCTCGAAGAAATCGGCGCCCGGCGCGTCGCGTTCGCCGAGATCGTACTAACGACGACGAAAGGTCTCCGAATCGAGCTGCGCGACCTCGAAGCGCCGCTCGAGTTTCCCAGCGTCACTCCGGAACACGTGGCAATCGGCAGCGTGCATATAACAACAGGCACGGCTGGTGACGATCCGCCGACGGCCATAACGCCATCGGTTCGCCTGGTTCGTGACCTGCCAGGCCAGTTTCCCGCGACAGCCGTCACGATCGATGAGCTAAGGATCGACGCCTTGCCTGTCGCTCACAACGTCGTATGGAATCTCGCAGCCGGGCTGCAACGACTCTCATTCAACCTCGACGGATTCGAAGTCGCCACGGAACTCGGTGCACCCGATGCTCGCGGGCAGCAGCTCGAGATGACCGCATCGACGGAAGAGCGGCCTGACGCCGTCACCGCAACCGCATTCATTGAAACAGATGTTGAGACGCCCGGGATACGAGCGTACTTCGAATTCGACGGCGAGACGGCGCTGGCGATCGCCTCGTTGCTTGACGCCGCGCCTGCCGGGCTGGAATCGATGTCGGGCGATATTGTCGCCATGCTCGATGCATCCTTCGACGACGAGTCGCCCGGGCAGACGTCCATTCTCACCGCGGCCGCTACAGAGGGGGAACTGTCGTTGGTCACCAACGGGAGAGCGCTGCGTGGCAGCGTGTCGACGAACTCTCCCATAGAGTTTCGAACGACCTGGCCGGCCGATGGGTGGCAGCTTCGCGCGCCGCGCTCCAGCTGGTTCGCGGACATCGCCGGCATCGAGCAAATGCCCATCAAGATAACCAGCGCGAGCTGCGAGCCGGATCTGCGCTGCGAACTCGATGTGGAGCTCGGCCCGGCAACTGTCCGGCAGGGCGAGCTTTCTATTGAAAGATTCCAGGTGACCCTACCGCTCAGTGCAGTCTTCGACGATGCGTTGACGCTGGAACTGGTGACGGCACCCACGTGGCGCATGACCGGCGTTGAGTTCGGCAACGTATCTGTCGGCGCGATCATCGGTATTGGCCTCGATGGCGCGACCGCGCGATTAGAGAATGGCGAACCGAGCCTGGTCATCGACCGAATGAGCACGAATATCAGCAACGTTGCCGCAAATGACTACCAGCTCGACGCCCTGGCGCTGACGGCGACAGAGATCGCTTACACGGCGGGCACCTTGACCGCGACGCTTCGCGTCCCGGAAAGCTCCGGCCGTGTTTCCTGGGATGGCTACAGGGCACGACTGCCGGCCATTGACGGCGCGCTGACCACGGACCTGAGTACGATCGAGGTCGACTTCGAGGCCAGCTTCGACGTTGCGGCGGGATCCGCACAGGGTTTGCTGCAGCACGATCTCGACAGTCGGACCGGCACCCTGAAGATCAAGGCTGCGACGCTCGACGCCGGTACGCTCCCGCCGGAGCAGATCATCACCGGTCTGCCGGAACCTCTGAAGATCATTTCGGGAGACCTTGGGGCAACCGGAGTTTCGCGCTGGGTGTTCGACGATGACGGCGGCGACCTCTCCACGGAGCTTGTCCTGACGGCAAACGATCTCGCCGCTTTCTGGGGTGATGTCGGGGCCGCGGGCATCGACGCGCGGTCCGATGCAACCCTGTCCGCCGACGGACTCAGCCTGGAGAACGGCGTAGCCTCCGTCGACCTCGTCGAGGTTGGTACACCGCTTGTCGATGTTCGCGGAACGTTCGACATGCCGGCGTCCGGAGCGGTGAACGTCTCTCAGCTCGAATTCCGGATGTTGGGCGGCGACGTTGCCGCAGCGCCGTTTACCTACGATCGCGATACCGGCGCCGCCGATGTCGACATGCGGTTAGCGGGGATTCAGCTGCCGTTCATGGCAAAGATGGCAGGCTTTGAGTCAATCGAGATCGAAGGCAGTTTGTCCGGCGACGTGCCGTTGCGAATCGAGGACAATTCGGTCGCAGGCGGCAGTGGGACTTTGGCTAACGACCCGCCCGGCGGCGTGATACGTGTAGACGCCGGTACGGCGGCCACCCTCGCCGGCAACGCAGGTGTCGAACTTGCAGCCAGGGCCCTCGATAATTTTGAGTTCAACGCACTGATCTCGGACGTCGAGTATCGGGAAGACGGAGACCTCGTGATGAAGATGCGCCTGGAGGGGATAAACCCGGCCATGGATCCGAACCAGCCGATCATTCTGAACCTGAGCATCGAAAACAACGTGCCGCAACTTCTGCGCAGCCTGCAGGCGCTCCGCTCAATCGAGGAAACGCTCGAGTCACGGCTCGGCGCGGATCAATGAGCGTTCCGCACACCAGCGCTTTCAGCTAAGCTCGACGGAGGATTCCGGTAAGGTTGTGTCCTATGAATCGTATGCTCTTTCCGCTTGCCGCTGTATTGTGCTCGATCGCCTGCTCGCCGACCGTCAAGGTCCAGGCGCCGAAGGAACCCATCGAAATCAATCTCAACGTACGTATCGAACACCAGATTCGCGTCCAGGTCGACGAGGAACTCGAATCGCTGTTCGATGAAGACAGCGACCTGTTCTAGATGAATCGTTTTTGCGGGACCCGCAACGGAGGCGCCATTATGAAAATCGTCACCACCGCTTTGATCCTGCTGCTCGCCGCCGCGAGCGCGTGGGCAATCGATATCCATTCGGCCAAGGAGCAGGGCCTCGTCGGCGAGGCTCGCACGGGATACCTTGCCGCGGTAAAAACGCCAGCCTCGGCTGACGTCGAGGCACTTGTTCGCGATGTCAACGCGAAGCGCCGCGCACAGTTCGAGCGCACGGCGACCAAGACCAGTACCACGCTCGCCCAGGTCAGTAACCGTTTCTACGAACTCGCCGTGCAGCGGACAGCCAGCGGGCATTACTACCAGGACGCAAGCGGCCGCTGGGTGAAAAAATAGCGGATCCGTCCGCTAGGGCTGACCGCCCGTCGAACAACAACACGCACCCGGGGGGGATGCATGAAACGACCTAGGACCGACCGGCTGTTGGCCGGCCTGCTGGCGCTGCTGTTCACCAACGCGTTCGCACAGTCGGATGCCCCGACCATGATCCCTGCACCCGATCGCGACGCCGATGAAGGTGAAGGCCCGTTCTCGCGTCTCATTATTCGCGGCGCCACTGTCATCGACGGCACCGGCGCACCGCCGCGCGGCCCGATGGACATCGTCGTCGAGAACAATCGCATCGTCGAGGTCAAGTCCGTGGGTTACCCGGGGCTGGCTATCGAGGAAGACGACCGCCCCGACGGCGCCACTCGTGAAATCGATGCGCACGGCAAGTGGATCATGCCGGGCATAGTCGACATGCATACGCACACCGGCGGCGCGACCAAGGCGCCGCGCGCGGAGTACAGCTACAAGCTGTGGATGGGGCATGGCATCACGACAATTCGCGGCGTCCCGAGCAGCAGTTTTGAGTTTTCCGTTGCAGAAAAAGAGCGCAGTGCGCGTAACGAGATTGTGGCACCCAGGATCTATGCCTATCAGCGTATGGGCTCCGGGGAGGAATACGAAGACCGTAAGATTCTGACACCGTCGGAAGCCCGCGAGTGGGTGCGCTACGCAAAGCGAAAAGGCGCAGACGGACTGAAACTCGGCGCGCATCGTCCCGAAATCATGGGCGCGCTGATTGACGAAGCGAAGCAGCACGGCATGGGCACGACGGCACACCTGGACCAGATGGGTGTCGCGCAGATGAACGCAATCGATGCCGCTCGCATCGGCCTGGACACGGTCACCCACTACTATGGCCTGTTCGAGTCCATGTACGAAGCCCACGACGTGCAGCCGTGGCCCGTCGACATGAACTACAACAACGAGCAGCATCGTTTCGGCCAGGTCGCACGGCAGTGGGAGCTCATTGCCGGACCCGGATCGGAGAAATGGAACGCGCTGCTGGAGGAGTTTCTCGCGCTGGGGACGACCCTGGACCCGACCTTCAGCATTTACTCGGCGGGCCGCGATGTCATGCGCGCCCGCAATGCAGACTGGCACCGTGAGTACACCCTGCCAACGCAGTGGGACTTCTTCACGCCAAACCGGGAAAGCCACGGCG
>CAZMEA010000136.1:4604-6651 GCA_964565135.1 uncultured Woeseiaceae bacterium
TACACCCTGCCAACGCAGTGGGACTTCTTCACGCCAAACCGGGAAAGCCACGGCGCCTACTGGTTTTACTGGACGACCGCAGACGAGATCGCCTGGAAAAACTTCTATCGACTCTGGATGCAGTTCGTCAACGACTACAAGAACCGCGGCGGTCGCGTCACGGTTGGCTCGGATTCCGGCTTCATCTACCAACTGTACGGCTTCGGCACGATTCTCGAGATGGAGATGCTGCAGGAGGCCGGGTTTCACCCCCTCGAAGTCGTTCGATCGGCCACCATGTACGGCGCCCAGGAGCTCGCAGAAGCCAGCGGGGAATCACCTGAGTTCGGGGTCATTCGGCCGGGCATGCTCGCTGACATGGTTGTCGTCGACGAGAATCCGTTGGAGAACATGAAAGTGCTCTACGGCACGGGTACAGTCCGGCTGAACGACGAAACCGGCCAGCCGGAACGCGTCGGCGGCGTGCGCTATACGATCAAGGACGGCATCGTGTACGACGCGAAAGCCCTGCTGGCCGACGTGCGGGCCATGGTCGAAGCCCAGAAGCAGGAACGCGGCGACCGGGATACCTATTGATCGACCTGGCGCCCGGCGCTATCGGGCCACGCCATCGTCAGCAGCGGGTACGGTTTGCCCTGCCCGTCCAGCGGCGAGCGGCCGGTAACGCCGAAGCCGAGATGGCGATAGAAGCCGGCAGCGGCTTCGTTCTGTTCGTTGACCTCGACCGTCAGGCCGGCCGGAAACCGGTCCTTCGCCAGCCCGATCAGCGCCTTGCCAACCCCGCTGCCGTGCTTCTCCGGATCGACAAACAGCGAATCGATGCTGTTGTCCGTCATACCCATGAACGCGACAGGTAGACCCTCGCCGTCGCAGGCAACGGTCAGTTGTGCGGAGGGCAGATACTGGTCGCGGACGAGCTTTGCGATGCGTTGGCGGTCTTCAGCGGAGACGAACTCGTGTGTGGCTTCCACCGCCCGATGCCACACATTGAAAAGCGCCTCCACGTCGTTCGGCGTGGAGGCGCGAAAGATCAGTGCGGCCACTCTAGTCCCGGTCGAAGGCCAGAACGAAGCTCACGGGCACCGCCGGGCTGATGCTGGGAAGGCCGGCAACTTCTCGCAACTTCTCGACACCGGCCAGCAGGCCCACCTGGCTGGCGTTGACGATAACGGGCTTGCGACTTGCGACCAGAATGCGATCGTCACCAAGACGCGACACGGAAACATCGAACGTGACGCTCGACGTCGTCCCGTGCACCATCAGCTGTCCTTCGGTCGTCAGCTCGGTGGTCTCGCCGGCAGACAGGCCAGCGACGGCCGCCATGTCCACGGTCGCGGCGAGCGTTGCGGTCGGAAACTGGGCGGTCTCGAACAGGATGTTGCGCATGCGCTCGTCGCGAATCTCGATCGCCGTGTCGACGGTGTTGAGATCGATGCTCAGCGTCGCGTTGCCGTCGTCATCGACCTGCCCATCCAGCGTACCGAAGGTGTGTACTTCCGCAGCCGTATTGGCCTTCGTCGAGACAAAGTTGATACGGGACGCGTCGTTGTCGAGGGTCCAGCCGGCATAAGCCGGTGACGCCAGGACGACACCCAGCGCTAAGACGGTCAATACTCTCATCGGAAAAGTCTCCGGTCGGTTTCCAGGATCGAGGACGGGCCATTATAAGGCCCGTCTGCGGTCCGTACAGACCGGAGAACCGGCGGCTGGTATCGGCCGTCCAGCTCGACTGCTCGATGAATAACCTCGACGGCTGTGCCTGCAGCACGTCAGCGACCGCGGGTGCGGAACCCGACATCACTGACTGCAGAATCTCGAACTTCGTCGATTGCGAGTCGCAAAACTGATACATCTTGCCGGACTCATCGTCCTTCGCTTCGAATCCCTGCGCGACGCCCAGCAGGAAACCTGCCGGGCTTGAGGCGCGGACCGCGATGCGGCGATCGCCCAAACTCCGTACTATTGCGGCTGGCCCTGGGATTTATCGGTATGAAAGCAAAAGTCTTCTGCATCGGCTTCCACAAGACCGGCACCACCAGCCTGAACG
>CAZMEA010000137.1:0-6621 GCA_964565135.1 uncultured Woeseiaceae bacterium
TCGGCATGGGCATCGATCGGCCGGATGTGCGCTTCGTGGCCCATCTCGACCTGCCAAAGAGCATCGAGTCCTACTACCAGGAGACGGGCCGGGCCGGGCGTGACGGCGAGCCGGCCGAGGCGTGGATGATCTACGGTTTGCAGGACGTCGTGCGGCTGCGGCAGATGGTCGATGAATCCGAGGCCGACGAAGAGCACAAGCGCCACGATCGTCAGCGGCTCGATGCGCTGCTCGGCTGGTGCGAGCTCACCGAGTGTCGCCGCCGGCCGCTGCTGGCGTACTTCGGGCAGGGTTACCCCGAACCCTGCGGTAACTGCGACAACTGCCTGAACCCGCCCGTCTCCTGGGACGGGACCGAAGCCGCGCAGAAGCTGATGTCGGCCGTGTACCGTACAGGTCAACGTTTCGGTGCAGCACACATTGTCGACGTATTGCTGGGGAAGAATACCGACAAGATCCGTCAGCATGGTCATGCCGAGCTGTCCGTGTACGGCATCGGTACTGATCTGAACGAATCAGCCTGGCGCTCGGTCGCCCGGCAACTGATCGTGCAGGGCTATCTGAATTCCGACCAGCGCCGCTACGGCGCGCTGGTGCTGACGGAGAAGAGCCGATCCGTCCTGAGAGGGGAGATCGAGCTCCGGCTGCGGGAGGACAAGAAGCTCAAGACGCAGAAGAAGGCGCGCCGCGACCGTGCCGCGGCGCTCTCTCCGGCCGATCAGTCGCTGTTCGAGACGCTTCGGCAGCGTCGCAAAGAGATTGCCGACCAGCTGGACGTGCCGCCCTACGTCATCTTCCACGATGCCACGCTCATGCAAATGGCCGAGCATCGGCCGGCGAGCGAAGCCGCTCTGCTGAGCATCAACGGCGTGGGGCAGGCGAAACTGGAGCGCTACGGCAAAGACTTTCTGGAGACCATCGCCGCGGACCCGTGAGCAAAAGGTGTCTGCCGCCTTTTCGAGCTGTTGACGACGCTCAGTTATCGAGATTGACGGTAATCTCGGTCTCGCCACCGTCGAACAGCGCACTGCGAAGGGTCTCGCCGCGTTCGACATTGACCAGGTTCATCTGCTCCGGCCACAGGTCGCGCAGCGCGTCGTGTGACAGGGTAAGCGACGTGAGCCCTTCGGGAATCGGGCATTCCGCGTAAACCCAGATGAACTGATCCTCGATCTCGTTACCCACCGGCGTCAGGGCCAGGTTCGTACCGGATTGATCTGCAATCGTAAACCGATCATGTACATAGGCTTCGAAACGATCGCGGTCATCGGCGCTGCTCAACAGGTCGAACGCCTCGCCGAACAGTGCACGCGTAGCATGCTCGGCATCGTGCAGAATGAAGCGGTGCATCACCTCAATATTCCCGGTGCGGGCATTGAACAGCACCCGCGTGATGGCTTCCTTCTGCTGATGCGCAGACAGGGGCGCCGCCAGCAAAAGAGCGGCAAGCAGCAACAGCGCTCGTCGCGGCATCGTGGTCACTGGTTCTCGCCGGTGTCCTCGGTTTCGAGCTCTGTTTTGCTGTCCTGGATCAGATCGCGAGCTTCGAGCGCGTCACTCTTCGGCACCTTGTAGGCTTCGATACGCGACGGAACGATACGGCGCGGATAGTGGTTGTTCTCCACGTCCGTGTCGGCCGTCTCCCAGTTCGGGTCGACGACGACCTGGGTCAGCTCGCGGTCGGTGATGATCAGTTTCTTCACCGCCTTTGCGTTGCGTCGCCAGATTTCAGCCGGAATGTCGAGCCGTTCGGTCTCGCCATCCGCGTAGGTGAGTTCCAGCAGTATCGGCATGACCAGACCGCCGAGGTTGCTGAATTCCAGAACGTAGTAGTGCTTGTCCTCGCTCACTGCGCGCTCGAGCACCTCGCGTTCCCAGTCTTCGAGCTCGGTGATGAACTTGCGGTAGTCGTTGCGCTCTTTGTTGGTGACGGTGAACCGATCGTTCTCGTCGTAGAAGTCGCGAATGCCAGGGTTTTGCTCCACCCATGTCTGGAGTTCGGCACGGTTCCGCTCGACGATGACCGAGCTCGGCTTGTCGGCGTCTTCCCGGCGGCGCCGTTCGAAATCGATGTCCGGGTCCTTCGTATCGAGACGCAATTTCCAGATGCGGTCGATGCTGATGTCGACATGATTCGTTGTGTAGAACCAGCCGCGCCAGAACCAGTCGAGGTCCACTCCGGAGGCTTCTTCCATGGTGCGGAAGAAATCTGCCGGGGCAGGCCGCTTGAACATCCAGCGCCTCGAGTACTCGCGGAACGCGAAATCGAACAGCTCGCGGCCCAGGATCGTTTCGCGCAGGATCATCAGCGCGGCGGCCGGCTTCGCGTACGCGTTTGGACCAATCTGCAGCACCGAATCGGACTGCGTCATGATCGGTACCTGTCGCTCGGACTTCATGTAATCGACGACGTTGCGTGGCTGGTTGTTCCAGGGAATCTCCGGGTCCCACTCCCAACCGGCCATGGCGTCCAGGAAGCTGTTCAGGCCTTCGTCCATCCACGTCCACTGGCGCTCGTCGGAGTTGACGATCATCGGGAAGTACGTGTGGCCAATCTCATGAATGATCACGCCGACCAGATAGCGCTTCTCGGCCAGTGAGTAGGTGCGATCGCCGTCGTCCTGCAGATCGGTGCGCGGCCCGTTGAACGTGATCATCGGGTATTCCATACCACCGACCGGGCCGTTGACCGATTGCGCCGTCGGGTAGGGGTAGTCGAAGGAGTAGCGCGAATAGACCTTCAGCGTGTGAATCACGGCTGCCGTTGAGTACATAGACCACATCGGCTCGCCTTCTTTCGGATAAAAGGACATAGCCAGCACTTCGGGCTGCACGCTGCCACCCTGACGATAGCCCTGCGCGTCCCAGATGAACTTGCGGGAGGACGCCCAGGCGAAGTCGCGAACGTTTTCGGCTTCGAAGCGCCAGGTCTTGGTGCCGGACGTGCCCTCACGCTCGTTCTCCAGCGCTTCGTCGGCGGTGACGATGAAGACGGGCGCGTCGGCCGTGCGCGCCTGCGCCAGGCGATCGCGCTGCGCGCGCGTCAATACGTCACTCGGATTCTGCAGTTCACCGGTCGAGGCGACGATGTGATCGTCGGGCACGGTGATGTCGACGGTGTAGTCGCCAAACTCCAGCGTGAACTCGCCGCGGCCGAGAAATTCCTTGTTCGTCCAGCCTTCGTAGTCCGTGTAGGCGTGCAGGCGCGGAAACCACTGCGCGAGGAGGAAGATGTCATTGCCGCCCTCGCGTTCGTCGTCCGGAAAGTGTTCATAGCCGGAACGGGCCGAGATGGCGTTCTCGTCGACGATGTTGAAGGCGAAATCGATGTTGAATTCAACGGACGCGCCTGGGCTCAGCGGCCGACGCAGGTCGACGCGGAGGTTGGTGCCGACGACGGTGTATTCGAGGTCGCCGCGGCTGTCACGGACCGAGGACAGCTCGTAACCAAGCTCGTTATCGGCCATGAACTGGTGGCGGCGAAGCTCCTCGAGGCTCAGTTGCGGAGGCTTGCCGTCCTGAGCGTCCTTCACAAGCGGTCCGCGCCGGCTCGCATCGGCGAAGGCCGAACTGCGCTCGGCGAGCGAGTCGTCACGGAAGCGGTTCTGGTCCAGCTGCAGCCACAGAAAACGCAGCGTGTCCGGGCTGCGGTTCGTGTAGCGGATAGATTCGCTGGCCTCGATGCGTCGCCGGTCCTCGATCAGGCGAACGTCGATATCGTAGTCGACCTTCTGCTGCCAATACTCATGACCCGGCTCGCCGCCTGCGGTGCGGTAGTCGTTGGCCGTCGGCAACACCTCGTCCAGCTGACGGAAGGTGTCTTTGAACTCACCCTTGGTTTGTTCGATGTCGGCCGCGGCGGGAATGGCGAATACCAGTGCTGCCAGCGGCAGCCATGACGGGTTGCGAATCATGGGTGACCTTTGTGTCGAGGTTGCGTCAGGTCCGGGAGCATAGCGCAGCAGGCCTGTGGAAAGCAGCCGCGACCGGACACCGATGTTCCGGATCGCGGCGTGGGCATCTGCGGCTGAAGTTCCTGATCGACGCCTGCCTTACGCGGCCGGGACCCAGCTTTCCCCCGCGTACTCAGAGTACTGCAGCCGATTGCGGCGTGTCGGAAAGCGCCTTGTTTCGCGGTAAGCTGCCGGTTTCCAACCCAGGGGATGGCTGCATCCATGTCGGGATTCTTCGACGGCCTCAAAGGACTCTTCTATCGCTTCGCCGCCAGCGGATACCTGCCGGCATCCTGGTTTCGAGAGGTTGATCCCGACGATGTCCAGAAGGCCCGGAAGACCGGCAAGCTGAAGCTGGAGATTGTCTGCCATTGCTGGCAGTACGCGCACTACCTGTCCTACCAGCTGACGTCGCTCGTCAGGCGGCCGTCCGACAAGCTCGACGTTACGATGACCGTCTACTACGCCGAGGAAGACGAGAAGGTGAAGGCGGTGCTGGATTTCTTTGGCGCGATCGAGGTGCCGGGTGTCGTCTGGAACTGGCAGTTGATGCCCAAGGAGCAACTGTTCCGCCGCAGCATTGGCCGCAATCTTGCTGCGAAGTCAACGGACGCCGACTGGATCTGGTTCACCGACTGCGACATCATTTTCCACGAGGGCTGCCTCGATTCGCTGGCCGACGAGCTGCAGGGCCGCGACGACGTGCTCGTGTTTCCGCGCATCGGTCTGGGAACCGCTTTGCTGGCAGATGATGCCGAGATCCTGGAGAAGGGTCGGGAAGGCCCGGCACTGCTCGACATTCCGCTCGACCAGTTCTCGCCCTATGGCCCGCCACGCACGCAGGCGAAGGGTCCCTATCAGATCATGCACGGTGATGTTGCACGCGCCTGCGGCTACTGTGCAGACATTGCCTACTACCAGACGCCATCGTCACGATGGCGAAAGACCTACGAGGATCGCGCCTTTCGCTGGGTGATTGGCACTCAGGGAACGGCCCTCGATGTGCCTGGCGCTTGCCAGATCCGGCACGTCGTCAAGGGACGTTATAAAAAGAACTCGTTCATAACGAAGGCGCGCATGTTTATTCGTCGCAGTCAGGAGTCGTGAGCAAGAACGACTGGGCCTCGAGCGTAACTGACGGTGAGTGCGGAGCGCTTCAGTGGACATTCATGACACAAGACACTAATGCCGAGCGTCTCGCGACTTCTGCGCCTTACAAGGTCGGTGATGCGCTCGAACGTGGCAGCGCTGTTCAGTGCGTGCTGAGTCGCATTTCGAGGGGCGATACTAATGTGCTTGAAAAAACCTGCGTGTTCTACCCAAGATTGAACAGTCTAAGTCTCAGGCCATAGCGCAGGGGCACCAGATGCCCAACGGGCGAAACAGCAGGATGGTTTTCCTCTGTGTCTTGACTACCAGGTTGCCCATGACGGAGTATCGCGCGCCATTTTGCCGCGGTGTATGCGAAGCGCATGACTACGATCTGGAAACCTGCCTCGATCTCAGAGACTGATCTGGACCGAAGTCGCTTGTCTGGCAACCAGACGGAAAGGACTCCCGACATAGTTAGCAATCGCTGGTTCTGGGATTTCGCGCCGGTCACTGATGCTGACGGTGTGTCTTACCAGATCGGTGAGTCGGAAGTCTGGCTGGCATTAACCGCGCCAAGATCCGACGATCCGTCCGGGAGACACTTTGTTGCGAGCCTAGCCGTGCTGTACTTCGCGGAGGAACGATGGAGCTTCGTTGGCGAACTGATGCTCCGGCACACTCACCCCGGAAATCGCGAATGGGCAGGGATGGCAATAGCACGTGATTCGACGCTGAGTGTGTTCTTCACCTCAGCGGGTTTGAGAGGGCTACCAGGCGGCTACCAACAAAGGCTCTGGACCGCAGCATGCCCGATCGAGATACTCGAGAGTCCCGCTTCCGATCACCAATTCACGCGTGCGCACGAAGTACTCGATGCCGCGCATGGCCCCTATCTGCCCGCGGACCAGAGGACCGGCCAGCCCGGTATGATTAGGGCCTTTCGAGATCCCTTCTACTTTCAGTCAGGCGAGAATCGATCCGAGTATCTCGTCTTTACTGCGAGCTCGGTAGATGCGACGTCTCGCTACAACGGCGCCATTGGGTACGCAGAGTTTTCCCATTCGGCAGGATCGTGGGAACACAGGGGTGCGATCATCGTGTCCGACGATGTCGCCACAGAACTGGAGCGAGCGCACGTCATCGAAAACGACGGTTTGTATTACCTGTTCTGGAGTACACCCGCATATGCGTTCAGGCCGGGTCTCGAGTATCCGACCGGACTATACGGCGCCGTTTCGGACAGTCTCGACGGCGACTTCCGCCTGTTGAACGACACTGGCCTTGTCCTGGCCAATCCTGTCGATCGCCCGTTTCAACAGTACTCCTGGTTTGTCTCCAGAGATCTCAGCGTGCAAGGGTTCGTCGATCTACCTGATTGTTCATCGGCGGCGCTCGCCGAAGGGCCTCCGGACGCGAACGACGTATTTTCAGGGACGGCCGGACCCAGATACTCGATAGTCCTCGATGGAGATCACGCACGCGTCTCGACGGCCGAGTTGTGATCATTGGAGCATACTGGCGGAGCGGCATATAGTAGTTGCGTCTATGTCGCAGCCAACCATAAAAGACGTTAGCC
>CAZMEA010000138.1:0-6596 GCA_964565135.1 uncultured Woeseiaceae bacterium
CCCGCGAACGCGTCGTCGAGCGGCGTGTCGGCTATGTGGTTCGTGTAGTTGCTCAGCGTCTTGAAGGTGACGCCAAGTACGACTTCCAGAACCTGTGCCCGGGTAAAGCCTGCTGCGATAAAGGCATCGACCTCGTCTTCGCTAACCCAGCCGCGTTGGTCGACGACGGCGGTCGTGAACTGTCGGAGTGCCTCGAGCCGCGCATCAGCGATAGGCGTGTCGTTGCGCAACGCCTCGATGACATCGGCCGGGACCTTCTGCATGCCGGCAACGACCGAGTGTGCTGCGACACAGTAATGACATTCGTTATAGCGGCTGGCCGCGAGAATGACGGTCTGCCGCTCCGTTGCCGAAAAGGACGACTTGTCGAATATCTGCCCAAGCGCCAGGTAGGCTTCCAGCGTTGCTGGCGACTCTGCAAATGTGCCGATCAGGTTCGGAACAAAACCAAACGCCTGCTGTGCGCCGGCCAGTAGCGGCCGTGAATTCTCAGGTGCCGATTCCTGGTTGTGTACGTTAAACGTGCTCATTGCGTTCTCCTCGAGGCTGATGACCTCAGATGTGAGTTCAGGTGAACGCAATTAGGCGCCTGGGCGCAGATACGAACAATGCGAGACCGTCTCCGATTCCGGTTCGATCGTCCAGATCTCCAGATCGTGTTTACCGTTCCTGTCCAAGCGAACGACGCGTCGTACTAGCGCACGATCGTCACGCTGCAGGGCGCGGTATTCGCAACGGCGTTACTGACGCTGCCAAGCAGCAGCCGCTTGATGCCGCTGCGACCGTGCGACCCGAGAACGATCAGGTCGACGTCGTTGGCTTCTGCAAACTGGCAGATCTCCGTGGGCGCATGCCCCCAGACAAGTTGAGCATCGACACCGGCGTCGACGTCGCCGACGGCATCTTTCGTGGGAACGAGTTCCTCGTTGATCGCCCGCCGTTCGAAATCGGCCCGCGCCTCTTCGACGCTGCCCTGGGTTCCCGCGGCCATGCCCCAGGCTTCGGGAATCAACAGACGATCGTCCTGCACGATGAGGACGCTGACTTTGGCGCCGAAGTTTCTGGCGAGCTCGCCGGCGAATTTGGCGGCGTTGACGGAGTCATCGGACCCGTCGGTTGGCACGAGAATGTGCTTTGGCTGAAGCATGATGACCACCCCCTGATTTGACATGCAATTAGCGCTTTTGAGGTGCGACGGACGCGCGTCCCTGCTTCGCCCGCGCTCCTCTAACATAGTTCCGAAAGCGCCGTATTCAAGTCGTTAGATACGAGTCCGTCATTCGTTCGGACCGATGGTTTTGCACGCCGGCCGCCTGGGCGCGCCGACACTGTGGAATGCAGGTACCATGCGGCCATGAAACCCGAACAATTCAATCGGCTGCAGAAACGACTGCGGCGCAAGACCGGCACCGCCATCGCCGACTACGGCATGATCGATGACGGGGATCTCATCATGGTCTGCCTGTCCGGCGGCAAGGACTCGTACACGCTGCTCGACATGCTGCTCGGACTGAAAATCAGCGCACCGGTCGACTTCGACCTGGTGGCGGTCAACCTCGATCAGAAGCAGCCGGGCTTTCCCGAACACGTGCTGCCCGAATACCTCGACGCTTTGGGTGTCGACTATCGCGTCGTCGAGGAAGATACATACAGCGTCGTCAAGGAAAAGCTGAAGCCCGGCAAAACGATGTGTTCCCTCTGCTCCCGCCTGCGTCGCGGCATCCTGTACAGGACGGCGGGCGAACTCGGGGCGACCAAGATTGCGCTCGGCCATCACATGGACGACCTGGTCGAGACGCTGTTCCTGAACATGTTCCACGGCTCTCGACTGAAAACGATGCCGCCCAAGCTCGTCAGCGACGACCGCAAGAACATCGTCATTCGGCCGCTGATCTACTGCCGCGAGAAAGAGATCGCTCGCTACGCCCGGCATCGCGAGTACCCGATCATTCCGTGCAACCTGTGCGGGTCGCAGACAAACCTCGAGCGTGTTCGGGTGAAGAACATGCTCGCGGACTGGGAGAAGGACTCGCCGAACCGGGTCGTCAGCATCTTCAAGTCCATGCAGCGAGTGACCAGGAGCCATATGCTCGATACCGATCTGTACGACTTTGCGGGTTTGACGCTGGGCGACGTGGCGGACGACGCCGAACTCGATATCGCATTCGATCCGCCGTCGTTCAGCGTGCAGCAGGCCACCCAGGCACCCTGAATCGCCTCTCGAGGGGTGCCATTTCGTCGCGCTTGAGTAGCTGAAGTTGCGTCCTGCATGACACGTGGCCGGGTTCTGATGACAGCCCGGCCGGCGCTACTTATGCTGTCCATTGAACGGTAGGCAGCCGAACCGGCTGCAGGTTTCGGGGGGAACATGGCCGATCAGTCCGACGACAAGACGGGCATCTCGCGTCGCGCGTTTCTGGGTACGACCGCCGGTGCTGCGACCCTGCTCGGCAGCGGTAGCTCGGCCGCGCAGCAAGCACCTTCGGTACCGGAGGGCGCTCCGGCACCTGCGCCAGACCAACTCGAGCGCGATCTGTACTCGGCGCCTCCGACCGCCACCGCCGCGGCCGTAAACACCCCGGGCTCCGATCACATCGTTCAGCTGCTGCGTGATCTCGGTATCGAATACGTCGTCAGCAATCCGGCCTCCAGCACCGAGGGAATCTGGGAATCGATCATCAACTACGGCGACTCGCCGGACACGATGCCGCAGTTCATCACCGCGCTGCACGAAGAAGCCGCCGTGGATATGGCCCACGGCTACGCCAAGGCGGAAGGTAAACCGATCGTCGCATTGCTGCATGGAACGATCGGCCTGATGCACGCGTCGATGGCGATCTACCAGGCGTATCACGCGCAGACGCCGGTAGTGATTCTTGCCGGGCGCGACGACACCAATTTCGTTCGCGCCCAATCGGCCAACGACATCGCCGGTATCGTTCGGTCCTATACGAAGTGGGACACGCATCCGGACTCGCTGGAAGGCGTTCTTGACGCGATCCATGAAGCGTATCGGCAGGCCATGACGCCGCCGATGGGGCCGACGGTTGTGGTCATCGATGCCGAGCTGCAGAAGCTCGACGCGAGTGACACGGCGGTGCCCGCCTATCAGCCGCCGCGTATCCGCGGCGTCAGCCCAGATCAGGCGAAAGACCTCGCGCGTTCGCTGCTGCGCGCGGAGAATCCAAGGCTGATCGTCGGCCGGCTGCGAACCCCCAATGGCGTCGAGACGGCGGTCGCGTTGGCCGAAGTGATTGGCGCGGCAACGGACTCACGCGCGTGGATCGATCCGATGAGCTTTCCCCAGGATCACGAGCTGTCCGGCCCGGGCGCGTCTGCGGATTACGACTTTATCCTCGGCCTCGAGCGTGGCGGACGTGACGCGTCGATCATCGGCCCGCATCGCAAGACGGTCGAAGGGCGTGACGTGACGGGCATCGGCTACGGTTTCGTTCGCGAACCGCCGACGCCAATCTGGGGTCCCTACGCGCCCCCAAAGCCCGGCGCGAATGACATCGTTGCAGACGCCGAGGTCAGCATTCCCCTGATCATCGCCGAAGTCTGGAACCAGATGACGCCGAGCGCACAGCGGCGCATCGACAAGCGTCGCAGAGCGAACGCCGCCGCGAACAAGGCTGCCCGCGTCGCCGGACTGGAACGTGCACTGGAGCAGCGCCGTCGCGGCTGGAACGGGACGCCGATCAGCACGGCAAGACTGTTCGCCGAGCTCTACGCACTGATCAAGGACGAGGACTGGTGCCTGCCCTCCCCGACCCAGTTCACGGGCCAGCACAATCGCGCCTTCTGGCAGCATACGAAACACTACAGCGCGCTGGGCCAGGCGGGCGCCGGCGGCATGGGCTACATCATGGGGGCGTCGGTCGGCGCAGCCCTGGCTGCGAAGCATCGCGATCGTATCGTCATCAACATTCAACCGGACGGCGACCTGAACTACGTCCCGGCGTCGCTCTGGACCGCGGCGCACTACCAGCTGCCGATGCTCGTCATCATGCACAACAACCGTGCCTACCATCAGGAGCTGATGTACGGACAGCACCTTGCAGCGTCACGGCGACGCGGTATCGACCGGGCGCACATGGGTCTGACTTTCCGCGATCCGTTCATCGACTATGCGAAACTCGGCCAGGCCTACGGCGTCGAGAGCGAAGGCCCGATCGACGATCCGGAGATGCTGTTCGCCGCACTGGAACGCGGCGTCGAAACGGTCAAGTCCGGGCGGCCGTACCTGATCGATGTCATCACCCAGCCGAGATGATGCGATGCGACGACTGATGCTCTTTTCGCTGCTCTGTGTTCCCGGACTGGTTGCCGCTCAGTCGGACGCGGCCGATCCGGCAAATGGCGAACGCCTGTTTCTCGATATCGGCTGTTATTCGTGCCACGGCTACAACGGGACCGGACGCGTGCCGCTCTCGACGGAGACCAGTGGCCTGCTGGGCAGCGAGACGGCGTTCCTGGCCTACATGCGCCTCAGGGGCGAAAAGGCACAGCTCTACCCCTCCCGCGAGATGCCGCACTACGGCACGGAAGTGATCAGCGACGAGGCGTTGCTCGATCTCTACGCCTACCTCGTATCGCTCGAGGACGACCCACCCGCACTGGCGGACATACCGGTAATGCAGGACCTGATCGATGAGGCCAAAGCGGACAAACGCAATGACGCAGCGAATCCGGAATAGCCGCGCACTCGTAGCCCTGCTGACGGTCTTCTTGTCGGCCGCGGTGCACGGACATCACTCGGCGGTTGCGTTCGACCGTGATTCGACAAGGACCCTCTCGGGCACGGTGTCGCGCCTCGTCTGGCGCAACCCGCATGTTGCGATCGAACTCGACGTCACCGCCGACGATGGCTCGGTCCAAACGTGGAAGATCGAAGGCAACCAGCCGAGCTCCTGGCGCTCGCTCGGCATTACCCGGGACATGCTGAAGGCAGGCGAAGCCGTCACGATTGTCGTCAACCCGCTCAGGAGCGGTATGCCTGGCGGTCAGTTTGCGGGCCTGACGCTCGCGGACGGACGGACGTTCGGCGCGGGCGGCTATGACGGCGAGGGGACTGCGGAGGAGAGCCGTGGTGAGCGCATGGTCCTGGAACGGAAGCTGCCCTCTCTGACGGAATACGAGCCGCCACCCGAGGGCGAAACCTGGCAGACGCGGGAAAGGCGACGACGGCCAGCGGAATTGCCGATCCCGCAGGGACGCTTCAAGACGGGCTACCAGGCAGGCGCGCTCGACCCGGACAACCTTGCAAAGCCCCGTCCCACCGCGCCGTTCGATCTGACAGGTACCTGGGAGTTTCGCGCCGAGCTCGAGGAGCAGGCGAGCTACGGCCTTTACGAGTTCAAGCCGCTGCCCAAACTGACCGCCAAGGCACAGGCAACGTTCGACGAATACCTCGAGTACGCCCGCGAAGGTAAACGCTACATCGAACCGACAGCCCAGTGTTACCCGGTCGGCATGCCGCGATACATGACTCGCTACGGCTCGATCATGATGCTGCAGTACCCGACAGCGATTTACATGATCTCGCGACTGAACAACGAGTTTCGGGTCGTGTACCTGGACGGGCGAGAGCGCATGCCGCGCGATCAATGGGAGCCGAACTGGAACGGCGAATCCATCGGGCGCTGGGAAGGCGATACCCTGGTCATCGAGACGACCGGCTTCACCGATGAAAACCACCTGATCCAACAGGGCATCTTTACGGGGGATCAGCTCACGATCACCGAACGCATTACCATGCTGAACGACGGCAACACGTTGAAGATCGACTTCGTTATGACCGATCCGGAGCACTGGGAGGGCGAATGGCGACACACCAAGTTTCGTGACCGCACGCTGAATTACGACGTGCGCGAAGCGACCTGCCTGAACATCGACAACGCATCGCTGCCGGGCGAAGCACGTCGAGACTAGTTACGGGATGACCCGCATGAAACAGGCACTGACAGCGATAGCGGCGATTACCATCCTGGGCGTCGCCGGAAGCATGCCGGCTCACGGCCATCATTCTCACGCGAGCCTCAACAAGAACGACATCCGGCTGTACCGGGGAATCATCTCGCGATACAGCTGGACGATGCCGCACGTGTTTCTCAAGGTTCGCGGACCCGATCCCGATGGCAACGTCGTGGAGTACACGATAGAGACGTTGAACCCGCCGGCCATGGCGCGGGCCGGCTGGTCCCGCGACACGTTCAAGGTGGGCGACGAAGTCATCTGGGAAGGCCCGCACGATCACAACAAGGCCCGACACTACACCGGAATCATATGGATGGAGCGCGTGGCGGACGGCCAGCGCTTCACGGAAGATCCGCGAGACTCGGCCGACATCGAACCGTCAACCGACTTCACAGGCCTTTGGAAGCGCTACCCGAACTCACTGAAGCACTACACGCCGCCGGAAGGCTGGCCGATGACCGACGTCGGGCAGGCGATGATTGAGAGCTTCAGCGAAGACGACAGCCCGATCACGAACTGCGTGAACCCGGGCCCGCCGAAATCGATGCTGCTGCCCTTCCCGGTCATGATCACCCGACCGGACGAGGACCACTTCGTGTTCGAGCGGGAGCTGATGG
>CAZMEA010000139.1:0-6576 GCA_964565135.1 uncultured Woeseiaceae bacterium
GGCAGACGAGATCGGCAATCACGTCCACGCGCAGGGTCGCAAGCGACTTGGCGTCACTGGCGGGGCGTGATTTCGAGATTCCGGTCTGCATCGTTTTCCTGTCCACGGTGATTGCTTATGGAAGCTGAGATGCGGCCGGGAGGGGCCAATTTCAACCGGTCAGGTTGCGTGTTGAGAGCTTCCGGGCGGCGAGTCGACTGCGTGCCCACAGGCTGTAATACGCCACCGTCCCCGATATCAGGAAATTGATGACCTCTTCGCCCGTCACCGGGGGGCGCCCGCCTTCAATCGCGGCATCCGTCAGGGTGATGACGCGAATCCCCATGTCCAGGATCAGACCGCTGATATTGACCATCGACTCGCAGACGGCCACAAGTGAAGCCCACGCGGGCCGCTTCCAGATCAGCAGGAAGCAACCGACGCAGAACGCGTAGTACAGTGCGCGCCAGCCCGGCATGCCGTCCAGGAAGCTCAAACGAACGTTGAAGCCGACCAGGTAGTCCGCGGCGAGGAACAGAACGGTCGCGGCGTAATAGCCGACAAGCAGCGTTTGATTTATGGTAAGCGTCTGTTTTTTCATGACATTCATGACCAAACCGCGAACGGCTCATGCTACGGGTGTTACAACTTGTTGCAATAATACGGCGCACACTTCGGTCTAATTCGGTGTTGATGTCATCGCCAGGGAGCGCTCTCAATGTTGATTCGAAAGCCGGCAGATATCCGGCCCTCGGAAATCACGTCCAAAGACGACTATCTGAATCGTCGTGAATTCTTGCGTGCGGGCGCTGTCGCCGGCTCGTCGCTGATCGCGGGTTCCGCGCTTGGTGCCGTTGTGCCAGAAGGCCAGTTCGCAAAACTTCCCGACGTCGCCCCCAGCGAATTCAGTACCGACGAGGAACCGAACAGCTACGACGAAGTCACGACGTACAACAATTTCTACGAGTTCGGTACCGGCAAAGGTGACCCGGCTCGCAACTCCGGTGATTTCGAACCGCGCCCGTGGACAATCGAGGTGGACGGTCACGCCGAGGTAACCGGCACCTTTAACCTCGAGGACTTCGTCAACCCGCATACGCTCGAGGAGCGCATCTACCGTATGCGTTGCGTCGAGGCGTGGTCGATGGTCATTCCCTGGGTAGGCATTCCGCTTGCCGACATCATCAAACGTTTCAAGCCGATGTCGGATGCCAGGTATGTGGCCTTCGAAACGGTGTACAGGCCCAAGGAAATGCGAGGACAGCGCTCGCGCGTTCTCGACTGGCCTTATCGTGAGGGTCTGACAATTGCCGAGGCCATGAATCCGCTCGCTATCCTGGCCGTCGGGCTCTACGGCGAAACGCTACCCAATCAAAACGGTGCGCCGTTGCGCCTGGTCGTTCCCTGGAAGTACGGATTCAAGGGCATCAAGAGCATTGTGAAAATGAGTTTCGTCAAACGGCAGCCGGCGACCAGCTGGGAGATGGCGAACTCGCGTGAGTACGGCTTCTACGCCAACGTCAATCCGAACGTCAATCACCCGCGCTGGTCGCAGGCACAGGAGCGACGCATCGGCCGCGGATTCTTCGCCGACAAGATCCCGACGCAGATGTTTAACGGGTACGCCGAGCAAGTCGCGCACTTGTACAGCGACCTGGACCTGCGCAAGAACTACTGACCGAGTCGACGTCGTGGATACGCTGACGCAGGTTCGCTTTGTCTGGAAGCCTCTGGTCTTCCTGATTTGCCTGCTGCCATTGTTTTTGGTCGTTGGTGACATGTTCGAGATCACCGGACGGCTGAGCGCCAACCCGATCGAGGATATCCAGGACCGGTTCGGCAACTGGGGGCTACGATTCATGATGATTGCCCTCGCCGTAACACCGCTCCGGCAAATGAGCGGCAAACCCTGGGTCGGTCGATTCCGTCGGATGCTGGGACTGTTCGCGTTCTTCTACGTGTTCGTGCACTTCCTCGTCTGGCTGGTGCTCG
Source organism: uncultured Woeseiaceae bacterium (assembly GCA_964565135.1). GTDB lineage: Bacteria > Pseudomonadota > Gammaproteobacteria > Steroidobacterales > Woeseiaceae > JBFGFX01. The sequence goes on from CAZMEA010000139.1 coordinate 1,972, forward strand.
ACAAGCAGTTCGACTGGGCAGCCATCGTTGAAGACATCGGCATCCGCCCGTTCATCACGATAGGCTTTGTGGCGACCGTTTTGCTTCTGGCGATGGCCGTAACATCCACGAACGGCATGCGCCGACGCCTCGGTCGACGCTGGCAACAGTTGCACAACAGTGTCTACATTGTTGGCATCCTGGGCGTCTGGCACTACTGGTGGCAGGTCAAGCAGGATATCCGCGAGCCGTTGATCTACGCCATCATTCTGTCGGCCCTGCTGGGTTATCGGCTATGGCGCCGCTATCGAAGTCGTCAGGCCCCTCGGAGCGGAGCGCCCGCCCCCGTCTGAAAGCACATCGAGGCTGTAAACGTAGTATCGTTATGTGATGCGGTACTTTGCATCAACCAGCGCTCGGTTAGCACTGACAGTTCTGATGTTGCTGAGCCTGTCGGCTTGCGCCAGCGCCCCGTCGCCCGTCCCGGGCGAACCCGAGCTCGTTGATGCACCACCCACAACCGAAGACTGTCCGCTGGGTCAGCAGATGGTTTGCCGTGCCAACAACCGATCGGATATTCAGACCGGCCAGGGGCGGTTTTGCAGGTGTGAGTTCAATCGATCGATTCACTGATCTGCGGTGATATGTCAGCCACAGCAAAGACCGTTCTGATCGCCGGGGCGACCGGGTACATCGGTCGCTTTGTCGTGACCGAGCTAAGGCGTCGCGGTTATCGAGTTATCGCGATTCTGCGCAACCCGCCTGATGCAGAAGTGGCTAAACACCTCGAAGCTTGCGAGGTACGAGTGGCGTTGCTGACTGATGTCGACGTGCTGAAGGAGGCCCTGGCGGGCCTGAAGGCCGACGCGGTGATTTCCTGCATCGCATCGCGCAGCGGCGCGCCGAAAGATGCCTGGCTCGTCGACTATAAAGCTAACTCCAATCTGCTTGCCGCAGCCCGCGAACTGGGTGTATCCCGTTTTGTCCTTTTGTCGGCCATTTGTGTGCAGAAGCCCCAACTCGAATTTCAGAAGGCCAAGCTGGCGTTCGAGACGGAGCTGGCAGTGTCCGGCATCGATTATTCAATTGTGCGTCCGACCGCGTTCTTCAAATCACTGTCCGGTCAGGTCGATCGGGTTCGCGACGGCAAGCCTTTCCTGGTGTTTGGCGACGGCTCGGAAACGCGATGCAAACCGATCAGTGAAGCCGACCTCGCCCGATATCTGGTCGACTGCCTGGAGCACCAAAAGTACCGGAATCGCATACTCCCGATCGGGGGGCCGGGCGATCCTCTGAGTCCACTGGACCAGGGCAACCTTCTGTTCGAAATACTGGGCGAGACGCCACGCTACCGCCACGTTCCGGTTCGACTCTTCGACGTCGCGATCGCTGTGCTTCGGCCGCTATCGATTCTGTTTCCGTCTCTGGCCAGGAAAGCCGAGTTCGCGCGCATCGGACGTTACTATGCCACCGAATCAATGCTCGTCTGGGATCCGGAGAACGAGGACTACAACGCGGCCGCGACACCTGAAACGGGAAGCGACACGCTCCGCTGCCACTATCAACGCATGTTGACTGACGGCGGCAAAGGCCAGGAGCTGGGCGAGCACAAACTGTTTTAACGCCCGCCGGGCGCTGGCGGCATCCGTTGCGCAAACCTGTCAGTGCGTTACGATAAAAAGCTGACGGGCGCAGATGAATGGAGGCAGGATGACTGAAGAAGCGAACAAGGAAACGCCGACACCGGAAGACACTATCGAATCCGGCGAAGAGCCGCCTCGACCGACGCAGAGCGGGCCAACCTTCAATGAATCGCCGGATCCGCTGGCGGGTGCGAAGAAAGCGGCAGGCGATGCGTGGAAACAAACGGAAGGCAAGTCTGTATCCATGCGCGTCTATATTGGTTCCATTATCGCGGTCGTTATTCTCATGATGCTGGCGCGCTGTGGCGGATAAGCAAACGACTCACGCAAACTTTTAGATCAACCGCGCCTTGCGCAGTTGGAAAACCGGCGCGCTGCAGGCAGGCGATCCAAGCGCAGAAATCAGGGAGATAAAGATGTCCAACGTATCCGTCAACGATGCGGTTGTATTCGTGACCGGTGCGAACCGCGGTATTGGGCGAGCGATCGCCGAAGAAGCGGTTGCTCGAGGCGCAAAGCGTGTTTACGCGGCGGCGCGAAAGCCGGACAGCCTCAATGACCTGGTGCAACAGCACCCCGATACGATTGTGCCCGTGCAACTCGACGTAACGAATGCCGCCGAAATCGAGGCCGCTGCTACGCAGGCGCAGGACGTGCAGGTACTCATCAACAATGCCGGCGTGGCGAGCTACCAGGGCTTTCTGTACAACCACAACCCGGATGCGGCACGGCTGGAACTCGAAACCAATTACTTCGGCCCGCTGAATATGACACGGGCGTTTGCAGACGGGATCATCCGCAATGGCAACGGCGCAGTTGCGACCGTCATCTCGGTCAGCGGCCTGTCCAACTTTCCAGCTGCAGCGACCTATTCGGCGTCCAAGGCCGCCGCGCGATCACTTACCCAGGGTCTTCGCGCGGAGCTTGCGACGCAAGGCGTGGCGGTGTTCGGCATCTATCCGGGTCCGATCGACACCGATATGGCGGCCGGTATCGACATGGAGAAAGAAACACCGGCCAACGTGGCACAGCGAATCTTTGCTGACATGCAAGACGGCATCGAGGAAATCACCACGGATGCGTTTGCGGACGCCTTTGCACAAGGCATCCAGGCCGACGCCAAGGCTGTCGAGCGCGAGAACGCGAAGCTGGCGCATCAACCGCCGGCATAGCCGTATTTACACGGGCCATTGGTAAACGAGCGTGGCGGAGAACAGGCGCAGCGCGACTTTGAAGGACGTTGCCGAAATCATCGGCATCGGCGCCATCGTTGCATCGCTGCTGTTTCTTGCCTTCGAGCTCCAACAGTCGAACCGTATCGCGATCGCCTCAAGTGAAATCGGTATTCGGAACGGTTACTCGGAATTCAACCGCGGCATTTATACAAACCCGGAGACCGCACGACTTATGGCGAAGGCAAGACGCGCCGACGCGGTCTGGTCGGACGCGGAGGAGCTGCAGGTCCTGATGGCCGTTACCGATATCTTCAATGTCTGGCTTTCCGTGCAAACCGCGTGCGACAACGAGCTCGCCGAAGCCACAACCTGCGGTGAACTGAGTGACGACATTCGGGCGTTTGTGGGTTACTTCCCCGGCGCACAGGACGCACTCCGCTTCAACCTCGACAGCTATCCGTCTCTCGAGGGCACCGAGGTGCACAGCACACTGCGCGAGGCGTTGCCCGACTAGAACTTTCCGAACGGCCTTGATCGGTGGTGCGCTGCAGGGGTTACTTGCGGCGTCAGTAACGAACGCGACCGACAGGCTTTCGCTCATGCAGGGCTGCAGCGACGCCGATGATCCAGATCACATAGACGACGCCGACCAGTCGTTCATAGAGACCTAGCCAACTGGCATCGACGAAGACCGCCAGTAGCGCCAGCCACAACCAAAGTCCAAGGCACGTCGCCGTGAACAGACCGGCACCGCGAGAAAGGCGGGACAGGCCAGGCTGCAATGCTCCCATTGCCAGGCCGATCAGCGTGGCAACGACCCACAGCGGGTCATTGGCGTCCGGGCCCTGCAGGCGACCTGGGTCAGCAGTCGCAAAATAGAAAGCAACGTAGAACAGCAGCGTTCCACTTGCCGCCAGCAGCAGTCGACCGTAAAGCCACAAACGGCCCGTCTCCCGTCCGGCGAGCTCGACGGCCAAGGCAACGTGCGCGACGCCGAACACGATGATCCCCAGCGTGTGTAGTTCGCCCTTGTCGGCACGGCTGAGGCTGCTGATCGGCGACGATATCGCGTCCTGGCCACTGAGAAACAACACCACGCTGTGCAGTATCGGTGTCGCGGAGGCGGCGATTAGTGCGATCCTGGGCCACATACTGTTGTCAGCCTGAGCGGAAGTACTCTCGATCCTACAGGGCTCATGTCCATCTACCTAACTCGCGGCTGTCGTACATTCGAGACCCAACCTGTCATTGCTGCCCGAGCATCACGAGGGCACCGACAGATTGTTTTAGCCGCGAACCAGGCACAACCAATGCGGCGCGCAAAAAAAAGCCCCGCCGAAGCGGGGCTTTTTGTTCCTGAGCGGAACGGGCGTCTTACATCATGCCGCCCATGCCACCCATGCCGCCCATGTCCGGCATCGGCGGAGCTGCTTCGTCCTTCGGCAGATCAGCGATCATTGCCTCGGTCGTCAGCAGCAGTCCGGAGACGGACGCAGCGTTCTGCAGTGCGTGGCGCGTGACTTTCGTCGGGTCCAGGATGCCGGACTCGATCATGTCACCGTACTCACCGGTGGCCGCGTTGTAGCCGTAGTTGCCCTCGCCTTCCGCGACAGCGTTCAGCACAACACTCGGGTCACCGCCGGCGTTGCGAACGATCTGACGCAGCGGCTCTTCGACAGCGCGGCGCAGGATGTTGATGCCGACGTTCTGATCGTCGTTAGCACCTTCCAGGCCGGCAATCGATGCAACGGCACGAATCAGTGCAACACCGCCGCCCGGGACAACGCCTTCTTCAACGGCAGCGCGGG
>CAZMEA010000140.1:0-6528 GCA_964565135.1 uncultured Woeseiaceae bacterium
TTCGACAACATGGGCCTGATAGGCAGTCGGATCGCGACAATCAAAGCGGTGTCGCGCGCGGTCGTTGACGGAGAACTGTCCTTCGACGCCGGGCAGGACAGCGCCTATTTCTGCCGGCGCTTCACCGCCATCAAGGGTATCGGCGACTGGACGGCACAGTACGTCGCCATGCGGGTACTCCGCGATCCTGACGCGTTTCCGGCATCAGACCTCGGGCTACTGAAAGCGGTTGATCCCGGCAATCGCCTGACGCCCCGTGAGTTGCAGGCGCGTGCCGAAGCGTGGCGTCCGTGGCGTGCCTATGCCGCATCGCTCCTGTGGTACGGCGCGTCCGGCAGCGGAGGTTGAGACATGCGCTACAGCTATACAGAGAGTCCCATCGGTCGGCTGTTGCTCGCAGGCGAGGACGACGGTCTTTGTCTTATCGGATTTCCAAGCGGCAAGGGCTGCGTCAGGCCGGAGCCGGATTGGATGGAAAGTCCGGCACCGTTTGCAGACGTGGCACGACAGCTGGATGAATACTTTGCCGGCGACCGACACGCTTTCGATTTGGTGCTTAAGCCGACCGGTACGCCGTTTCAGCTCGCAGTCCTCGATGCTCTACTTGAGATTCCCTACGGTGAAACGGTGTCCTACCGCGATATCGCCGAGCGGATCGGACATCCAAGCGCCGTGCGTGCCGTCGGCGCGGCAAACGGCAGAAACCCGTTGCCGATTGTCATTCCGTGCCATCGTGTCGTCGGCAGCGACGGGTCGCTCACTGGCTTTGGCGGCGGGATTGAAACCAAAGCCGCGTTACTGCGGCTCGAGAAAGAAAACAGCGGACTGTTCAGTCAGTGAGCCAAGGGGTCGTGCGTTCGCCGCGCCACAACGCAGTTGCGCACCGGTAGGTGCAGGTTAGACTGCGGCACTCCGATTACAGACGGCATCGCCGGGTAACAAAGCATGCGGCTCAACGCAGATTTCAACAAACGCGCGGCGATTGCGCCGGATGATTCACTGTGGGTGCATTCACCCGAGTACGGCGTCGATCGGTTGATGCTCGACCGGATTGGCGACGAGGTCGCCAGGGCCACAAGCGTCGTACGGTACGCCGTCGACAGTTCGTTTCCACGCCACGAGCATGCCAAGGGGGAAGAGTTTTTCGTACTCGAAGGTGTGTTCTCCGACGAAACGGGTGACTACCCTGCAGGCAGCTATGTGCGCAATCCGCCCGGCTCGGGGCATACGCCATTCAGCAAGCCAGGCTGTCGAATTCTGGTCAAACTGCGGCAATTCGACGCCGATGACCTGTCGCAGTTTTCGATCGATACGACTGACCAACGAGGCTGGGTCGGCAATACGCTGACGTTGCATGAGTTCGGTCCTGAACGCGTCTTTATGCGGCGTATCGAGGACGGTGGTCGTTTTTGCGTGGATTCCGGCTGGGCGGGAACGGAAATCTTCGTCGTTAGCGGTGCGCTGTCATTCGACGGGCAAGCCTGGCCTGCAGAGTCCTGGCTGAGATTCCCGCCGGGCGATGTCGCTACGCTAACGGCTGACAAAGCCGCGACAGTCTGGGTAAAGACCGGCCATCTCGCCGGCGAGGTCTGACTAGTATCTCCGGGTCTGGAGGGCGCTAACCGCTGCTGATGGCGCAGTGCCTGGCAACAGCTGGTCGTCATCGATCAACGCGCCCGCGGTTGTCGCTACGGGAACGACACCGGCCCATACCGGAATAGCGTAGTCCTCTTCTTCGTCGTCCGGGAGTCCTGACGAGATCTTTGCCGAGGCGCGCTCAATGGGTAATGCGATTACGCCTGTCATCTTCACTTCCTTGTCATGCGGCGCGCGCAGTTCATCCCAGCGCCCCGGCATCAGGTGTTCGCTGATACAGCGCATTGCGTGGAGCTTTTCGTCGAAATCATCAACCAGTGACGGTCGGCCGAACACGGTGACCGACCGATAGTTCATCGAAGAGTTGAACGCCGATCGGGCGAGGACAATGCCGTCGATCAGGGTCGCGTTCAGACACGCTTCTTCCGTGTTCTCGAGCATGCGAATCACGCGAGCTTTGCGCGCGCCGTGCAGGTAGATCGTTTCGTCGTCACGCGCAAATATCATCGGCACCGTTACCGGTCCCGTATCGCCATTGAACGCCACATGCGCGCTGAGGGCCGTGTCCAGAATGCCGTGTACAACGTTGCGATCGTAGCTGCCCTTTCTGGCGAGCTGACGAATCTTGGTTTTCTTATCAACTGGGTAGGCGTTAGTCATGAGAAGGGCTCTGGGCTTCGGTGCCTGACGGCGAGGCCGGTCGGGGATAACAGGTCTAGCGCCGTAAATTACGCGCAACAACTATATCTTGTACATTGCTCGCATACGATCACTAGATATTGTAGGCTACCGCCGGTACCGCTTCGGTACGCACGGAGATGAGGTATTGCCAGGCAATCTTCGTGGTCACCCTGCAGGATGCAGGTTCGGTCAAGCGATTCACGTGAACCCTCTCATCACCGTGTCTCGCAGCGTTGCCGCAGGTCTGAAGGCGTGTCGCGCAGCCGCCGAATTGTGATAACGGGGTAGGACGGAATTGAACGCAGCATTGAACGCCAGGAACACAGCGTTCGTTAGCGATCACTATGTTCCGGGCCAGGAATGCCTTCTGCTTCTATTGCCGCCCAGGTTTCTGGGCGGCTTTTTTATGCTTCTGATCCTTTCTCTAGGCGGCTGTGCGACGTCCGAGCCGGTCGTGCCGTATCCGGCTTTTATACAAACCTCGGAATTGCCCGACATTTTCATGGCCGGTATGCCGGGTGTCCGGGCGAAGCGACTCGCGGGCGATCCGGAGACGCGGCGTTCCAGCAATCTCATCGTGCTGCCAGCCGAGTGGTCGTTCACGACGGGCGGATTGCCCGACAAGAGCATCGAGCTTTACGTCATTCGAGGACGGGTTCGATTGGGTGACCTCAAGCTGGAGTCCGGCGGGTATGCCTATATTCCGTCCGGCACGACCGGGCTGCCGCTGGCGACGACGGACGGTGCACAGATTCTCTATTTTCTGGATGATGCCGATCCGGATGCCGTTATCCAGACGCCGCTGGTTTTGAACGAGGAACTCGTGCCCTGGGAGTACACGCGGGACATCACCGGCTTCGGCATCGCGGAGAAAGTTTTACGAGAAGACCCGGGAAGCGGCGCGCGTACCTGGCTGCGTCGTATCGAGCCCGGCGCCGTGTTGCCCTGGCAATCATCCAGCGCGCTGGAAGAGGGCATGCTGCTCAGCGGCGACTATTGGCATTCAGAATGCGTGGGCGGTACACCGGTGACGAAGCAGTATGTACCGGGCGGCTACTTCTATCGGCCGTCGGAGTCCATAAACGGCGGGCCCGACAGTCGGGCTGAAACACCGTCAATCTGGTACCTGCGCAGGCTGTCGCCGGCGTCGGCATCTGAGGCAGAGTGCCAGGCTGACCCGTAGGGGCGACGACTAGTCCTTCACAACCCGGGCGATGCTGCCGCCGAGCTTCATCAGCTTTTGCAGCGTTGATGTCGGGACCTCACGAATCTTGTCATACCACTCGGTCGTCGATTCGATGAAGCCCAGCATGTTTCGGATCCGCTCCTTGGTCACCGGATCCGTATCGGCTTCGCTTTCGACCTCTTCGGCGCAGGCGCGGAGCATTGTGAGCGTCGGATTCAGCTCACGCTGTTTCCGTTGCTCCAGGATAATGCGGAACAGCTCCCACACGTCACTGACAGACTCGAAATAGTCGCGTCGGTCGCCGAGCATATGCGTCATCTTGACCAGTCCGTAGCCCTGAAGCTCACGGATACTGGTGCTCACGTTGGAGCGAGCCACCGACAGCATGTCGACGATCTCATCGGCGCGCAGCGGCCGGGGTGACAGATAGAGCAGTGCCTGGATCTGGGCGACCGTCCGATTCGTGCCCCAGCGAGTGCCCATTTCTCCCCAATGGAGGACGTACTTTTCAACGGCGGGTGACATCTGCATGGCAATTCTTTAATTTCTGTCGAGACTGAAATTTAAAAAGGTTCTTCGCTGTCGTCAAGGCTCGACGAATCGGAAGTATCGGCGATTTCGAGTCAGGGTCGCGCGGCGACGACGATCGCGCGGAGCGGCGCGGGCCATCCCTCGACCGTTCGGGTCGGGTCGTCCGGGTGCAAGGCGTCGGCCAGGGACTCGAACGTCATCCAGTCGGTACTCCGTTGCTCGTCGACCGTGGTCGCCGTCACGTCGGCGACTACGGCATTTCCAAACCCGCATCGATCGAGCCAGACGAGCAGTTCCGCCTGGCTCGGCAAGTGCCAGACATTCCGCATCCGGGCGTAGCGTGACTCCGGCGTCCGTGAAAACGCCGTGTCGCCCGGCAGAATGAGCGTTTCGAGTACGAGTTCACCTCCGGGTCTGAGCGCACCGCGGAGTTTTCGCAGATGTTCGATCGGGCTTCGCGAGTGGTACAGCACGCCCATGGAAAAAACCGTGTCGAAAGCGTTCGCGTCAGCGGGCAACTCCTCGAGTCGAAACGGCAAAACGTGCACCGGTACAGGCGGCAAAAACCGGCTGATGGCCGCGAACTGCGCCACGTACAGCAGGGTCGGATCGACGCCGATGACGAGCTCGGCGTCAGCGCCGTGCATGCGCAACGCGTAGTAGCCATTGCCGCTGCCGACGTCGAGGACGCGCCGGCCGGCGAGCGGCGAGATTGCAGACTCGACCCGAGCCCACTTGAGATCGGATCGCCATTCGCTGTCGATAAACACCGGGCCGATTCGAAACGGCCCCTTGCGCCAAGGACTCAGTACCTGCAACGCATCGGTCGCTTCCGAGACCGCTTCGTCAGACAGTTCAAGATGATCGACCCCGACTGCCGCCGCGCTGAACGTCCCGGTGCCGCCGACAGCCTCTGGCAGAGACTCAATGGCGGCCAGCCAGGCCGGCAGGTCGCCGTGGGCCGTGGGTGCCAGGCGTTGTCGAATCGTCGCGTCCAGCGCGCCCGGCCAGCCGGGCAACCCAGCGGCCTCAAGGTCCCGGTAGATTTTCTCAAGATCCAGCACTGGTCAGCGGATTGCGATCATCGAGACGAAATTGAAGTAGCGCAGCCAGACGCCGACGCTGCTGAATCCTGCGTCGGTGAGTCGTGCTTCGTGGGTATCAACGGTGTCCGGTACGAGTACGTTCTCCAGAGCCGCACGCTTGCGGGCGATCTCCATCTCGCTGTAGGCGTGACGGCGTTTGAAGTCCAGATGCAGAGATTGCAATGCGGCTTCGACCGTCGGGTCGGGATGGATCACCTTTTCGGACAGGACGAACACCCCACCCGGGTTCAGGCCCGCTGCAATAGAGCCGATGACGGCATTCCGATCCTCGGGTGGAAGGAACTGCAGGGTGTAATTCATCACGACGACGGATGCGTTCTCGACAGGCGTTTCCCTGACGTCGCCGCAGACGACGTCGAACGGCGCGGCGACCGGATCGGCGTCGAACGATGCGCGGCACTTGCGAACCATTGCAGGGGCGTTGTCCACGGCGACAATGCGGCAGTCGCCGACGGAAACCCCCTGAGCCATAGCCCTGCTGGCCGCGCCGAGCGAACAGCCAAGGTCATACAGCACGGAGCCGGCGGTCGCGTATTCGCGGGTCAGTGAACGAATCGCCTGAAGCGAGGCGGCGTAGCCCGGGATCGACCGACGCAGCATGTCGGGGAACACTTCCGCAACGGACGCGGAAAATTCGAACGGGCCGTCCGGACCGTCATCGCTGGCATAGATTTCGTCGCGGGACATACTTGAAATTCGCGGCGGCAGAACCAAATCGCCATTCTACGTTTGCTTCCCCACCGCCGCACGGTGATCAGGCTTGCCGGTGGTCCGAAACGTGGGAGAATCGCCGGACGATGAGAGGCGCAGAGCACCAGATCGTATGCTAACGACCACCCAACGCCAGCAACACGCAGAACTCGGTATTCCCAGTGACTACGGCGCGAATGGAATGCCGCCGTACTACCCGGAAGCCAAAGAACTGGTGGAAGTCGGGCCAAATCTCGTTGGACGCATGCAATCGCTGACGCCCGATGCGGCCTCCGGCTGGGCGGGCATGGTATCGGCCGCCCGCGAGGACGGTGTCACCCTGCTGATTGTCTCGGGTTTCAGGGCTTTCGACTACCAGGCGAAGCTGGTCCGCCAGAAGCTGGAAGCCGGTCAGCTGATTGAGGAAATTCTGAAGGTCAACGCGGCGCCTGGCTTCAGCGAGCACCATACGGGCCGGGCCGTGGACGTCGCGACCCCGGGCAGCCGGCCGCTTACCGAGGAATTCGAGGATTCAGCGGCCTTTGCGTGGCTGCAGGATCGGGCCGGGGCGTTCGGCTTCCGAATGAGCTACCCCAGAGGCAACGAAGCGGGCTTTATCTATGAGCCCTGGCACTGGGCGCTGAAGGCCTGATTTCGGCCAATTTCCGGTTGACAGTGGCCCGGGTCGGCTAGACAATAGCCGGCTTGTTTCCGCGGAGGGGTACTCAAGCGGTCAAC
>CAZMEA010000141.1:0-6417 GCA_964565135.1 uncultured Woeseiaceae bacterium
CGCGCGGATCCAGCACGTTGCCCTTGGACTTGGACATCTTCTGGCCGTCCTGGTCGCGGATCAGTCCGTGGATATAGACGTCCCGAAACGGCACATCCCCCATGAACTTCAGCCCCATCATGATCATACGGGCGACCCAGAAGAAGATGATGTCAAAGCCGGTGACGAGAACCTGGCCCGGGTAGAAGGTGCGCAGGTCGTCTGTTTCCTTGGGCCAGCCCTGCGTGCTGAAGGGCCACAGTGCCGAGGAGAACCAGGTATCAAGAACGTCGTCGTCCTGCCGCAAGGCGACGTCGTCGCCCAGCTGGTTTGCTTCGCGAACCTCTGCTTCGCTGCGACCAACGAATATGTTGCCTTCGTCGTCGTACCACGCCGGTATGCGATGCCCCCACCACAACTGTCGACTGATGCACCAGTCCTGGATGTTGTTCATCCACTCGAAGTACGTCTTCGACCAGTTCTCGGGGACAAACCGAATGCGGCCGTCTTCGACGGCCTTGATTGCCGGTTCCGCGAGCGGCTTGATGTCGACGTACCACTGATCGGTGAGGTAAGGCTCAACGATAGCGCCGCTACGATCACCCCGCGGCACGTTGCGCTTGTACTCCTCGATCTTCTCCACCAGCCCGAGCGTTTGCAGATCGGCGACGACCTTTTTGCGAGCATCGTCGCGATCGAGTCCCCGATACGCTTCGGGCGCTTCGTTGTTGATGGCCGCGTTGTCGTCAAAGATGTTGTACTGCGGCAGGTTGTGCCGCTGGCCAACGTCGTAGTCGTTGAAATCGTGCGCTGGCGTGATCTTCACGCAGCCCGATCCGAATTCCGGGTCGACGTAGTCGTCGGCGATCACCGGGATCTTTCGCCCGACCAGAGGCAACTCGAGCATCTCGCCGACGATATCTGCATAGCGTGGGTCGTCCGGGTGTACGGCGACCGCACTGTCACCCAACATCGTCTCCGGGCGCGTCGTAGCCACCGTGACATGCCCCTCACCGGAAACCAGCGGGTAACGGAAGTGCCAGAGATGGCCGGGCTCCTCCTCCGACAACACCTCGAGGTCGGAGAGGGCGGTGTGCAGTACCGGGTCCCAGTTGACCAGTCGTTTGCCGCGGTAGATCAGGCCTTCCTCGTGCAAACGTACGAAGACTTCGGTTACGGCAACGGACAGTTCGGGATCCATCGTGAATCGATCGCGCGACCAGTCGACGGACGCCGCAAGCATCTTCAGCTGTTCCGCGATGTTTCCACCTGACTCGTTCTTCCATTCCCAGACCCGCTCAACGAACGCGTCGCGGCCAAGATCGTGCTTTGACTTGCCCTCCGCATTCAGCTGACGCTCGACAACCATTTGCGTCGCAATTCCGGCGTGGTCCGTGCCCACCTGCCACAACGTATTGCGCCCCAGCATGCGGTGATAACGGATCAGTGCGTCCATGATCGCGTCCTGGAATGCGTGTCCCATGTGCAGCGTGCCGGTAACGTTCGGCGGCGGAATGACGATGCAGTACGGGTCGCCGGATCCGCTGGGTGCGAACCAGCCGTTTGCGTTCCAGCGCTCGTAGTGGCGGCTTTCTATGTCCTCGGGGCTGTAGGTCTTGTCCATGGGAACGAATCAGGCGTCGGCGGGGTGCAGCATGGCAGCTGCTCGCGCTGTGGGTCAGAGCTTGTGCGTCTCGAGAGTATGCCCCAGCTCGCGATAACGGGCATAGCGGCGGCGACTTTCCTGTCGGGAAGCGTCGTCGTTGCTGACAATTTCGGCAATGCAGGACCAGCCCGATTCGGGCTCAGGTATGTCATTCCCCAGATTGATGACAATCGGTGCCTGCTGCCCGGACGGGGCCTTGACGCCAATTGTCACGGGCGCGTCGCCCAGCGGCTGACCGGGCGCGATCACATCGTGAGGCACAAAACTGCCGTCCCGAAACGTCCACAGCAGTTCGTCAATTTCGCTGTCCTGTGTCGCGTCCCTGGTCAGGATATGCACGGCGTTCTCGCTGCGGTAAAGCTTTTCGGCCAGCCGGCACGCAAAGTGGTTGCGTGCCGTTTCGTTACCATTGTCGAGGACGTAAAACTTGACGTCGGTCATCGATCACTCGGGTACTACGCCCGCCCGATTCATAAGGTACTGGGACAGCATCGGAACCGGCCGGCCTGTCGCGCCCTTTCGAGCGCCGCTGACCCAGGCGGTACCGGCAATGTCCAGGTGTGCCCAGCTGAGCCCGTCGGCAAACTTCTCCAGGAAACAGCCCGCCGTGATTGCACCCCCTTCGCGTCCACCAACGTTGGCGAAGTCTGCGAAATTGCTCTTCAGCGCCTCGGCATATTCTTCGGCAAGCGGCATCGGCCAGGCGCGGTCTTCCGCATGAATACCGGCGTCGAGAAGCGCATCACTTAACCCGTCGTCATTGCTCATGACGGCCGTACGATGATGACCCAGTGCGATAACGCAGGCGCCGGTCAGAGTTGCCACGTCGATGACGGCGTCCGGTTTAAAGCGACGTGCGTACGTGATTGCGTCGCAGAGAATCAGGCGGCCCTCGGCGTCGGTATTCAGGATTTCAACGGTCTGCCCGGACATGCTCGTGACAATGTCACCCGGTCGCGTGGCGGTGCCGCTGGGCAGGTTTTCACACGCGGGGACGACCGCGACAACGTTGATCGGCAGTTTGAGTCGTGCGACCACTGCCATGGTGGCGATGACGGATGCCGCGCCACACATGTCGTACTTCATTTCGTCCATTGCCTGCGGTGGCTTCAGCGAAATGCCGCCGGCGTCGAAGGTTATGCCTTTGCCAATGAGCGCGACGGGTTTCTGCCCGGTTGCGCCCTTATATTGCATAACGATCAGCTTGGCCGGCTCTTGCGTGCCGCCAGTGACCGACAGGAAGGTACCCATCTTCAGGCGGCGGATCTCGGTTTCGCCGAGTACGCGCGTCTCGAGATTGCGGCGCTTTTTCGCCTGTTCACGGGCGAAGCGTGCAAGATACGACGGTGTACAGACGTTGGGTGGGAGGTTACCCAGGTCCTTGGCGATGCCGGTGCCTTCGGCGATGGCTGAGCCGTGCTCAGCGCCACGCATGGCCTGGTTGGCGTCTTTGCGAGACGGCGCAAGCAGCGTTATCGACGCAAGCGCTGTTCGGCTACGTTCACGTTTACTCTTCATGCGGTCGAACACGTATTGCGACGCTTCGATGAGTTCGCTCACGTGACGCGCGAGGTAGTAGCTGCCCGCGCCGCTGACATCTTCCACGGTCAGCCCGACCGCCAGCGATTTGAGCTTGCGGTCCTTCAGGACCCCCATGGCTTTCGCTGTCGCCTTGCGGAAGCGCGCAGTGCTGACGTCGCCGAATTTTCCGAGCCCGACGACGAGTACCCGTTCCGCCTTGATGCCTTCCGGCGCCGGCAAAAGCGTTGCGCTGCCGAGCGCACTCGCTACATCGCCGCGGCGAAGCTGCATGGTGAGCCAGCCTCCGGATGCTGTATCGACGTCGGCAGCGGCAGCACCGAGTTTGTTGCGGTCATAAACACCCACAATCAGGCAGTCGGCCGAAATTCGCGACGCCGCTCGGGTCGTAGTCTGGTATTTCATGTCTCGTTATTGCCTTTGTTGCGACTGCGAGCCGCGTAACCCGACGGGCATCGGGCGAAGTTTCGCAGTTTGTTCTTCGACCTCTGCGAAATTGCGGCGTCGCTCCGGGCCTGTCCCCGGAAAAATAAAACCGGTAGTCTAACTGATACTGGCATTAAGCTGTAACCGGAATTGACTGAATTTCCGTAAGAAATTGCTGTCCGATTGGACTGCAATTCCGTGTACACCGGTCTCTCCGATGTTTCGAATTCTCGACAGATATTTGCTCAGGGAGGTTGCGCTCACCTGGCTGGCGGTGACCTCCGTGTTGCTGTTTATCTTGCTGACGAATCAGTTCGCGCAGGTGCTTGGCGACGTGGCCAAGGATCGGGTGCCGAAGGACGCGGTCTTCATGGTACTTGGCCTGACCGGCATCCAGTATTTGACCCTGCTCCTGCCCATCGGGCTGTTCCTGTCGATCATGCTGGCGATGGGGCGGTTGTATTCCGACAGCGAGATGCCCGCGATGATGGCCTGTCGCGTCGGTCCGACTGGTATTTACAGGCCGCTGCTGTGGATTGTAATTCCCCTCTCCCTGGGCGTTTTCTGGCTGTCAGCAGACGTTGGTCCGAAGGCGCTGGCCAGTATCGAGCGAATTGGCGTCGAGGCTCGCCGGCAGGCCGATCTCGCCAGCATTGAACCCGGAACCTTCGTGAGTGGTAATGACGACGATTCCGTGGTGTATGCCGAGAGCGTGCTCGGACCTGGGCGCGTGGAGAACGTTTTTCTTCAGCGCCAGGTACCGACCGGCGAGATCGAGGTTGTCCTCGCGGAGCGCGGCGAGCAACGCGACTCTGCCGATCGCGATACGCGCTTTTTTGTGCTCTACAACGGACGTCGATACTTCGGCGTGCCAGGCACCACGGAGTTCGCCGTCATCGAGTTCGGGGAACACGGTATTCCGTATCGTCTTCCCGACCGGGAAGACGAGGAGCTGGATCCGCCCGCGCTACCGGTCGGCGAACTGATTGGCACGGACGATCTGGAGCGAGTCGCGGAACTGCAGTGGCGTATCAGTATCCCGATTGCAACTTTTTTACTGGCAATGCTTGCTGTACCGCTGAGCCGCAGCCAGCCGCGACAGGGCCGTTACGGGCGCATTGCCGTCGGACTCCTCGTCTTCATTATCTACTTCAACCTGTTATCAGCCGGACGAGCGTGGCTGGAGAGCGGGGC
The DNA here is from genome assembly GCA_964565135.1 of uncultured Woeseiaceae bacterium. Lineage (GTDB taxonomy): Bacteria > Pseudomonadota > Gammaproteobacteria > Steroidobacterales > Woeseiaceae > JBFGFX01. The sequence continues at coordinate 4,805 of CAZMEA010000141.1, forward strand.
AGTCGCTGCGAACATAGGAATCTGGTGGGTGCACGGCGTGATGGGCCTGTTTACCCTGATCCTGCTCAGTCTGCAGAACGGTTGGCACCGGCGGGTCCGATGAGCGGGGTGCGTACATGAATCTGCTGAGCCGTTACCTCATGCGCACAATATTGCAGAGTACCGTGCTTGTGCTTGGCGTGCTGCTGGCCCTTGCCGGGTTGTTTCAGTTCATCGGCAATCTCGACGACGTGCGTGGCGACTATCAGATGCCGCAGGTGTTTCTCTACTCCGTATTGCGAATGCCACAGATCGCGTTCGAGATGCTGCCCATGGCTGCGCTGATCGGCTCGCTGCTGGGTCTGGGGGCACTCGCCAACAAGAGCGAACTCGTCGTGATGCGCACCGCAGGCATTTCGGTCGCACGACTCGCGGGTATGGTCGCAACCAGTGGTGTGGTTCTGCTGGTACTGACGGGGCTCATCGGCGAATACATTGCGCCGCCGGTCGAGTACTTTGCCCGGAATATGCGGAGTGAAGCGCGACTGAGTCAGTCCGACAGGGCCGGGGGCAACCCGGCATGGGTCAAGGATGGCGAGCTCATCCTGCACCTGGAGCAGGTGAACTCGGAGTTTGAATTTGGAGGCGTGTATCTCTACCGCTTCACGGACGACCAGCGTTTGGCGTCTATCGCGCGCGCCGAGAATTCCGGGATCACGGATGATGAGCAATGGCTGCTCGAGAACTTCCGCGAAACCCGATTCAGCAATGCGGGTGTGCAGACGACATCGTCGTCCGTCACGCTGGAAGCGCTCGACATCGACAGCGGGGTTCTCGGTATCACACTGGTGAAGCCTGTCAGCCTGTCGGCGCGAGGGCTGGTCGGCTACATCAACTACCTCCGACGCAACGAGCTTTCTTCGATTCGCTACGAGATGGAGCTGTGGTCGCGGATTGCGACTACGACAACCGTGGCGCTGATGCCGGTGCTGGCGCTGGCCTTCGTTTTCGGTTCGTTGCGCTCAGCCGGCGCCGGCAGTCGCCTGATGATCGGCGTGATGATCGGTCTGGGTTACTTCCTGGCCAGCGAGACGCTCGCGAATTCCGGGCAGGTTTTCAATCTGAATCCCGCCATTATCAGTTGGATCCCGACGCTGGTGCTGCTGGGTGTGACGGTGTTTGCGCTCGCCCGCGTGCGCTAGCTTTTTTCGTGGCCTTCCGGTGGTTTCGGGTAATAGCGCAGGCGTGTGCCCGACAGTCTGTCATGCCAGCTGAGTTTGTCGCGATCGACGAGCTGCCATAAGAAGCCCAGCCCGAGGGGCAGCCAGGATGCGACTGCTGAAGCGAACCGCAGGCTGCAGGCGGTGAGCGAAGGTTCGCTGCCGTCCGGAGATTCGATCCGGAGGCGCCAGGACTGCATCCCCAATGTTCTGCCGTAGCGCCACCAGAAGCCGACGAAAAACACGTAAGCGGTGACGACGAGTAGTATCTGGTAGAGCAGGTTACCCGATTCCACCGGTTCGCCGTCCCGGAGCGCGACCAAAGGCAGTGTCACCGCAAACAGTATCGCCAGCATCAGCAGTGCGTCGTAGATCATTGCGCCGAGTCGGCGCAACAGGCTTGCTTCTTCCATA
>CAZMEA010000142.1:0-6399 GCA_964565135.1 uncultured Woeseiaceae bacterium
GCGTCCGGACTCGGATAGCCCGCCGTGATGAACGGCACCAGTCCTGTTCGTCCCGCGCTTCGCGCCGATACCAGCGCTTCGGCTATGCGTTCATGCGGCTGCATCGATCTGTCTCCGTACCGGATACTTGGTGAGCGTCGGCATGTCCTTGTCACCACGCCCCGAGTTGCCAATCAGAATGGTCTTGCCCTGATTGTCGGCGGCCCAGCGTTTCGCCGCAGCATACGCATGCGCGGTTTCAAGCGCCGTAAGAATTCCCTCGAGTTCACACAACTCCTCGAGTGCCGCCAGCGCTTCGTCGTCAGTGGCGGTGTGATACGAAACGCGACCGACCGTCTGCAGGAACGCATGCTCCGGACCGACGCCGGAGTAGTCGAGGCCTGCCGAGATCGACTGCGTCTCCTGCACCTGGCCATTCTTGTCCTGCAGGATAATCGTGTAGCAACCCTGCAGCACGCCCGGTGTACCCGTCGCGAGGGTAGCCGAGTTTTCGCCCAGACCGTCGCCAATGCCACCCGCTTCGACACCGATAATCTCAGTGCAGTCACCAATCATCGGATAGAACAGGCCGATCGCATTGGAACCGCCGCCCACGCAGGCGAAAACGGCGTCGGGCAGCGCGCCGGTCCGCTCCATCATCTGTTCACGACACTCACGACCAATAACAGACTGCAGCTCGCGGACGAGGTACGGGTAGGGGTGCGGGCCGACGGCAGACCCGAGCAAATAATAGATACCTTCCGGATCCGCGACCCACGCTCGCAGGGCTTCGTCGATGGCTGCGCGCAGTGTCTTGTCGCCGGATTCCACCGGGCAGACTTCGGCGCCGAGCCGGCGCATCCGATCGACATTCGGTGCCTGACGTTCAATGTCGACGGCGCCCATATATACCCGACACGGCAACCCGAGACGGGCGCATGCAGCAGCGGAGGCAACGCCGTGCTGGCCGGCGCCGGTTTCCGCGATCACCTGCTTCGCACCAAGCCGCTTCGCCAGCAGGGCCTGGCCAATCGCATTGTTGATCTTGTGCGCACCGGTATGCGCGAGATCCTCACGCTTCAGCCAGACATCGACACCCCAGTGCTCGCTGAGCCGCGGCGCATGCGTCAGCGCTGTAGGCCGGCCGACCCAGTCCTTCAGCTCCTTTGTGTACTGCGCCTCGAACTCCGGGTCCGGCAGATAGCGCTTTACGCCCTCTTCCAGACGCTCGAACGCGGGCACCAGCGTCTCCGGAATGTAGCGTCCACCGAACGGGCCGAACCGGCCACGCTCATCCGGGAGCTCCCCGCGAATGGAAGCCTCGAGAAGCGTCTTCGCCTCCCCGGCGTCAATAATGCCTTTCATGCAAATAACCTCACGCAATCAAACTCTGTTGTCGGCACCTTTGGCCGCCGCAACGTACGCGGTGACTTTTCCGGCGTCCTTGCGGCCCGGCGCGCGCTCCAGCGAACTCGACGCATCGACGCCCCACGGGCGCACCGCCCGGACGGCCTCGGCCACGTTACCCGGTCCTAAACCGCCCGCCAGAATCATGCGACCGTCGCGAGCGAATTCTGCGGCACGCGCCCAGTCGACCGTCTCACCCTGGCCGCTCTTCGGTCCTTCATATACATATTCGTCGGGCGCCGGCTCACCCGGTTCGTTGGTGCCCTGGCGAAACACGGGCCAGCAGCGCAGATCGTCGGCAATCTCGAGCGCGGCATAGTCGCCGGCATCCGTCTGCAAAACATCGGGCGCAAACGTATCGGCCACCGCCCGCCACTGCTCGTTACTCGGATGCAACATGACGGCTACCTTTAACACCGAAGCGGGCACGTGCCTGCTGATGTCGGCAGCGTGTTCGGGCGTGACGCGCCGCGGAGACTCGGCGAAGACAAAGCCCACGGCGTCGGCGCCTGCATTGACGGCCGCTGCGACATCTTCGGCTGTCGTCAGGCCACATACCTTCACGACGACATTCATGCGCTTACCACCTGACGTCCCGCAACGAGCATGTCGGTTACAAGTGTCGCCGGATCGCTACTTCGCATCAGCGCGGTGCCGATCAGCCCCATTCGATAACCAAGCTGTGCAACCCGTGCGGCGTCGGCGGCCTCCTTCAGCCCGCTCTCTGCCACGGCAATAGCGCCCGCCGGCAAGTCGCCTGACAGGCGCTCGAGGCGAGCCGAGTCTACTTCGAGCGTGCGCAGGTTTCGGGTGTTGACGCCCACGAGCAGTTGACCGTCGTTGGCCGCAGATCTGAACGCACCGCTGACGAGCCCCGAACAGCGTTCCAGGTCTTCGGCGTCGAACGCCTCGAGCAGTACGAACATCGAGTGTTCGAGCGCACTCCGCAGCATCGCGTCCAGACTCTTGTCGTCGAGGATTGCCGCTATCAGCAGCACGCCGCTTGCGCCGGCGCTGCGTGCTTCCAGAACCTGGCGCACGTCCGTGAGGAAATCCTTGCGCATGACAGGTATCTGCTGATCGCTCACTGCGGCGACGACGTCCTCGACGTGCGCAAGCTCGCCCGCGAAACGATCCGGCTCCGTCAGTACCGAGATAGCTGCGGCACCGCCCTGCACGTAGGCCGCGGCCCGTGTTGTGCGATTTGCATCGGCCGCGGCGAGCCGCCCTTCGGCAGGCGAGTTGTCCTTGATCTCGGCGATCAGATCGAAGCCCGTCAATCGCAGGGGATACACAGGTTTATCCAGCGACGCACTGTCCCAGCGCGCCGGCAACGCGTCGGCGCGGGCCCGGCTGGAAGCAGCCATCGTGTCGAGAAAGTCGGACATCGGTCAGTCGGCAAAGTGCTCGCGGAAGCGCTCGAGAAAGGCCTGCGCCGAGCCATCGTCAATCGCGGCGGCGGCGCGTTCGACACCCTCGGTCGCCGTGCTCACCTCGCCCATGACTTCGAGTACGAGTGACGTACCCATTAACAGGGCATCCCGATGCGCGCCTTTGTCGTCACCGCTGAACACGCGCTCGAGCTCGTGCGCATTGTGTGCTGCATCACCGCCCTTCAGTGCTTCCGGGGCGCAGCGCGCCACACCGTAATCCTCGGGCGAACGCCGCAGCTCAGTGACCTTGCCCGGCGTGACGTCGTAGAGCAGGAAGTCGCCGGCCGGACTGGCCTCGTCCCAACCGGGTTCCCCGTGCACGACGAAGGCACGCTCGATCGGCATGCCCGCCAGCGTATCGGCCATGAGCTTTGCGGCATCCGCGCTGAACGCGCCGATAAGCTGAAACGGCGGCGCACCCGGGTTCGTCAGCGGACCGAGCATGTTGAACACGGTCCGCACGCCAAGCGCGCCGCGGACCGGCATGATTTCTTTCATCGCCGGGTGAAACGCCGGTGCGAAGAGGAACGTAAAGCCGGTCGCCGCCAGCGCTGCAACTGATGCGTCCTTGTCCAGGGGCAGCGGCATACCGAGCACTTCCAGCATGTCGGCGCTGCCACTCTTGGACGATATCGAGCGATTGCCGTGCTTGACGACGCGAACGCCGCAGGCCGCGGCCAGAAGACCGGTGCCCGTCGACAGGTTCAGACTGCCGGAGCCGTCGCCGCCGGTGCCGACGGTATCTACGGTCGGCGTGCCCTCCGGTATGTCCGGCTTGACGGCAAGCTCGCGCATCGCTGTGGCGAATCCGCGGATCTCTTCGGCGGTTTCGCCCTTCGCACGCAGGCCGGCAAGAAACGCGCCGCCCAGTGCCGGGGCCATGTCGCCGGACGCCATGGCATGCATCAACGATGACGCATCGGCTTCAGTCAGATCCCCACCGTCGAGCAGTGTGTTGAGAAGCGGCGCGAACGGGTTACTCATTAACGATTCCTCTTCGGCACAAGAACTACGCTTGCATGCGCAGGAAATTCTGCATCAGATCGTCACCCTCAGGGGTCAGGACGCTCTCGGGATGAAACTGCACGCCTTCGATGGGCTTGTCCGCGTGGCGCACACCCATGATCTCCCCGCGCCCGGTCCTGGCCGTGACAACCAGATCTGCCGGTACCGATTCCGGCTCGGCACACAGGGAATGATAGCGGCCGACGAGCATCGGCTGCGGCAGACCTGCGAACAGGCCGGCATCGTCGTGCTCCGCCATGGACGTTTTGCCGTGCATCAGCCGGCCGGCCCGAACGATGCTGCCCCCGAAGTGCTGAACGATGCATTGATGGCCGAGGCAGACACCGAGTACCGGGATCGAATCTGCAAAGGCGGCGATCATGTCGAGTGAAAGACCGGCGTCCTCCGGCCGACCGGGCCCGGGCGAGATGACAAGGTGCGTCGGCTCGCTGGCCAGTGCATCGGCAACGCTGAGTTTGTCGTTACGGTGCACGTCGACGTTCGCGCCCAGGGCTCTGAACGCCTGCACCAGGTTGTAGGTGAACGAGTCGTAGTTATCGATCAGCAGCATGCGAACGTGGTCGAAACTCACAGTCCTTCTCCCGCCATGTCCAAAGCGCGTCGCAGTATGGCGCTCTTGGCCATGACCTCGGCGTACTCGCGCTCCGGCACGCTGTCAGCGACGATGCCGCCGCCCGCCTGGAACGTGTATTCGTTACCGTTGAAGACCAGTGTTCGAATCGTGATGGCCTGGTCCATGTCGCCATTGATGTCGAAATAGCCGGCCGTGCCGCCGTAGAGTCCACGACCCGTCGGTTCGAGTTCGTCGATGATTTGCATGGCCCGAACCTTCGGTGCCCCGACCAGGGTCCCGGCAGGGAAGCTCGCCGCGAACAGGTCGAACGCGTCGTAGTTCGCTTCGAGTTCGCCCACGACGCCGCTGACGATGTGCATGACGTGGCTGTAGCGCTCGATCGACCGATACGGATCGACGTGCACCGAACCGGCTTTCGCAACCCGACCGAGGTCGTTGCGCGCCAGATCCACAAGCATGACGTGCTCCGCAGCCTCCTTCGGATCGGCGAGCAGCCGAGCCTCGTTGTCGACATCCTCCTCCGGTGTTGCGCCGCGGGGCAGGGTGCCCGCAATCGGCCGCAGCGATGCGGTGCTGCCGTGCAGGCGAACAAGCGCTTCAGGCGATGAGCCGACGACCCGCAGCTCGTCGAACTCGAAATAGAACATGTACGGGGAGGGATTCAGGAGGCGGGTCGCCCGATAGACCTCAAACGGATCTACATCTGCAGTTCCCGAAAACAGAATCGACAGCACGATCTGATAGATGTCACCGGCCGCGATGTACTCCTTGCAGATCTCCACCTTGTCGCGGTGCTCGGCTTCGGTCATGCCCGGCGTCGCTTTGGAAATGGCCACGGGCTTGTCACGCCTGGGTATCGGCCCACGCAAAAGATCGATGACCTCTTTGCGCAATGCGGCGCGTTCTGCGTCACTGCCGTCGTGCAAGAGCGCAACGCGCCGGGTCAGATGATCGAACACGAGCAGGGATGACGTCGCCGTAAACGCGGCTGCCGGAATCCCGGGTTGCGGGGTTGGTCGGTTCGGCAGCTCCTCGAACAGCCGGACCACGTCGTAGCCCGACACGCCGACCAGGCCACCGGAGAACGGCAGCCCTTCGACCGCCTGCCGTGGCCTCGGTACGCGGGCCAGAGCCTCTCGCAGATGACCGAGGTACTCGGACTGGGTGACCGGACGATCGAGTGTTTGCCCGTCGATCCGCAGGCTGTCGTCATCCATGCGAATTTCGAGTGAGTCGCCGAACCCGAGGAAGGAGTAACGTGCGAGTCGCTCGCCGCCTTCGACGCTCTCGAGCAGAAAACGCGGCTTCAGCTCTTTGAGCTTGAGGTAGGCCGACACAGGCGTATCGAGGTCGGCGGCGATATCAAATGGCGGTTGCACGTGTCAGTTTCCGGTTCGGGGCGCAATTCATGCAGGCAATAAAAAACCCAGCTCCACGCTTGGTTGCGGAGATGGGCTTTTCGGCTTCGATTGCGTCAGCTACAGATCAGCGAGCCGCCCACTCCTGTGAGGGCAGCCACCAGTTCCAACGGTCCTGAAGCAGATTCATCATGGGCCGAGTATCTCCATGCGCCCCCGCCGCGTCAAGCAAGCCTGATTCGCCGCGCTGGCGCCATTCGGGCACCGACTGTCGGGATGAGTCGTCGGGCTCGCCGGGCCACCGCGACCGGTAGCGGTTGCGCATGCCTTGCCGCTCAGGGATCCTTCGACCACTTCTGCTCCGACCGATCGGGAATCTCACAATGCTGACTCGCCTTCTGATCCTTGCCGCGGCCGCGCCGCTCGCTTTGCCGGCGTTCGCCGACAACCATGCCTCCACGGATGCCGCGAAATTTCTGAACACCGACATTTTCCAGCTCGAGGTGGCTGCGGACATCCAGATTTCCCCCGATGGGGACGAGGTCGCCTACGTCCGGCGCTCGATGGACATCATGACGGATCGGGCCCGATCCAACATCTGGGCGGTCAGCGCTGACGGCGA
>CAZMEA010000143.1:0-3239 GCA_964565135.1 uncultured Woeseiaceae bacterium
AAAGCTGCAGCCTATGTGCTTAACATGACCGAATTGCTACGCTCGCATGTCATTCGCATGTACAGAACGTTACAGGTTGTCTACACGTCGCATGAGAGGTCTACCCATGCGAATGACCTCTCCCGTCCGTACCGAGTCCACGAAGTCAAAGCCACGCTGCGTGAAGAGAATGATCGTCGAGCCGTGCTCAAAGTTGCCCAGCTCCTCGCCTTTCAAAAAGCTACGCTTCAGCGGAATCGTGTTTGGACCAGCGTATTCGAGGTTGAGCGGAACATCGAGGCCGCGCAGGCGAACGCTCGCTACCAGAATCGCCGCGACCGCAACCATGGCGATTGATGCCCCGTTGTTGGTCGTCATCGGGAACACGACGCGTTCATTCTTGCAGAAAAGCCGTTCGACGACCTTGAGGGCAACGGGATTCACATTCCAGACGTCCCCGGAGATGTACGTCAGCTCGTCGACGCTGCCCGCAAAAGGCGCATGAAACCGATGGTACATGCTCGACTTCAGCCGCAAGGTCACATACCTGCCGTCGCGAAAGGTTTCGGCGCACCCCGAGCCCGCAAACAGATCGTCGAGCGTGTATGGAAATCCCTTCGCCTGGACGACTTCGGTCCCCCGAACGTCACCAAACTGGCCGATGACGGCGTCACAGGGACTTACCAGGATCTCCTCGCTTTCACAAACCGGCCGCGCGTCGTCACGAAGCGCGCGCGTAAAGCACGCATGCATGCTGTTGAAGCGGGACTCGCGGGCCTCGAAGAGCCTCAGATCATCGGCGAACAGCTGCCAGATCGACATCGAAAGCCAGCGAATGAGCGGGTTCTCGATCTTTGAGAATCGGCCCATGAACAACGTCAGCCATCGACGCGGCAAACGATTGGTTAGCAGGAAGTTGATTCGCTCGGCGGCGCTGAGGCGTGAGGTCGGTCGGTCGGGGGTCATGTGGGCGAACTGATCGGCTAGTCGCGAGTATCGACCATGCCGTCGTTCGTTGTGTTACCAACTCATGACAGAGGCCGAATATCCAGACCGTTGACGAGGATTGACGGCGTGCCCTGCGACACTGGAACCGTCTGACCCTTTTTTCCGCATGTCCATCCCGCAGGATCCATGCGCCAATCGTTCGCGACCATCGATACGTCGCCCAGGAACTCAGGCCCGGCACCCGAGATCTCGAAGTCACGCACTGGCACTCGTTTGCGACCGCCATCGACAAACCAGCCGCTTTTCACCCGAAACCGGAACCGCCCGGTCAGCCTGTCTACGGCACCGCCGGTGATTGACTCAGCGATCACACCCCGACCCATGGCTTCCAGCAGTTCACCGGGTTCGCGACGCCCGTTGTCCATATAGGTGTTCGACATGCGGGGCAACGGCGCGTGTCGGAAGGATTCGCGACGGCCGCTGCCGGGAACAGACTGATCGCCAGCCCTGGCGCTGTAGCGATCGTGTACGTAGGACGTCAGAGTGCCTGCGTCGATAAGCGTACGCGGCTCCGCCGCCTCACCTTCGTCGTCGACGTTCAGACTTCCGCGTTCGCCGGGCAAGCTCGGGTTGTCGATGACCGTGACTTCGGTATTCGCCACCGACTCGCCAAGCGCCAAACGGAACGGGCTCGAGCCGCTGGTCGCGAGATCCGCTTCAAGTGCGTGGCCGATGATTTCGTGGACGACGACTCCGCCGCCTCCAGCTGCCAGAATGACGGGCAACTCGCCTCCAGGCGGCATTCGTGCATCGAAGAGTTGCCGAGTCCGACGCACGACGTCCTCGGCGGCGGTTTGTAGCTGATCGTCCGTATACCATGCGTCGCCGCGACGCCCTGAGAGGCTCGCAAAGCCCACATGCGTCACGCCCTCGTCGGTGATCGATAAGCGGACACTCAGTCGAGTCATGGGTCTTCGATCCGCGACCACCCGACCGTCGAGGCGTACGATCAGAATTTCCTCGTCGACATCGTTGAAGTTGATCTCAGCACTGGCGACCGCGACGTCTTGCTGCCGCAACAAGGCATCCAGTCGCTCCACGATGGTCCGCCGTCGCGCAACGCTTACACGTTGCCAGTCACGCTGGACCGGGTAGCGATCAGCAACGGCGCCCACAATCAACGGTGACGTTGCCATTGGCTCTGCGGCCACGAGCGTCGTTGCTGATGCTTCAGCCGCCGTCGCCAGGGAACGCGCGTCGAGCCCCTCGGACACGGCGAAGCCAACATCATCACCTCGGACAACGCGCAGACCGGCACCCTGAACGTGCCCGTTCTGCACGGAGAGGATCTCACCGTCGAGCGCCCGCACTCGCCGTTCGCGCCGGCGCTGAAGGTACACTTCACCGAAGTCCGCTCCACGTGAACCAAGCGTTTGCAACAGGCGGCTGACATCCCTTGAACTGAGTTCGAAGTCTTCCAGTAATGCGTCCGCTGCGCTCGGTTCTGCCGGGGCGATGGGGGCCGTTACCGCGCATCCTCCCAGTACGATGGGTGTCCCTGCCACAGCGGCGCAACGAAGAAACTCACGACGATGCATGTCGACTACCGCCGCCGGCGCTTCCAGTACTGCAGCAGCGCGAAACCAAACACCATACCCCCTAAATGAGCGAAGTTTGCGATGCCGGGCGCCGAACCGGAGACCCCTACGAACAGTTCAAAGACACCCGCCAGTATGACGAGGTACTTTGCTTTCATCGGTATGGGCGGAATGAGCAACAGAATCATTCGATTCGGGAACGTCATACCAAAGGCCAACAGGATGCCGAACACGCCGCCCGAAGCGCCGATCGTGGGCGCACCGCCACCTTGCATGGCCGCCACGAGTAATTGCACAACGCCGGCGCCAACGACGCAGGTCATGTAATAGGTCAGAAAACGCCTTGGACCCATAACCCCTTCGAGTTCACGACCGAACATCCACAGCATGAACATGTTGAAGAGGATGTGCGTGAAATCGCCGTGCAAGAATCCGTACGTGACGAGTTGCCATGGATAGAACGGCACGTAGCCGTTTCCAGGCGGCCAGAGCGCAAAGTTGACGCCGATCGGGCCGCCAATGGTGTATGCACCGTCAAAAATGTTCTGCGCGGCAAACGCCACTCCGTTCAGGATCAGCAGAATGAATATCACGTCGGGAATCGCGCCACCGCCGGACCGGCGAGGCTGGTAGGACTGGTTCAATGGGAGCTCGGAACTGGCTGCTGAGGATCGGTGATTCTACACAACGCGACGGGCGGTCTGGCTACCAGCC
>CAZMEA010000143.1:3339-6391 GCA_964565135.1 uncultured Woeseiaceae bacterium
CCCGAGAAGCCTCCGCCGCTGCTCACTCCGGAGGAGGATCCCGGCGCCGTGGCGGAAGAACTGATTGCCGAGCCGAGATCGCCAGCCAAAGAAGAGGTCGTGCTGCGCATGTCGGCGCTGTTCCAGCTCCCCGCGTACCAGGCCGGTTGATAGGAACCCCCGCCATCGCCCCGGATACCTGAGAGCACCGACGCGAAGCGCTCTGCCCACTGCTGCTCGACGCCAAGCGCCAGTGCGTACGGCAGGTAACGTTCGAAGAGCTCGGGCGTTTTCTCGGGTGGGTTTCGCAGATTGAGCTCATCCTTCTCGGCGATTTCCAGATACTCCCTGAAGCCGAGAATCTGGTCGATGGTGCGCTGTCCCAGGTAGGTCGGTCGCTTCATGATGGAAGAGAAGAACAGGTAAACAAGCAACATCGCCGCGATGCCCAGTACGACGAGAATCGTCGGCCTCGGGCCGACGGCGAGAGCGGCCGCCGCCGCAACAATCCCGATGAACAGTGCCGGCAGGCTGAGCAGCGCATTCTTTCGGAAATAACGTCCTCGAAAGCCCGAGCGCAACGCGTCGCGATGCGCAGCTCTTACGACACGAAGGTGACGCCAGTTGTCCTGGGATATCGTGACGGTGTCCGCGGCCGCAAACAGGGCAACGTGTACGGTCTCCTCGGTCGACGGCAGCTTGACCGGATTCGCGGGCGTGGTCTTGATCAACTTGTGCTTTGCGCCCGTATCGTCAATCGTCAGATAGCCTTTGACAGCAAGGCTGATGATTGCCGCTGTGAGAATCTTGTCGTCGTAGTACATCTGCTGCACGAAGCGCAATGAGCCGGGTGACAACTCTTCGGGCGGTTCGTAGCGGGTAACGACCACGCCCTCCTCGGGATCTCTTCCGAATCGATACCAGACGGGCGCGAGGTATCCAAGCATCAGGATAAGACCGCCCAGGACCACCGCCAGATTGGCGTTGTCCTGGAGCTGCCACAAGCGGCGCTGCAGGTTCGACGGTTCCGCAATGAAGCCCTTCGGCCAGCTGACGGCGACGGTCAGACCCTGGTGAGGCAACAACGCTCGCGTCGTTTCAAAGCGGGCGGACGCACCGTTCGTGCTTGCCGTGTAGTCTTCACCCCGTTCCCCGGCGTATCCCGTGTAGGCGAGCGCCTGCTGAATCGACGGCGAGCCGTTGGCATCGAGCGAGATTCGCGCGGATGCCCGGTCGATCGAGAAAGCCCAGTCGAGCCCCGTAACGTTCCAGTACAGCTCATCGTGGGTTTCGAAGTACCCAATGACTCGGTTGACGCGGTATCGATAGGTATACCGATAGGTGCCCGGCGATAGCAGCCGGTCGGCACTGCCGAAATAGGTTCGCATGCCGTTGCTCAGCCGGTCTGAGAAGAATTCTTCCGGCTCGTCGTCTCGCAACACCGAGAGCGGCTCGTAGTCAACGCGCACACGAGTGCCATACCGGTCTTCGTAATCGGTCGGAAAGTCGCGATAGATACCGCGCCTGATGCGATTCGCTTCCGAACGCACGACGATGGTCTCGGTGACCTCAAGTTCGCCAGCCGGCGATACCTCAATGTCAGCAGCGAATTCGAGGATGCGCTCATCGGCTGATACGCCGCCAATGCCAAGCAGCGCAAGCAGCACAATGCGTGCAACAAACGTCATTCCAGGTTGCCGAGTTCCACGAGCGGCACGTTGCCAGCCTCGTCCGACGCCTTCTGAAAGTATTCCCGAGCCGCGAAGCCAAACAGACGTGCAACAACGTTGCTTGGCACCGTCTCGACCCGGGTATTCAGTTGGCGTACGGCACCGTTGTAGTAGCGTCGCGCGAACTGCAGATAGTCTTCTGTTTCCACCAGTTCTCGCTGCAGCTGCAGGAAATTCTCGTTGGCCTTCAGATCCGGATAGCTTTCGGCCAGTGCGATGAGCCGCATCATGCCGCTGCTCAGGCTCTCTTCGGTCTCCCCGAGCTTGCCGATCGACGTCGTCTTCATCGCCTCCGCTCGAAGAGTGGTAACCGCTTCAATGGTGGCGCGCTCGTAGTCGGCATACTGATCCACCGCCGTAACGAGCTGGGGCACCAGATCATGCCGACGCTGTAACTGCACGTCGATATCGCTCCACGCGCCATCGACCCTGTTGCGATCCCGGATCAGTCGGTTGTACAGAACCGCAACGACTGCAACCAGGAGAAATCCGATGATTAGTGCAGCGGCCATTGACCGGGACTCGTCAGGCCGTTTCGAGCAGCACGGAGTCGCCGATCGAGATCTCGCCTCCGGACAGGACTTCGCAACACACGCCGCCTCGCCAGTCCGGCGTCAACGCAGCCCGCAAGCCATCATGTTGTTCGTCCATACGAGAGCACGGGTCGGTTTCCATGGTGACGCGGAGCGTCACCGGACCGACTTGAATAGTCTCGCCGGCAGCCTTCGGCAGATCGATACCGGCAACGAGAAGATTCGCGCGACGAATCGTCCAGGGGAGATCACTGTTCAGTTCCGCGCATACGGTGTCCCAGACATCGGCGGACAACAGAGTAACCTGGCGTTTGCCAGGCTTGCCGCGAAAGTCGTCCGCGACGCCTGCATCAGGAGTGACAGTGGCAGACTGCAGTTCCCGCATTGCGGCACGTTTTGCATCGCGGATCGCGATGCCGACCAGCTCACCCATGTATGTCTCCCTGCATGCCCCAAAAACGTTGGGATTCTAGCGCAGGTCGGCGGTGGTCAATACCAGAAGGAGAAGAACAGCTGAACAACGCCTGAGTTCATCGAGAACAGGGGCTCCTCGCCAACGGGAGCAGCAACGCGCAGGTCCCGGAACTCATCGTATTCAATCATCAGATAGTCGTACGAGAACGTCACAGCGCCGCGGTCTATAAACGACCAGCCGTCATCCATGAACTCGTAGCTCGCCATGAGTTTGACGGTTGTACTCGTCAACGGGCTCAGTTCCTTGTCCCGACCGCGGAAGTTTGTCGCATTCTCTCGGGAGAACAGGTCCTGGAAAAAGTGCGCGCCGGTTTGTGTATGCACGCGAACAGCAGC
>CAZMEA010000144.1:0-6383 GCA_964565135.1 uncultured Woeseiaceae bacterium
CAGCGCAGCCAGCCGCCGCTGCGATCGGGCGCATAGTACTCGCGGCGAGCAAGGCCGTAATCGAACACGAGGAACAATCCGTTATCCAGGCCCGCCAGCACCGACGCTATCCAGGGCTTCAGAGGTGGGCACACTTCTGACTGGTACCCGGCTTCGAGCTCAATGCCGAGCGAGCCGACGATCTCGGACACAGATTCCGTTGCCGGCATCCACATTATCTCGAAACCTTCGGGATCGCTCGTTACGTATGCCTGTTCGATGCCACTGGGCGCTACGCGGAATCGCTCGACGGGCAACGCGTCGGCGACCTCGTTGGCGATGATGACGCCATCGAACCCTTCCGGCATGGCGTCCAGCCACTCGACGCGATCTGCGACCTCCGGCAGAGCGTGAGCCAGCCGCGAACGCTGTCGTTCGACGAGTTCGGGCGAGGCGTCGAGAATGAGATAGCGGTGTGGTAATGCGTCCAGCGCGGCAAGCTTCGTCAGAATCTGCTCCGCGAGTGCGCCGCTGCCAGCGCCAAGCTCCAGGATGCAACCCCCGGAGATCGCGGCGAGTGTCTCGGCACACTGCCGGGCAAGCACGTGGCCGAACAATGGCGAAACCTCGGGCGCGGTCACGAAATCGCCGCCCGGACCGAATTTGCGATTGCCGGCCACGTAGTAGCCGAAACCGGGCGAGTACAGAGCAAGATGCATGTATTCGCCAAAGCTGATCCGACCGCCTTCGGCATCAATGCGACTCGCGATATGGGCCGCGGTACGTGCTGAATGCCCGAGCGTTTTTTCGTCCGGATCAGGCAAACCGGCTGGCAGCCGGGATGGTTGCATGAGCTCGCTCGGTCCCCAACAATGGCGCAAATGTAGTCAGGTTCGCAGCCGAATTCCATCCGGCGCGATGCAGGAACCGGAGACCCCCAATCGTGAACACCCTATCTACCCTCGAGGGGCAAACCGCCCTCGTGACGGGTTCGGCCCGCCGTATCGGCGCGGAGATCGTCCGCCAGCTGCACAGCGCGGGGGCGCGTGTTGCTATCCATCATCGCAGTTCGATCGTCGAGGCGGAAACGCTTCGCGACGAGTTGAACGCGATTCGTCCAGACTCCGCAGCCATCTTCGCCGCCGACCTGCTCGGGACCGACAAGCTTCAGGATCTTGTCGATTCGGTGGTCAGCTGGAGCGGCGGCCTCGATATTCTCGTCAACAACGCGTCGAGCTTTTATCCGACCCCCATCGGCACGGTTACAGAGAGCAACTGGCACGACCTGATTGGCAGTAATCTGAAAGCGCCGCTGTTCCTCACCCAGGCGGCGCACTCCCATCTGCGCGCTCGCAACGGCAGGGTGGTCAACATTGTCGACATTCATGCCCGCCGCCCGTTAGCCGGGCACCTTGTGTATGGCCCGGCCAAAGCCGCGCTGGAAATGCTGACGCGATCGCTCGCCAAGGAGCTGGCCCCGGAAGTCAGGGTCAACGGCGTGTCGCCGGGCGCGATCCTGTGGCCCGAGAGCGGCATGAGCGACGCCGACCGCGACAGTATCCTGAAGCAGATTCCGCTGGCGCGAACCGGCAGCCCGGAGGACATTGCCGGCTGCGTGCTGTGGCTCGTCCGGGATGCGACGTATGTGACGGGCCAGGTAATCGCGATCGACGGCGGCCGAAGCCTGGGCTGGTAGCGTCGTCAGAGGTCGAGGTCGACCCTGCGCAGCGATCGCTCGATGCGGAAGGTTCGCATGTCCGTCCAGTGATCCGCATAGGTCCGCCCCGTTTCCGGATGCACGTCGTTCGGAGCGATATCGCAGAGCGGTTTCAACACGAATGCGTACTTCAGAATATCCCCGCGCGGCAGGGTGACCGGCGGCACGTCTGTCACAGCGTCCCCCCACGTCAGCAGGTCGATATCCAGGGATCGCGACGAAAACTTCTTCTCGCGCCGCTGTCGACCGGCGAGAGTGTGTATCTCCTCGATCGCTGACTGGATCGACTCGATGTAGTCGCGCGCGTTGCAGCCGACGACCAGGTTGAGGAAATCGTCACCGTGGAAGCCGACGGCCTTGTTTCGGTAGACCGGCGACAGCTTCAGCTTGCCGTATCGTCGCCGCAGCTCATCGACGCCGAGCTTCAGGTTCTTCTCCGGATCCACGTTGCTACCAAGGCTGAAATACACTTTTGGCATGGTTGCTCCTATGCATCCTTCCCGCGTTCGATCTCGACGCCGACGTCCCGGGCGCCTCGAATCGCGCCGGGCTTGTTGATACGCACCCGGACCCACGGTACATCGAACTCGTCCATCACGACCCTGGCGATGGTTTCCGCCATGGTCTCGACGAGCTTGAAGCCGGACTCCTTTACGAGTGACTGCACCCGCTTGGAAACAAGCTTGTAGTTCAGGGTATCGTCGATACTGTCAGTCGCCGCAGCTTTCGCGATGTCGGTACCCATCTCGAGATCGATGCGGACAGTCTGCGGAATCTGACGCTCCCAGTCCCAGATGCCGACGATTGTCTCGATCTCGAGACCGGTCAGATAAATCTTGTCCATGAAGACGTCGCCTTTTTGTTATGCAGCAGTCGGGGGCCGGAGCGCTTCGAGCGACCAGCGGGCCGTCGCTACAATTTCATCGGCCCGCCGTGCTTCCGTCAGCCGCAACGCACCGGCGACGGCAATCATCGCGCCGTTATCCGTACAAAGCTCCGGCTGCGGGTATCGAACCTGTCCATCGAAACGCTCGTTAAGCGTCGCACGCAGAGCTCGATTTGCGCCGACGCCGCCGGCGACCACAATACGCCTGGCGCTGACCGAGTGTGCAGCCTGCAGGGTTCGACCCACCAGCGAATCGACGACCGCCCGCTGAAACGACGCGGCGATGTCCGGCTTGGCCGACGCCAGGTCTCCACTGTCCCGGGTCTCCCGGATCAGCAGCATGACAGCGGTTTTCAGTCCGCTGAAGCTGAAGTCTGCGCCCGGTTTGTCCAGCATCGGCCGGGGTAACTTGTAGCGCGTCTCGTCGCCTGACTCAGCCAGCTTCGCAAGCGCCGGCCCGCCGGGGTAGTCGAGACCGAGCAGCTTGGCGGTTTTGTCGAAGGCCTCCCCGGCTGCATCGTCCAGAGTCCGCCCAAGAATTCGATAGTCACCGAGCGCCCGCGCATCGACCAGCATCGTGTGCCCGCCTGACACGAGCAGTGCGAGGTACGGGTAGGCTGGCGGCTGGTCGTCCAGCGAGAGGGCCAGCAGATGCCCCTCCATGTGATGGACGGGGACTACCGGGCAGTCCCAGCCCGCTGCAAGCCCGTTCGCCAGTCCGCTGCCCACCATCAACGCGCCGACCAGGCCGGGGCCCGCGGTGTAAGCGATCGCGTCGGGACGTTCAATCCCGGCTTCTTCAAGGACAGAGCGCACCATGGGCAGCAGCCTGCGCAGATGGTCCCTGGCGGCGATCTCCGGCACGACGCCGCCATAGACAGCGTGCAGATTCACCTGACTGTGCAGGGCATCGGCCAGGAGGCCCTCGACCGTATCGAAGACGGCCGTACCGGTCTCGTCGCAGCTCGTTTCGATGCCCAGAACTCGCATAGGGCGCGGATGATACCCGAGCTGCCGCCGTCCGGCGCGCCGCCGGCCAGCCAGCGGACCGAAATGTCGACCACCAGGGCTTTGCATTGCCAGGGCACCCCGGTTACAATTCCCTGCTCACCCCGGCCATCGTGCCGGGTTTCTTTGTGTTTGACGGAAACCAAGACAGCCCAATGCCCAGCGTTCGTGTAAAAGAAAACGAAGTCTTTGACGCCGCCCTGCGTCGCTTCAAGCGCGCCTGTGAGAAAGCCGGCATCCTGACCGAGCTGCGGCGCCGCGAGTTCTACGAGAAGCCGACCCAGGAGCGCAAGCGCAAGAAAGCAGCCGCGGTCAAGCGCCACATGAAGCGCGTTTCTCGCGAAGCTGCCCGCCGCCAGCGTCTGTACTGACCCTCCCGGCTTATCGCTGCGGCCGGCCTAGTTCGATCCGGTTCGGCGCAAAACGACGATGTCTCTGAAAGACACCCTTCAGGCCGATATGAAGGCCGCTCTGAAAGGCGGTGAGAAAGAGCGCCTGAAGGTCGTGCGTATGGTGCTCGCCGCCATCAAGCAACAGGAAATCGATCAACGCATCGAACTCGACGATGCGGCGCTTCTGGGCGTGGTAACCAAGATGGTCAAACAGCGCCGTGATTCCATTACCCAGTTCAATCAGGGTGGGCGCGCCGATCTGGCCGCGGCCGAAGAAGCCGAAATCAAAGTCCTCGAGGCGTATCTTCCGGAGCAGCTATCGGCGGACGAAATCGATACCCTGATTGACGCGGCGATCACCAGCGCAGGCGCGACCAGCATGCGTGACATGGGTAAGGTCATGGGCATCCTCAAGCCGAAGCTCGAGGGCCGAGCAGACCTCGGCGCCGTCAGCGGCAAAGTAAAGAGCAAACTCGGCTAGCGCCTCAGGTCCCGGGCTGCTGCTATCGGGCAGTTCGGCTATGCTTCGGTAAAAACCGGGCGCCCCGCAGGCGCCAGGGGTGAACTTCGCCGGATGATCCCGCAGCACTTCATCGATGACCTCATCGCGCGCGCCGACATCGTCGACGTCGTCGGACGACGTGTGCAGCTGAAGAAAGCAGGCCGGGAGTTCAAGGCGTGCTGCCCGTTCCACGACGAAAAAACGCCCTCCTTCACCGTTAGCCCCAACAAGGGGTTCTACCACTGCTTCGGCTGTGGCGCTCACGGCACCGCACTCGGCTTTCTCATGGACTACGACCACATGAGTTTCGTCGATGCTGTCGAGACGCTGGCGCAATCGATGGGCATCGAGGTGCCGAGAGAAGAAGGCGAACGCCCGGCGCAGCGGTATGACGAACTGTTCGACCTCGTTCGTCGAGTAGAACGCTTTTTCCAGGATCAGTTGCGCGATCACCAGCCGGCAATCGACTACCTGAAGCAACGCGGCGTGGACGGCACGACCGCCAAACGATTCGGCGTGGGCTTCGCACCGGACGGCTGGTCGACGGTACTCGACAAGTTCGGCACCTCGCAGCAGACCATCGACCGACTTCTGGCCGTCGGCCTGATCATTCGCAAGGACAACGGCAAGCACTACGACCGATTCCGCAATCGCGTCATGTTTCCGATACGCGATACCCGTGGCCGCACGATCGGGTTCGGCGGACGGGTAATGGCTGACGAGGAGCCGAAGTACCTCAACTCGCCAGAAACGGTGCTGTTTCACAAGGGCCGCGAGCTGTACGGGCTCTACGAAGCCCGACAGGCGCTGCGCAGCATTGAACGACTCGTGGTCGTCGAAGGCTATATGGACGTCATCGGCCTCGCCCGCCACGGCATCGACTACGGTGTGGCAACGCTGGGCACCGCGACGACGGGCGATCATCTGAATCGATTGTTCCGGCTGACGGACGACGTTCATTTTTCGTTCGATGGTGATCGCGCCGGAAGGAAGGCCGCTTGGCGGGCGCTCGAAAACGCTCTCCCGCACATGCGCGAAGGACGGCAGATACGTTTCGTCTTCCTGCCAGAGAAGCAGGATCCCGACTCCTTCGTGCAGGCGGAGGGTGCCAACGCCTTTGAAGCGCTGCTGGACCGGGGTATGCCGCTCGCCGACTTCCTGATCCGGGAACTCGCCGCGGATGTCGACCTGAAGTCGGTTGACGGTCGCGCCAGGTTGGCAGAACGCGCCGGACCGCTGCTCAGAAAGGTACCTCAGGGCGTGTACCGCGAGTTGCTGCTGGAAGGACTCGGCGAGCACGTGGGTCTGGCCGGCAGCCGTCTGACGGAGTTGCTGCTCCGGGGACACGATGATGTGTCGACAAAGCCCGGCTCGCTGACCGCAGGAAAGACCCGCAAGCCGGCGGCAAGACGGGGCAATCAGCCGTCGTTAGTACGCCGGGCCCTGGTGCTGGCGTTGCACGAACCCGCTGCCGCCGCAGCGGTGGATGCGGACGAGCTGGTCGACTTCGACCGGCCCGGCGTCAGATTGCTGCGGTCCCTGATTGAAACCGTTCAGGGTGAACCCAATATATCGACAGCGGGTCTGATAGAGCGGTACCGGAACGATGACGAAGGTCGGCACCTGGGCCAGCTGGCGACCACCGAGGTGCCCGGCGGCGAAGACTTCGATACCGCCGCCGAGTTGACCGCCTGTATCACGCAGCTGGCGCAGGCGGCCGCTCGGGAGAGAATCGATTTTCTCATTGAAAAACAGAAAGTTAACAGCCTTTCAGACGACGAGAGACTGGAGCTTCGGGAACTCGGTCGCAAATCGCTGAGTAACGGATAAAGCTGGCGGTTCTGCGGTCGAAACAATATAATTGATGGTTTGCATTTTTTACCCAGAGGACAGAGCGTC
>CAZMEA010000145.1:0-6357 GCA_964565135.1 uncultured Woeseiaceae bacterium
GGCACGCCTCGGTGCCGGCGTGGCCGCCGCCGATGACAATCACATCGAATGTCTGTCCTGTTTGCATGCGTTCCTGCCCGCTCGGGGACCTGCCATTAATTGGCGCCGTATCAGGCGCTTATCCCGGGCGGCGGAGTTTACTGACTCCCTCGTCACGCCGCTACCTGCCGAGTCAAAGTGCGAGGTGGGTCTTTTGCAGCGTGCAGGGCTTTCTGGGATATTGCGCGCTCTTCCGCCTTGGGCACATTTTAGGGAATGATCACTCGCTTCTTGGGGGCAGCAGCGTTGGCTCTGCTGATGCTGACGCCAGTCGGTGCACAGGGGCAGACACTCGAGCTCGAGGATTGTCGTATCAACGCCGGGCCGGGCTTCCCCGGCATCAAGGCCCGGTGCGCGAGTCTCCCGCGACCACTGGATCCGGAAGCACCTGACGGCGAAACGATCACGCTGCGCCTGGCCGTCGTCCCGGCACTCAGCCTCGAGCCGGCACCGGATCCGGTCGTGCCGATTGCCGGCGGTCCGGGTCAGGCATCGACCGACTTTTACGCATCGACCTTCTCGGCTTTCGAAGACCTTCGCCGGGATCGGGACATTGTGCTCGTCGACCAACGTGGCACCGGTGATTCCGCACCGATGACCTGCGACATCGACGACAGCGTCCTGCAGGGCCAGTTTTCCCCTGACCAGACGGAGTCGCTGACCCGTGAATGCCTCGAGGCGCTGCCCTACGACCCTCGTTTCTTCACGACCAGCGTTGCCGTACGTGATCTCGAAGCGGTCCGTGTGGCCCTGGGCTACGAAAAATTCAACGTGTACGGCGTCTCGTACGGCACCCGGGTTGCACAGCACTTTGCCCGTCGGTATCCGGCGTCGACGCGCAGCGTCATCCTCGACGGTGTCGTCCCGCCCCAGCTGGCTCTGGGTCCGGCGATTGCCATCGAAGCGCAGCGGGCCATGACACGGATCTTCGATCGCTGCGCTGAAGATCCCAAGTGTGGGGAGCGCTTCCCGAGCCTGTCCGCCCGATTCGATGAGTTGCTGGCAAAGCTGACCGCTGAGCCGGTCGAGATTTCCTTACGGCATCCGCTGAGCGGGCAGGTGGAATCTCTGTCCTACGGGGTCAACGAGCTGACCGGCGCCGTCCGACTGTTGAGCTATCACCCGACGTCGATCGCACTACTGCCGCTGCTCATTGATGAAGCCGCGAGCGGCAACTACCAGCCACTCGCCGCACAGTTTCTTTCTGTCCGTGACTCGTTCGCCGAGTCGCTGAGTATCGGCATGCACAACTCGGTTGTGTGTACAGAGGACGCGCCGTTCTTCGCCGGTGAGGGCATCAGCGACCAGGAGCTCGACGCCACCTACATTGGTCCGCTTCTGCTGGGCGCGCTCAGTGCAACCTGTAAGGTCTGGCCGGCGGGCGTTATCGACGCCGACTTTAAAGAACCGCTCGCCACGGACATACCGGTCCTCTTGTTGTCCGGCGAAGTGGATCCCATCACCCCGCCGCGTTACGCCGATCTCGCGGCGGTCGATCTGGAGAATGCCCTCCTGCTCACCGGCGAGCTGCAGGGTCACGGGCTTGCCCCTCGTGGTTGCACCGATTCGGTCATGGCCGAGTTCGTCGCTACGGCTGACCCGATCGCCGTCGATGACGATTGCTTCGACCGGCATTTTGCAATGCCCTTTTTCCTCGACTTTTCCGGACCCTCGCCATGATTCGTGTGGACAACCTGGTGAAGTCCTTCGGCGACGTGCGCGCGGTGCGCGACGTCAGTTTCGCGGCTGAAGACGGCAAGATCACCGGACTCCTCGGACCGAATGGCGCCGGCAAATCCACGACTCTCCGTATCCTGTACACGGTGCTGAAGCCGGATTCCGGATCGGCTGTCATCGACGATGCCGATGTGCGGACCGATCCGCTCGGCGCGCGCGCGCGGATCGGCACGCTGCCGCACGGCTCAGGCCTGTATCCCCATCTGACGGCCCGCGAAAATATCCGCTACTACGCCGAGCTGTACGGCGTGCCAATAGACCGCATCGACGAACGTGTCGACGCCGTTATCGACGAACTGGATATCCGTCCCTTCGCTGATCGGCAGACGAAGGGCTTCTCGCAGGGACAACAAACCCGCGTTTCACTGGGTCGTGCTCTGGTGCATCAGCCACAGAACATTGTGCTGGATGAACCGAGCAACGGGCTCGACGTCATGGCCACACGGTCGCTCAGGGATCTCATCCGCGACCTTCGTTCAGCCGGTCGTTGTGTGCTTTTCTCCAGCCACGTGATGCAGGAAGTCGCCGCACTGTGCGACGAAATTGTCATCATCGCAGCCGGCCAGGTCGCCATGCACGACAGCGCGGACGGCATACGTGAGCGCACCGGGTGTGACGACCTCGAAGACGCGTTCGTCGCGGCGATCGAACCGCTGCAGGAAGGCGAGACTGCCGCATGACGACCATACGCACCGTTTTCTTCAAGGAGATCGTCGATCACTTTCGCGATCGGCGCGCGTTAATTTCCGCGTTGCTGCTGGGGCCCATGTTCGGTCCGATATTGTTTGCGATGATCATCAATCTGTCGGTCAATCGGGCTCTCGATTCCGCGAGCCAGGCCATGGACCTGCCGGTGATCGGCGCGGAGCACGCCCCGAATCTGATGCGCTTCCTCGAAAGCCGGCACATCGTCCCCGGGGAGCCGCCCGCCGACCGGGACGCCGCCATCGAAGCCGTCATGGACGGCACGCACGATGTCGTCGTCATTGTTCCCGCCACCATTGCTGACGACATGGCGAGCGGCACGCCGGTGCGGATCGAGGTGATATCGGATCAGTCCAACACGACGGCAGAACAAAGCGCCCGGCGGGCGCGCACCGCGCTCGAGGCTTACGGGCGCGAAATCGCAATGATGCGGCTGACCGCCCGCGGCGTTAGCCCACTGAGCATGCGGCCACTGAACGTGGACCTTGTCGACGTCTCAACGCCCAGCGGTCGATCGGCGATCCTGCTCGGGATGCTGAGCTACTTCTTTATCGCCGCACTGCTGGCCGGCGGGATGAATCTGGCCATCGACTCAACCGCCGGCGAGCGCGAACGCGGATCGCTGGAGCCCTTGCTGTGCCTGCCGGTCATGCGAGAGCACCTGATCATCGGCAAGATCCTTGCCGCCTGTACGTTTATGGCGATGTCGCTGGGGCTGTCGCTGCTTACCTTTCATGTCACCCTCAAGTTCCTGCCGTTGCAGGAACTGGGACTGGCACCCAACTTCGGCCTGACCGTTGTCCTTGCCGCGTTCTTGCTGCTGTTGCCGTTTACGCTGCTGGGGGCGGCATTGATGACGCTGATTGCGTCATTCACGAAGAGCTACAAGGAAGCGCAAACCTGGCTGACGGTCGTCGTCCTTGCGCCAACCCTGCCCATCCTGGTCGTCAGCATCCTGATGCTGCGACCGACGACCGCTCTGATGTTCGTGCCATCGTTGAGTCAGCACCTGCTGATCGTAAGCCTGATCAAGAACGAGCCGGTCGACTGGATTTACGTGCTCGTCTCCGTGACCGGTACGCTGCTGCTCGGTGCCCTGCTCGTGTTTCTCAGCGCGCGGCTGTACCGCCGCGAAGGTCTGCTGGGCTGAGCCGAACAGCAGAGGTGCGCGTCAGAAATAGATGCGCCCCAGGATTGAGTACTCGCTGACATCGTCGGCGAAATTGCCGAACATCCCCAGGGAGAAGCGCTGCGTCAGATTGAACAGCACGGCGCCACCGAGGGTTACGTCGTCACCACTGTCGTCCAGGTCCGAGTAATCGATCGTGCCGTTGAATTCGACGAGATCCGTCATTGCCACGCGAAACGTCAGGCCAAGACCTATGCCGTCGTCTTGTGTGTTGAAGAACGGCGTGTCGAGCTCGACGCGTCGGAAGGAGACCTGTGCGACCACATCCATCACCGGCGACAGCTCCGTGTTGTAGCCCACGCCGGCCTGCCACGACGTAGCGTCGGCGCTGAAATCCAGATCGGACAGGCCGGCACCACCGAACAGGTGGAAGTCGTCGTTGATCGACAGTGACAGCCGGGCGCCGAACGTATCGCCATCGAGGCTGGCGTCGTCAAAGTCGATCTCGCCATAGAAGACGTCGACGAAGTCGTAGCTGAATTCGGCGCGAGCCGGAGTAACGCTGACCAGGAGTACGGCGAGCACAATGGCGAAACGATGCATAGTCAGGGTCCTTCCCAGGATGATTGTCACTGCCGCGGCAGCGTGGGTCGCAATTGCGGCGTTAGTCCGACGCTGTCCCCGTGCGCGTCTACGCGGTAAACCCGGCGCGAATGATCGCGCCGTTTACTTGCCGATGCAAAACGACGAGAAGATCTCGCCAAGCAGGTCGTCGCTGCTCACCTGGCCGATGATTTCACCCAAAGCGAGATGGGCAAGCCTGAGCTCTTCGGCCAAAAGTTCACCGGCTCGTTCGGCCGCGAGGCGATCGACACCGGTATCGAAATGCTGCCGGGCCCGGGTCAGGGCATCGATGTGCCGCTGTCGCGCCGAGAAACTGCCACCGGTGTCAGCAAAGCCGGCCAGGGCCTTGATTGCATGCTTCAGGGCGTCGAGGCCTTCGCCTGTTGCTGCCGAGATGTTGATCCCGTCACTCTCTGGCCCGGGCGTCTCACCCGTCAGATCGATCTTGTTGCGAACGAGCAGGCGCGGAAGCTCATCAGCGAGGCCGTTATCGAAGTGCTCGCCGGCGCTCGCGTCAACGAGGCAGATAGCCGCGTCGGCGCTCTGCATTGCCTCGCGCGCCCTGCGAATACCCTCGGCCTCAATGACGTCCGGATCGTCACGCAAACCTGCGGTGTCGACGAGTTCGACGGCGAGGCCGTCGAGGTCGATCTGTTCCCGAAGTACATCGCGTGTAGTCCCGGCGATCGCGGTGACGATGGCCGTGTCCTCTCCGCTCAGCGCATTCATCAGACTCGACTTGCCGGCATTCGGTTTGCCGACAATCACGATCTGAAAGCCATCGCGCAGGAGCCGACCCGTTCGGGCCTGATCGAGAATGCCATCAAACGTCGCCTGAGCGGTCTCGAGTCGTCGACGCAAGGCCGAATCCGACAGGAAATCGATCTCCTCGTCCGGAAAGTCGATCGCCGCCTCGACGTAGGTGCGGAGCTCGAGGAGCTGCCGTGCCAGAGCCTCTACAGCATCGGAGAACGCGCCGCTCATCGAGCGCAAGGCAGCGCGAGCCGCCTGGCTGGTTCCGCTGTCGATGAGATCGGCTATGGCCTCGGCCTGGGCCAGATCGACCTTACCGTTCAGGAACGCTCGTTTCGCGAACTCTCCGGCTTCGGCGCGCCGCGCGCCAAGATTCAGGGCCGCGGAAACGAGCCCGGCAACGACCATCGGACCGCCGTGACCGTGCAGTTCGAGGACGGATTCGCCAGTAAATGATCCCGGACCTGGAAAGTACAGCGCGATGCCGACATCGATTGCTTCGCCGTCGCTGTCTCTGAAGTGGTGCAGCTCCGCGCGGCGCGGCTCTGGCAATCGCCCGAGCATAGCGTCCGCGATCTCCTCGACGGCCGGACCCGACAGGCGCACAACGGCGACTCCGCCCGTCCCGGCCGGCGTCGCCGGCGCGACGATCGTATCGGCAACGTAGTCCGTCGCCATGGGCGGTCAGTCGTCGCTCTTGTTCTTCTTCTTGTTTTTCGACTTGCCGGCTTTCTTGTTCTTGCCCTCTTCGGCAACGACCTTGTTGATGTGCCATTGCTGCGCGATGGAGAGCAGCGTGTTCGTTACCCAGTAGAGAACGAGACCGGAAGGAAAGAACGCGAAGAAGCCAGTGAACATCACCGGCATGATCTGCATGACGCGCGCCTGAACCGGGTCGGCAGGCGCCGGATTCAATCGCTGCTGGAACAGCATGGCCCCACCCATGATGATCGGCAGAATAAAGAAGGGATCGCGGGACGACAGATCGGTGAGCCAAAGCGCAAAGGGTGCCTGACGCATCTCGACGCTCTCCAGAAGCACCCAGTAGAACGCCAGGAAAAACGGCATCTGGATCAGGATGGGCAGACAACCCGCCGCCGGATTGACCTTCTCGCGCTTGTACAGATCCATCATTGCCTGGCTCAGAGCCTGACGGTCATCCTTGTAGCGTTCCTGCAAGGCTTTCATGCGTGGCTGGATCTCGCGCATCTTGGCCATGGAGCGGCCGCTGGCCTCCGTGAGCTTGTAGAAGGCCAGCTTGATAAGAATCGTGACCGCGATGATCGCAACACCCCAGTTGGCCACGTAGGTGTAAACGAAGCTGAGCAGCCAGAACAGCGGCTGGGAAATGATGGTCAGCCAGCCGTAGT
>CAZMEA010000146.1:0-6311 GCA_964565135.1 uncultured Woeseiaceae bacterium
CATAAATTACCATCCGGATTTTTTCGGCGGAGGATGCTACGGCGGCTTTCTCCGTCTGCTGGATCACAGCACCGGTATTCAACGCGCTATCGACGTCTGGCCGGACAACCCGATGGGCTGGGGTGCCGCGGAGCTCAAGTACCGCTTCCAGTGGAACTTCCCGATCACGTTTTCACAGCATGATCCGGACGTGCTGTACGTTGCGGCCGACGTCCTGTTTCGCAGCGACGATATGGGCCAGAGCTGGGACGTAATCAGTCCCGACCTGACGCGAAACGACAAGTCCCGCATGGGTCCGTCGGGCGGCCCGATTACCAAGGACAACACCAGTGTCGAATACTACGGGACGATTTTTGCATTGGCGGAATCGCCGCAGGACGATGACGTGCTTTGGGCCGGCACGGACGATGGCCGAATTCACGTCACCCGGAACGGCGGCCGTGACTGGGCGGACGTTACGCCGCCCGCACTGCCGGAATGGGCACAGATCAACAGTATCGACGTGCACCCGACCGAACGCGGCGGCGCCTACGTTGCGGCGACGCGCTACAAGTCCGACGATTTTCGGCCGCTGCTGTTTCGGACAACGGATTGGGGTCGCAGCTGGACGCGAATCACCAATGGCATACCGGACACGCATTTCACCCGTGCGCTGCGCGCCGACCCGGGCCGCGACGGCCTGCTGTACGCGGGCACTGAAAGCGGGATTTATTATTCACTGGACGACGGGCGGACTTGGGAATCGCTGCAGCTGAATCTCCCGATCGTGCCAATCACCGACCTTGCAGTGAAAGACGGCAACCTGATCGCTGCGACCCAGGGCCGCGGCTACTGGATACTCGATGACCTTGCGCTGCTGCACCAGATGAACAGCGGCACGCGCTCGGCTGGCGCGCACCTGTATGAGCCGCGCGACGCTATTCGGCTGTCTGTGGGTGGCCGAACCGACGAGCCCGGCAACGCCGGCACGAATCCGCATCCGGGCGTCACGATTTACTATCAGCTTGGCGAAGCGCTCGATGCGGACACGTCGCTTAGCCTGAGTGTGTTTGCCGACGGTGATGCAGACGCTGTCCACACGTGGACACGGGAACCGGCGTCCACGGAGGACGAAGCTGAGGAGACCGGGCCGAATGCGCCACCGGACATGCGCGTGCTGACGGCCGACGCCGGCCTGAACCGACACGTCTGGGACCTGCGCTATCCGGGCATGGACCGCTTTGACGACCTGATCATGTGGGCCGACATGCGCGAAGGCCCCATGGCAATTCCGGGGCGCTACCGTGCTGAGCTGACCGTGGGCGATCAGGCCCCGATGATCGTAACGTTCGACGTCGTGCCTGACCCGCGATCGAGCTCGCGACCGGCCGACTACGCCGCTCAGTTCGACTTCGTGATGGCCGCTCGTGACCTGCTGTCCCGGACGCACAACGAGATCAAGCGAATCCGCGCAGCCCGGGAACAGCTCGAGTCGGTGCAGGCCCGCATCGCCGACGACGAATCGATGGCACCGATTGATCTCGAGATCACGGCGTTACTGGAGACCGTCAGTGGCATCGAGGCAGAGCTGTATCAGACAAAGAACGAAAGCCGGCAGGATCCCCTGAATTATCCGATTCGCCTGAACAACAAGCTGACCAGCCTGATGCGGACCGTATCCGTTGGTGACAGCAGACCCACTGAAGGGGCCCTGAGCGTCCGACGTGAACTCGTCAGCGCCATCGAGACACAGCTCGATGCACTCGACGATGTCTGGAACAACCGCCTACCCGCACTGAATCGTCAGATTGACGACTCGGGCGTTCCGATCATCGCGTTGCCGGAGTAGCGAAGCCGAGAACGGATAGTCACCTAGTCGGGCTCAGAATTGGCGGGAGCGTCGCTCCAGTCGACAGCCTCGGACACGCGTCGCGGCTCGGATACCCCGTACCCCTGCGCGTAGTCGACGCCCATGCCGCGAAGCATCGTGATGATTTCGTCGTTCTCGGCAAACTCGGCGATCGTGCGCTTGCCCGTGAGGTGACCGATCTCGTTGATCGAGCGGACCATTTCCCTGTCGATCGGATCGTGCAGGATTTCCTTCACGAAGCTGCCGTCGATCTTCAGATAGTCGACCGGGAAATGTTTCAGATAGCCGAACGACGAGAGCCCGGTACCGAAGTCGTCCAGTGCAAACTTGCAGCCGAGCTCCTTGAGCGCATTGATGAATCGATTCGCCTGCGAGTAACTCGCAATTGCCGCGGTCTCGGTTATCTCGAAACAGATCTTCGTCGCGTCGAGCCCGCTGGTCTGGAACTGCTCGATCACGAACGGCAGAAACTTCTCGTCGCCGAGCGACTGACCCGACAAATTGATCGAGCAAAGCGCCAGGCGCTCGCGCTCGTCGGCCTCGGAGACGAGCCAGCGAAACGCGTTGCGAATTACCCAGCGATCGATCGCTGGCGTGATGCTGTACCGCTCCGCCGCCTCAATGAACAAACCGGGCGCAACGATATCTCCCGCCTCGTCACGCATGCGGAGCAGGATCTCGTAGTGCGTACCCTCCTCGTCTTCCTGCAGCGGCTGAATGGTCTGCCGAAAGAGCTCGAAGCGGTCTTCTTCTAGAGCATTGTTGATGCGCGCCGCCCATTGCATTTCGCGGCGCCTGCGCATCAGGTCGATATCGTTTTCCTGGAAGCTGTGAATCCGATCGCGACCCGCTTCCTTCGCCGCCTGGCAGGCACTGTCCGCCGCGCTCAGCAGTGAAGCAACGTCCTCGTTGTCGGCTGTGATCGGGACGATGCCGATGCTGACGCCCAGGCGGAAGCTGCGATCATCCCAAACAAACTTGTACTCGCTGATGGCTGCGCGCAGGGACTCTGCTGTCTTCATCGCCTCTTCAAGGCTGCAGCTCTCCAGCAGGATGCCGAATTCGTCTCCGCCAAGCCGGGCGAGCGTATCGCGCCAGCGGATCTTCGATTTCAACAAGGCGCCAAGCTGCCCGAGCAGCGCGTCGCCAGCGGTATGACCGCATGAGTCGTTGACGATTTTGAACTGATCGAGGTCGAGGTAGCACAGCGCGTATGACGTTTCGCGTGCGCGCGCACTTTTAAGAGCGCGCTCCAGTCGGCTTTCGAATTCACGGCGATTCACCAACCCGGTCAGGATGTCGTGGCTGGCGTGATAGCTAAGGCGTCGGTTCAGCTCGCGGGACTCGCTGACGTCATGGAACACGAGGACTCCGCCGGTCACGGTACCGGAGCCGTCACGGATCGGCGACGCAGTACTCTCGATGTAGAGCTCGTTGCCGTCACGACGGATCAACAGCGTCGGTCGCACCGACTTGATCGGGCGATTGCGACGCATGGCGACGGCCAGCGGATTTTCCAGTGGCTCGCAGGTCTCCTCGTGGAATCCCCGAAAGATGTCATCGATCGGACGGCCGTTCGCGTCATCAACCTTCCAACCGGTCAGTTCTTCCGCAACCGGGTTGATGTACTCGACGTTATTCTTGCCGTCGGTGGTGATGACGCCATCGCCGATGGAGCGCAGCGTGATCTGTGCGCTCTCTTTTTCCCGAAACAGCGCCTCTTCGTAGAGCTTCCGTTCGGTGATGTCGGTTTCGACGCCGAGGATTCGAATCAGACGCCCGCTGTCATCCTGAAGCGCTTTCGCACGACTCGTCATCCAGCGCCATTCACCGTTCTCGTGCTTCATTCGGTGCACGCTTTCGAAGAACGGCGATTTGCCCTCCAGGTGGGCGCGCATCTTGGACTGCACCCGAGACATGTCGTCGGGGTGGACGAGCCGATACCAGTCGGGACTGACGTCTTCTCCCGCCTGATCGTAGCCGAGCATCTCCTTCCAGCGGCGCGACAGTCGAATGCGCTTCTTGACGCCGTCAAAGTCCCAGACGCCGTCGTTCGCGGTCATCGAAATCAGTTCATTGCGCTCCTCGATCAGATCGAGAGCGGACGCAGCCTGCATGCGCTCGAGGCCGCAGGACAGTGCCGAGCCGAGCAACTTCATCAGCAGATGATCGCTGGCATCCCAGGCGTCAACGGGACGCTCATTAGCCAAGGCAAGGAAGCCCCCGCCGGAATCACGGGCGGTAAAGCCGATGATCAGGCATGAGCCGATAGCGATCTCCGCAAATCGCGCATGCTCAAAGCGCGCTTCGCGTGGACCATCCGACGTGTTCGGAACCTCGATGATCTTCAGGTGCCCCAGGTGCTTGCTCAGCCAGGGCCAGTCTGAAATCAGTTCACGTTCGAGGACCGCGGGATTGCAGCGCGAGAAGACGGACGACGATGCGATGACAGAGTCGACCGTGGTGCCCTCGGAATCGAACAGCGCAAGGAAGGCGCAATCGGACCCGGTTGCGTCGGGCAACTCGGTGACGCACTGACGCAGCTGCTCCTTGAAACTGCTGGATTCAAGCGTGAGGAGATCGACAGCGATCTTGGTGTGCAGGGCATCAACCGCGCCGCGGGTTCTTTCGCCGACGCGAGGTTTGCCGGCAACGGGTACCGGCCCTGTGAATTTACCGCTGGTCGGTTCGCTCATGCGCGATTCACGTTTGAACCACCTGGACGAAAAAAGTCTAGCGCACTTGATCGCATGTGTGCGGAATTTGACCTATGTCGCGAAGGCTGAGTTTTCCTGAACTAACGGCTGCATTTTGACACGGCAATTCAGGAATACAAGATAAGTTCTTGAAAAATTTCGATAGACACCGGAATCGCCGATTTGGTTAGACTGCCGTCCGCATGGATCCCATCTGCCACACGCTGGTCGGTGCTTCGCTCGGCTGCACCGGTCTCCAGCATCGAAGTCGCTACAGCCGCGCGACGCTGATGATCGCCGCCAACCTGCCCGACATTGACGTCGTCGCCCAGTTCGCGGGCGGCACGGCGACCTATGCCGTTCGCCGGGGAGTAACCCACGGAATACCCGCGCTCATCGTTTTGCCGTTTCTGCTCACGATGGCCGTTATGCTGTGGCACCGCTGGCGAGGCAAAGTTGCCAGCGAGATACCGTTCTCGGCCCGCTGGACCTACATACTCGCGTGCATTGGCGTCTGGTCACATCCGACGCTGGATTGGCTCAACACCTACGGCATGCGTTGGCTCATGCCCATCGTCGACGAATGGTATTACGGCGACACGCTGTTCATCATCGACTGGATTCTTTGGGTCGTGCTTGCCGCCGGCCTGCTTGCCAGTCGAGGCGCGTTCGCGCGATCGCTGGCATGGTATGCGCGGCCCGCAACTCTGGCGCTGTACTTCCTGGTCGGCTACGCCGTCGCCAACTACACCCTGACCGACCTGGCCGAGCGACGCGCGATGACCGTTTTGGCGGACAACCCGCCGGACAGACTCCTGGCGTCCCCGGTGCCCTTCACGCCGCTGCGACGGGAGGTCATTCTCGAGTATCCCGACCACTACCGTTTTGCCGACTACAACTACGTCAGCGCAGAGGACTTCCGGCTGCGTGATCGGCGGGTCGACAAAGGTGATTCGCGGTTGCTCGACGTGGTCAGTTCCACCCGAGACGGGCGCTGGTTTATGCACTGGGTGCGCTTTCCCTACGTGCTGACCGAGCGTGCCTCGACCGGATGGGAGATTCGCGTCGTCGACGCCCGCTACATACCTGATATCGCGAACCCCCGGCTGGACGGGTTCGCGGTGTTCTCTATGCAGGTACCGACGCTGCCGGACGGCGCAGAACCGGGTTCACCGTGACGGGAACCGCTATTCGCCGGCGGATTCCCCTTCCCGGGCATGACGATCGAGGAAGGTCTCGAGCAGAAGCTTCTGGCGGAACGTCGTGTTGACGAAGCGAAAGCCCGCTTCGAAGTAACTTTCGCCGACAGCTCGGTGACACCATCGGCATTGCATGCGCACGTCAATCCGGGAGCGCCCGTCTTCGGGCTGCGGAAGCTCAATATCCACAGACAGGACGGTGCCGATCTGCACCGGATAGTCCGCGACCAGTCGCATGCCGCTGGACGTGAGGTTCGTCAGTCGACCGATGAACTGATCGGTGTCCGGGTCCACAACGTCCAGACCACCGCGAAACTCCTGGCGCTGCTTGCGTCGTTTTTCGGTGTATCCGCCGTGCTCATCGCCGGAAACCGCTTCCGATCTGCCGCTCATCAATAGCCCGTCCGTGTTGGTTCTATCCCCAAGGGCGTTATCGGCGGAAGCCCGACGTGCTTTAGAAGGTCCGGATCGGGATCGGCTGTCCCGGTTCAGCCCGGGAGACGTCGGGCGAGAAAATGGTGCCGGATAGGTGACTCGAACACCTGACCCCCTCATTACGAATGAGAT
>CAZMEA010000147.1:0-6307 GCA_964565135.1 uncultured Woeseiaceae bacterium
CCGTCATGCCCGAGTTCGGCGGCGGTACGACGCACTCGTGGTATCACGCACTGCGTGAGGCGGTCGGGGACGTCGCCACGATCTCCATCCTCCTGCTGGTGTTGTTTGCCAAAGAAAGCTGGCGTACCCCGGCTACGTGGTGGATCTCGCTGATCCTGATGTTCGGCTACTACTCGCCATTCTGGATCGGCATTCCCTTTAATCCCGAGCTGGCCGCGCCGTCGTTCGCAATCGACCTTCGGCACATGGCGCAAGCAGCGATACCGGTCATTGGTTTGTTCATCGCGCGATCCGCGTTTTACGGTGAAAGGCAAAGCACGTCTGGCGCTGTCAACGGGGCAGTCAGTCATGGCTGACAGAGTCCTCCCCTCTGACCCTGTCAGTCAGAAGCGGTCGCGCCGGGCGTTCGTTCTCGGCGCGGCCGGTGTTTCTGCCGGGCTCGCATTGGGCGGTACGGCAGCCGCTGAGACAGCGAGTCTGGCCATACCGGCACCGGAACCCGTGACCATAGCGGTCGCCGGAAGTAATGCGCGTTTCCCTGTCCGGCGTGTCTACTGCCTGGGCCGCAACTACCGCGCGCACGCCGTCGAGATGGGCGACGATCCGGATGCGCTGCCCCCGTTCTTCTTCATGAAGCCACGTGACTCGGTTGCCCCGGCGGAGAACGGTTTTAGTTATCCCTCTGAAACGGAACGGCTCGGCTACGAAATGGAGCTCGTTGCGGCATTGCAAAGTGGTGGGTCCAACATCGCTGCAGCCGATGCGCTGGATTGCGTCTACGGCTACGGCGTCGGTCTGGATATGACCAAGCGCGATCTGCAGGACGTTGCGAAAGAGCGTGGTCGCCCATGGGAAGCGTCCAAGAGTTTCGATCACTCGGCACCCGTAGGCCCCCTGCGTCCGGTCGGGGAGGTTGGTCACCCGCAGAACAACCGTATCTGGCTGAGCGTGAACGGCAGGATCCGGCAGGAGTCGTCAACCGCTGCGTTGCGTTGGGGTATCGCTGAATCGATATCCATCCTGTCGAAATATTTCGAGCTGTACCCCGGAGATATCATCCTTACGGGTACCCCTTCCGGTGTCGGGCTGGTCGAGCGCGGTGATACGATTCGCGGAGGTGTTGACGGCATCGGCGAAATCGAGGTGCCAATTATCTGACGGTCGCTGACCTGCAGGAGGTAGCTGGCATGCCTGGAACGGTTCTCAGACGCGACGGACTATTGTCCGCTGTCGCCGTCGCACTGACGTTTGGCTTTCTGACCGCCGGAACTGCAAGCGCGCACCACAATCCGGTGGTTTATGACGGCAAGACCACGGTCAAGATCACCGGCACCGTCGTCGCGGCCCGCTTCGGCTTCCCGCACAGTCGATACATGCTCGAAATGGCAGACGAGAACGGGGATGTCGAGCGCTGGACGATGATGACCGAAGATCCGCGGGACGCCAAAGCGCTCGGGTTCGACGAAGCGCTCAAGGCGATCGAGCGCGGCCAGACGCTGACGGTTGTCGGCTGGC
The DNA here is from genome assembly GCA_964565135.1 of uncultured Woeseiaceae bacterium. Classification (GTDB taxonomy): domain Bacteria; phylum Pseudomonadota; class Gammaproteobacteria; order Steroidobacterales; family Woeseiaceae; genus JBFGFX01. The sequence continues at coordinate 1,516 of CAZMEA010000147.1, forward strand.
CCAACAAAATTAAGGATCGTGAGATTCGCGGCCATCAGCTGCACTACCCGGACGGCACCGTCGTGATGATGCGTCGTGGCAACTACATCTGGACGAACGACCTGCGACGGATTTGGCGACTGCGCGACGAGCAGATCGAGTATCCGGAGACCTTCGCCGAGGTGTCAGCTGAGCTGCCGGGCATTGACCGTGTCCTGGCCTGGGTCGACGGCGGCGACCCGGTCGCACGAGTCGCGCGCGAGATCCAGAACGGCACCGCCAGATTGGTCGGTATCGGCGAGGGCGACGACATCGACTTCGCCGGCGTTCGCGAACCGTTTGAGTGCCACACGAAGCGATCGGACTTTCGCCTAGAGCTGAGTCCCGACGACCTGACCACCGCCCAGCGCGAGGGCCTTGCCGCGGGATCCGGCTTTATCCGGCGCTACAACGATCTGTTGGCAACCTACTGGGAATACGATATCGCCAACTGCCCGGACTAGTTGTCCACCGAGTCCAGATTGTTGATGTCGAGGCGCAGGAAATGCGTCGCACAGGAAATGCACGGATCGTAGTTACGAATCGCCTGCTCGCAGCGCCAGGTCAAGTCCTTCGTCGATAGCGACAGATTCGCCGTGACCAGATCGCTGAGATCTGCCTCAATGGTGCGTTGATTTTGCGAGGTCGGCGGCACGATGTTCGCCGCGACGATCATGCCATCGTCATCAATCTCGTAACGGTGATAGAGCAGCCCCCGCGGTGCCTCCGTTGCGGCCATGCCGGTGCCGGCGGCGATCGGCAGTTCGACGCTCGCCGTTTTCGGCTCCACGTAATCTTCGATCAACGCGATCGCTTCATCGAAGGCAAAGAACACCTCGAGTGCGCGAACGACGATGCTCTCGAACGGATTGCAGATCGCTCGATCGAAGCCCGTGTCAGCGGCAAGCGCGCGAGTTGCCGGTGTGAGCTTGTCCCGATTCAGGTTGAACCGCGCCAGCGGCCCGACGAAATACGGCGTTCCCGTTTTTCGCCGCACACCCTGTAGCGCATTTGAGTGCTCGACGTGTTGCTCCTCGAACTCGTCCTCGAAATGATCAGCCGGGATGTCGAGTCCGGCGCTTGACACGATCCGACCTTCGTTCATCGGGTAGTCGGTGTCATCACTGACGCTGACGAACTCGTAGTCGCGCTCCAGCTCCGGGAAGTCGAAGCCCGTCGCCCAGCGGACCGTCTCCTCGGCGGCGTCGCGAGCCCACCGCAGCTCGTCCAGCAGGTCGATGAGTGCCGCCGCGTCGGGCTTCCTGTAAAACCCGCCGGTCTTCACGTTGATGGGATGGATCTCGCGCCCGCCGAGAATGCGAATCAGGCTATTGCCCGCCTTCTTCATGCGAAGACCGCGCTGCACCGCAGCGGCGTCCTGCTCGGCCATTCCCATGACGTCGTCGAAACCGAGAAAATCCGGCGCGTGCAACAGATAGATATGCAGCACATGGCTCTCGATCCACTCGCCGCAGTAAAGCATGCGGCGCAGCCGCCGCATTCCTTCATCGGTTTCTACCCCATAGGCAGACTCAATGGCGTGCACCGCACTCATCATGTAGGCCACCGGGCAAATACCACAGATTCGAGATGTGATGTCCGGCACTTCGCTGTAGCGACGCCCGACCAGCAGCGCTTCGAAAAATCTGGGTGGCTCGAAGATCTGCAGCTTCACGTCGCGGACATCACCGTCGACGACGTCGATGCGCAGGGCGCCTTCGCCTTCGACGCGCGCCAGGTAGTCGACGTCTATTCGTCGACTTCGCAAACCGGCTTTGACGCTGAGCTTATCGGTCATCGGAATCGCTCCATCGCTCGGCTTCTGCTTTGAAGCTCGCCGACTCGGGTACGAACGTGCGCGCCTGCCTGGCGAGTTCCTCCGGCGTTCGGTCCTGTTTCTCATGCAGGAAGCCGTACAGCGACTTGCTGTTGGCTGACTCGCGCTCACCGAAGCAGCCAAAGCATGCGCGACTGAACGATGGGCACAATGCACCGCAGCCGGCGTGCGTAACCGGTCCCAGACAGGCATCGCCCCGGCTCACCATTACGCACACATACCCACGACGCTTGCAGTCCATGCAGACGCTTTCGTTGGGGACTGACGGTCTGCGGCCTTGTACGAAGGCAAGCACCACTTCAAGTAGTTGATGCTTGTCGATCGGACAGCCGTGCAGCTCGTAGTCAACCTCGACATGACTGGAAATCGGTGTCGAAGTCTCAAGAGTCGAGATGTAGGCCGGGTTGGCGTACACCTGGCTCACGTACGCATCCTTGTCCGCGTAGTTCTTCAATGCCTGAATACCGCCGGCCGTTGCGCACGCACCTATCGTGACAAGCACTGACGAGTTCGCGCGGATGCGGCGTATGCGTTCGGCGTCGTGTTTCGTTGTCACCGAGCCCTCTACCAGCGAAATGTCATATGGGCCGGGCTGCATATTGCGTGACGCTTCGGGAAAGTAGGCGACCTCGATGTGTTCGACGAGGCCAAGCAGCTCGTCTTCGCAGTCGAGCAGGCTCAGCTGGCAGCCGTCGCATGATGCGAATTTGAATACGCCCAGACGCGGTTTTCGGCGTGCGGCCATCAGAACTCCCTCAGGGCGAAGTAGGTGCTGACGGCGGGGTAGGGGAACACCGGGCCGTCCTTGCACACGAAGTGGGGGCCAATCTGGCAATGACCGCAGAGGCCGGTCGCGCACTGCATGTTGCGCTCCATGGAGACATGAATGTCCGCCGGCGGCACACCGCGTTCGATCAGGCCGAGTGCCGAGTAGCGCATCATGATCTCGGGGCCACAGATCAGCGCCGTGGTTTCCCCGGGGCGGAAGCGCGCCTTGGGAATCAGATTGGTGACGGCGCCTACGTCGCCCTGCCAGCCGTCCTCGACGGCATCAACCGTCACCTCGAGTCGAAACGCGCCGGTCGCATTCCAGTCGAGAAGCTGGTCCTGAAAGAGAATATCGTCAGGCGCCCGTACACCGTAGAGAAGCGTTACCCGTCCGAACGCATCCGGTTTGGCAGCGACGGTATGCAGTACCGGCATCAACGGCGCGAGGCCGATGCCGCCGGCCATGATCAGGAGGTCGCGTTGATGCGCCAGGCTGATCGGCCAGCCGGCGCCGAACGGGCCGCGCACGCCGACCCGGTCACCGGGACCGAGTGCTTCAAGACACCCTGTCACGTTGCCGAGCGTTCGAATCGTGTGTACCACCCGGGACGAGTCGCCCGGGTCACCGCTGATGGAAATCGCGGATTCGCCGGCATTGGGTGCGTACAGCATGTTGAACTGTCCGGGTGCGAAATCGAACTCGCCGTCGGGCGGACTGAGGTTCAGTGTGAACACGTCGGCGCTATCGCGGCTCACGCTTTCGATGGTGCACATTGCCGGGATCGACCAGTCGGTCATTGTGTGCCGCCGCTATAGACGTCTAGTAGCTGTATACGCGCTGCGCGCAAGCGCTCCGTCATGATTCGCGCAAACCGTTTCATTAGCGCGTAGCCGAGTGCCGGATCCGAATCGCACTTGCCGCGCAGGCAGGAGCCGTCGAGCGTGATTGTCCGTACGTCCTGCAACGCGCGAGCATCGAAATTCCACAGGTACGGCGGAAACAACCAGGACCAGCCCAGTACGTCACCGTCATCGAGCGTTTGCAGGCGCACGACCCCACGGGGACCGGCGTAGGTCTCAATCGAGACCCGGCCTTTGCGTATGAGGTAGAAGTAATCCGCCGATGTGCCCTCGCGAGCGATTTCCGTGCCGGGCGGGAAGACGTCGTTTCTGCCGCAACCGGCAATCGTGTCGAGATAGTCGTCGGCCAGCCCGGCAAAGAACGGATGCTCGGCAAGCTCTGCGCGGATGTCTTTCATGATTCGTCTCCCAGCACGCGGACCTCCTCGGTGATGTCGATTCCGACCGGACACCAGGTGACGCAGCGACCACAACCCGTGCAGCCGGAACGGCCAAACTGGTCTTCCCAGCTCGCGAGCTTGTGCGTCAACCACTGCCGATACCTGGACGCGATGCTGCCGTGCATCGGGCCGCCGTGGACGAAACTGTGACCCTGCGTGAAACAGGAATCCCAGCGCCTCACGCGCGTCGCCTCGAGGCTGACAGGGTCGGTTTCCTCGGCATGCGCTGAGCAGAAACAGGTGGGGCAGACCTGCGTGCAGTTGCCACAGGACAGGCAGCGTTCGGCAACCGTTTGCCAGTGCGGGTGCTCCAGGGCAGCGAACAGGGTGTCGCGCAGGCCATCTCGCGGCAGCTCGCGACGCATAAGTGATCTGGTCTCGTCGACCGCCGCCTTTGCCCGCGCTATCGATTCTTCCGTTGCGGTCGTGCCGCCAATGGACTCGACCAGGGCAACGCCACGCCCGGTCGCGCCACGTACCAGGTAGCGCACCGAATCTTCCAGAAAGAATTCCGTGATGATGACATCGGCCCCATCGCCAACGGCCGGTCCGTCGTCGCTTGAGTGGCAGAAGCAGGTCGCGGCCGCCTGGGAACAGTCGACGGCAACGATAAAGCAGCTTTCTCTTCGCGCAGCGTAATGCCGTTCCTTGAAACCGCCGCCACAGAAGACCGTGTCCTGTATGCCAATCGCAGCGAGCTCGCAGGCGCGAACACCGATAAACGCCATTGCCGGTTTTTCGCTCTCGAGGTCTTCGATCTCGCCGTTCGCGTAGCGAAAGATTTCCTCTCGCGCCGGGAATAAGAACTGTTTCCACGTTGACGGGCCGAGGTTGTAGCCGAAGCGAGTGTCGTCACCCCTGTCACGCA
>CAZMEA010000148.1:0-6285 GCA_964565135.1 uncultured Woeseiaceae bacterium
GCAGACGGAACTGGAGCTGCGGCCGTATCAGACCGTCTGGCTCACGAACAAGTGATGTTCAGGCGACGACGTTAATCGACTGGTTGAAGCGAACCAACCGACCTGGTCGCGCCGCCGTTACATGGTCGTCCTGCACAACAATTTCACCGTTCACCAGCGTCGCGCGGAAACCCTTTGCTGATTGCATCAGCCGCTGTCCGCCGGCCGGCAGGTCCTGAATCATCTGTGGTGCGTCCAGCGACAACGCGTCGTAGTCAATGACGTTGATGTCTGCGCGTCGTCCGACTGTTAGCCGTCCTCGATCGGCAAGCCCGAGATAGTCAGCGGGATCCGCCGCTAGCATCTGCACGGCACGAGCAAGGCCGATACGGTCGTGCTGTCGGTCGCGAGTCCAATGGCTCAGGAAATACACCGGAAAGCTTGCGTCGCAGATTGTGCCTACATGCGCGCCGCCATCGGAAAGCCCGAGCATCGCGTTGGGGTGTGTAAGCATCGTGTGCACGTTGTCGTAGTTGAAGTCTGTGTAGTTATAGATTGGAAAATAGATGAGCTGCCTGCCGTCGAGCTCCAGGCAAACGTCATAGAGCTTGTCCATGACGGGCACGCCGTCGCGCTGCGCCTCTGCACCGAGCGACTGATCGGCACGTTGTTCGTAGTTGGGTTTCTCGCCGAGGCGGAAGAGCTTGAAGGCTACGTTCTCGATGTCCCCGATAATCCGGTCGACGATGGGCGGTACAGACGTACCTTTACCGGCCAGCTTTATCGGCGCATCGGCCAGGCATATCCGTTTGAATTCGGGATCGCGCATAATGGCTATCCGTTCCTCGAGCGGCTTATCCATGACGGACAGGTATGCAGGTTGCGCGATCACCGGATGAAACGTGCATTGCAAGCCGCTGAATACACCGATAGCCCGAGGCGCGACCTGCACACGAAAATCCACGCCGTCGCTGTTCAGTCGTTCGGTTTCGGTGAGTATTCGGCGCCACTGATCCGGGGCGAGGTCGCGTTGCATCAGCGAGATTGAACACGGTCTTCCACCGGATCTGGCGAACGCCTCGATGGCTTTGAACTCGTCGTCGAAGTGATCGCCCTCTCGCTCGAGATTGAAATCGCTGACGGCCTGCAGGACACCGCGTTGGCGGCCGCGAAGTGCAGCGGCAATACCTTCGAGCTCGTCGGCTGACGCCTCGGAAGACGGCGTCCAGTCGCCGGCGGTTGTCCGGTGCACGTCCGTGCGCCCCGTCGAGAAGCCGGCGGCACCGGCATCCATCGCCTCGGCAACCAGGTCCCGCATCGCTGCAATATCGTCCGGCGTTGCTGCCTCGTCAAAGCCCGCGCGTTCACCCATGACGTACATGCGCAGAGGGTCGTGGACGGCCATGACGCCGAAATCGATCGTGTGCGGGATGCTGTCGATGGCGTCCATATATTCCGGGAACGATTCCCATCCCCAGCGTATGCCCTCGTGTAACGCAGTGCCCGGGATATCCTCGACGCCTTCCATGAGGCTGATCAGCGCATCCTCGGAGCCCTTACGCATGGGCGCAAAACCGACCCCGCAGTTACCGAGAATTGCGGTAGTGACGCCGAAGTTGACCGACGGGCGCAGTTCTTCATCCCAGCTGACCTGTCCGTCGTAGTGCGTGTGCAGATCGATGAAGCCGGGCGTGACGATGGCGCCGTCGGCGTCGATCGTCTGCTCCGCGTTTCCGCAGTTCCCGATTTCTGCGATACGACCATCGCGAATTCCGATGTCGGCTTCGAAGGGATCGTTGCCACTGCCATCGATCAGTCGACCGCCGGTGATGACGAGGTCATAGCTCATTATTGCGCTCCCGTTCGGTCAATCATGCGAAGACCCGCTACGATAAGTCCGCCCGCGATCAGATGCCATATGCCCCAGGTCGCGGCAATGGCCGCGGCGCCGCCGAGGCCTTCAAGCTGGGCGATCAGAATGACGATGGCCAGCCCCGAATTCTGGATGCCGATTTCAAAGGTCAGCGCGCGCCGCGTCGGTCCGTCTGCGCCGACGAGCGCGCCAGTGCCGAGACCGAGCGCGAATGCAAGACCATTGTGCAGGGCGGCGATGCCGATCAGCATCGCGGCCGACGCATACAGGATCGGCAGGAACAGAACGCTGCCGTAGACGATAGTTCCGATCAGCACCAATGCACCCATGGGGGTCGTGAGAGCGCGAAGCCGCCGTGCAACGTCCGGTGCGCGCGCTGCCACAATCATGCCGGCGAGAAGGGGCACCCCGAGGAGCGCTATTGTCTGGACCAGGAACAGCATCGGGCTCACGTCGATCGACTGCAGGAGGGAGGCGGTCGGCGCGTAGCGATGTGACCAGAACAGTATCGACGCCGGTGTGACTATGGCCGCCAGCGTGCTCGATGTTGCCGTCAGCGCTACCGAGTAGCCGAGGTTCCCCCTGCCCAGGAAGGTCAGGAGATTCGATACCGAGCCGCCAGGACAACACGCGACCACAATCATGCCGAGGGCAATGGACGGTGGCGGCGTCAGCAGATTCAACAGCCCCAGTGTCAGCAAGGGCAGCCCGATCAGCTGCGCGAGTGCGCCGGCCGCAAACGTCACCGGCTCCGTCCTGATGAAGGCGAAGTCCCGAATCGACAGGCCGAGCGCGACACTGAACATGATGATCGTCAGTGCGATCGCGAGACCGGCCTGGCCGGCCGGCGGCAAAGAAATCCGGAGTGAATCGAGGGTGGCTACGTCCATGCGCGATGGCTGCGGCTTCGGCCGGTCGCGGTCATGCGTTCAGTCGTCCTCGGCTCGCGCCAGCGTGATCTGCAGGATCTGATCCAGTCGCGTCGTAATGTTTCGAAACTCAGCAAGCAGCGCCCGCCGTGCATCGCCCTGTCCTGCTTCGAGCAACCCCCTGTAATTCGCCAGCTTGTATGCGGTTGAATAGAGCGATTTGGAGATCGATTCTGCCGAGAAGATCCGGCCCTGTAGCAACTGCTGTTTGCCGGTCTTCAGGCACTTGGCGATGATCTCCGCTTCGTCGTCGATTTCATCATCGTCTTCCGCAGCAATGACGTTTGCGACGATCCGGTAGGCGTCCACAAACGACCGGAGCACGCCGTGTGCAACCAGTGGCTGGATACTTTCGAAGGCTGAGAGCAACCCGGCTTCGTCACCGGAAACGAGTTCCTGCCAGTCTTGGAACCGGTCATCCAGGTACCGTTCGATCTCTGCGCGGTACTCGGCCCGGCGTGGCAGGTAGAACTCGAACTTGAACAGTTCACGCAGCTCACCTGCTTTCCTGAACACTGCCTCACGGGGATCGACCGTGTCGGCTGACGCCTCGAGCAGTGCGATCTCCACGAAGGCGTCGAGAATAAAGTAGTGGATTGCGGTGTTGCGGTAGTAGGCGGCGTTGAGGTGTTGATCGTCTGCGATCGCGTACAGTCTTTCGGTGCCCTCATCGCGATACGCGACGACCTCCGTCTCATGCAGTTCCGCCAGCGTGGCCCGGAGCGAATCCTCATCGTCGAAGTCCGAACGACCGACGATCTCCAGTTTCCGTTGCTGGACCAGCTCGCTGACGATCCCGGCCAATCTCATGATTTGTGAGAGCGTCAGTGCCCTGTTACCACTGCCGAGCAGTATCAGGGTCACGATGGCCGTCGCAGTAATCGGCGTCGCTGCATTCATGCGGACCGCGACTTCGAATGCCAGCGTCGGCACCAGGACGCGTTTGCGCTCTGCATCGATGCCGGCTTCCAGTTCGCCGGCCTCCGTCAGGTCGCGCAGTGTGAGTGATTCGCCGAATCGCAGGTGAATCTGGCCACGCGACTTCCCACCCTTCAGAAACTTCAATGGCCAGGTAATACCCTCGGGCTTCTTCTTCTGCCCCCGCTGTTCGATCGAGTAGTCCTCGACCTCGGTGATCTGGTCGTAGGCAACGCTGACAGGAATGAACGTGACGTCGAACAGCTTCGTTCGAAGAATTGACTCCACGACGTAGTTGAACAGGCCGAATCGCGGCGGCATCAGCTTGCCGGTTCGCGATCGGGTACCTTCCAGCGCCCAGAGCAGCGAGAAACGCTTCTCGATCAGGTAGTCGATGTAGCGTCTGAACGTGGCTTTGTAAATTTCGTTGTCCTGAAACGAGCGGCGCAGGAAGATGATGCCGCTGCGACGGGCGAGGGCGCCGAGTCCCGGGGTGTTCAGGTTGATGCCGCCAAACGTCAGCGGTAACGGCAGGTCGGCATCGAACAGCACCAGTGACAGCGCCGCGGTATCGAGCATCGACTTGTGGCTGATCAGAAATACGACAGGCCGCGTGCCGAGGGTCTCGGTAACGACTTCGAGTTGCGACTGATCCACGTTGATTTCGGCGTCGTGGTGACTGCGGCACGCAACCCGGTAAAGTCCGTTGATCGTGTCCAGGGTAAACGGCGTCTGCATGGCCGCCATCTCGCGCAGGTAACCCACAGCCTCGCCCAGCACGTCCTGCGTCGTGCGATCGCGCTGCTGGGCGGTGTTGGCGATAAAGGCCCGATACTCCCTGTTGGCGAACACGTCGCTGTGGCGAATGCGCGGCACCTTGTACCGCGCGCCGCGGACGCTGCGTTCGGTCCGTTCCAGTGCGATCAGGGCCTGGTTGGTAACGAACTCCGCGAGCTCTTCGTCGTCTGCTGAGTCGCCGCTGCCGATCAGTCGGTCGCGGAGTTCGTGCAGCCAGGCGCCGTCGCCAACGATGTAGGCCAGCCGTTCGGGCTGGTACTTGGCCAGCCAGCGTCGACGCGTGCGGCCCGGTTCCGCGAATCGGCCAAGCAGCGAATTGAGGAACGATCGCCGATCGGCCGTGTGCGAAGGCGGGAGCCAGGCGATCCGCAGTGGCTGCATCCACTGCTTGCCGGCGTCGGAGTCGAGATCCTGCAGGTGAGCGTTCACGCCGTCGCGCGGTAGTGGCAGGAATGTGGCTTCGGGTACGCTTTTGGACCGCGGCGTTTTCGCCTCAACCCAGTCACGCAGCAAGCCTGCTTCAAATTCGTCGCGGGCGTCCAGGAGAAACGTAATCTCCCCGTCGTCGATGTCCGGCCACGGCGATCGCCGGGCGTGCTTGTTCTTATTGTTGGATGACGCCCTGGACTCCGCCATCGGCCTTCTCCCGATCTCCTGCACGGGTATGATCACACAAACCCGCCGGCGATGGACTCAATCGGCGTACGAACGACGATCGATACGACATGACTGAACCCCATTTGTCACAGGACCAGATCCGGGAGCTTTCGGGGCTGCTCGCCGCAAAGCGCAAAGAGTTGGAGAAGCTGATCGCATCCCTTCGCGATGTGACGGGCACAAAGCACGACTGCGCCATCCTTGATGTCGCGGATTCAGCCAGTCTCTACGAAATGCAGCGGCGTGCGGCGACGCTGATTGAGCAGCATGGCGAGACCGTGCGGGAAATCGATGCCGCGTTGCTAAGGCTCGAAAACGGCCGCTACGGATTCAGTGAAACATCCGGTGAGCCGATTTCCTACGAGCGTCTGAAGCTGATTCCGTGGGCGAGACAGGGCATTGAGGATTCGGACTAGCAAGGACATTGTCGAAAACACTCAACCCGGATTGCCTGATTGAACCGAGGTTGTCGATCAGCGGCCGGTCTCATAGTGTCTTGCATGCGCGAAGCGCGCGCGTAAGTTCAAGCAATTCGGCAAGGTACGCGTCGCCCTCCGCTTTGGTATAGCCCGAGCGCATCTCGAGATCGATCGCGTCTATGGCATCTCGCGCCTGCTTCTCGCATTCAGCGCGGTTCGCCGACAGCGGCGCCTGCGACGTCGGCGACACTTCATCCGAAGAAGCCTCTGCGGGCGCATCAAAAGGATTGACGAAATCGAAGGCACCCCGATCGGAGGTTGAATCTGCAGCGTCCCCCTTCTCGGTCCCATTGGGCGTCGCGTTGTCGGGCTCAGTGGCTCCTTCACACGGCGTGCCTTGAAACGACGTAGTACCGTCTGCTTGCGGGCAGCGGAAAATCTCTGCGCCTGCCTGGCCGGGCAGGGCAGGCTGGGTCTGTGCAAGCGCGATGCCGGATAGCAAGCCGGTCAGCAACAGCAGGTAACGCATGTCGGTGCCTCGAAACTTCGTACCGACGATTCTAGCCGCCTCGGGGCGCCTGGCGGCTCGGCCCGGACAGAGCTAGAGGACAAACGGCACGAGCCACCAGCTTCGCTGCTTGTAGGCTGCCCACTCCGGATAGCGGGACATGCTCGCCTCTTTCATGATCATGTTGACGGCGAACAAGCCGAT